>JBDSBE010000038.1:0-32973 GCA_039921745.1 Ilumatobacteraceae bacterium | reverse complement strand
TTCGGTGAGATCACCTCGATCATCTCCAACCTCAACGGCCAGTCGCTCCCTGCGCCGCAGCTCGTGCTGGTCTTGATGCTGATGTATCTGGTGATCTCGCTCGCGCTGTCGGCGATCGGCAACCTGGTCAACCGCCGACTCCAGATCGTGGGTCGCTGACATGACCGATCATGATCCCGACGTTCGAGCCGGAGGCCTCGACACCAGCCAGATCGGCTTGGCCGTCTTGGGCGAAGACCCAATGCCGCTACCAGAACCACGCACCGAGGAGAAGCTTCCGCCGCGCGAATGGCTCAGGAAGAATCTCTTCAGCACGATGGGCAACTCGATCCTGACGGTTGTCGTCGCCGTGATCTTGGCGTTCCTCGCCTGGCGTGCGATCGCCTGGTTGATCTCGATCGAGTTCACGATCCTTCGCGACACGCTGCGGATCTTCATCATCGGCCAGTTCCCGAACGACGAGCTGTGGCGACTCTGGGCATCGGGCTTCACGTTGATGGCCGCGATCGGGCTGGCGGCCGGCTCGACCGCTCGCAACGCCCATGACCTCGCCCACCTCCAGGGTGTCGAGCCGCCCTATTCGAGCTCGCTCAACCTCGCCCGTCGATTCTGGGCGGTCATCGCGATCCTGATCTTCTTCGCTGCCTTCGCCCGCACGATCCTGCCGATGATCGGTGTCGTCGCGTCGATCGTCCTCGTGTTCGTCGTACGGGAGATCGCCTGGCGGCTCCCGTCGGCCGTGCGTTCGCGGGCGATCTATGTGGTCGCACTGCTCGTCATCGCCTCGATGTTGGTCGTCGCGGGCACGTCGACACTCGGCGGTCTCGCCGTCGGGCTGGTGGTGTTCATCTGGGGCCTTGCCGAGATGGGCCGCCGCGATCCGCCGACCAGCTCGTCAGCCAAGGCGGCCCAGTGGCTGGTCCCGCTCGCTGCCGCCGTCGTCGCCGCGATGGCGATCCGGTCGATCGGGTTCGACGGGTTCGGATGGAAGGAGTGGGGCGGGATTCACGTCAACCTGTTCACCGCGGTCGTCGGGATCACACTCGGCATGCCGTTCGGCATTCTGCTCGCCATCGGTCGTCGCTCGAAGCTTCCTGTCATCAAGACGGCGTCAGTGCTGTACATCGAGTTCATCCGTGGCGTACCGCTGATTTCGCTGCTGCTGTTCTCCGGCCTGCTGCTCCCGTTCTTCCTGCCGATCGACTTCGATCGACCCGCCGACCTGACACTGGCAATCGTCGCGATCATGGGTTTCAGCGCGGCGTACATCGCCGAGATCGTTCGCGGCGGCCTGCAGGCCGTGCCGAACGGGCAGACCGAGGCGGCTCAGGCGCTGGGCATGTCTCCGAGCAAACTTCAACGCCTGATCGTGCTCCCGCAAGCGCTGCGGGCAGTGATTCCGGCGATGGTCGGCCAGTTCATCGCGCTCTTCAAGGACACGTCGCTCCTCTTCGTCGTGGGCATCCTCGAGTTCCTCGAAGCGGCAAAGATCGCCAACAACCAGCCCCAGTTCCTCGGTCGCGGCCTTGCGCCGGTGACGTACCTGTTCGTGGCACTCGGCTTCTGGGCGTTCTCGTACACGATGTCCAAGGAGAGCCGCCGGCTCGAGACACGCCTCGGGATCGGCACGCGATGACCAGCCACACCGCACCGACCCTGATCGACACCACAGGAGCACTGACATGAGCAACGTCCAGATCAACGCCGACGCCACCCAGATCTCCGGTGGCACGGGCGAGGCGATCATCGAGGTGCGGAACATGGACAAGTACTTCGGTGACTTCCACGCATTGAAGAACATCAACCTCACGGTCGGCAAGCAGGAGGTCGTCGTGGTGATCGGCCCGTCGGGCTCCGGCAAGTCGACGCTGATCCGCTGCATCAACCGACTCGAACGCCACAACGAGGGCACGATCGTCGTCGACGGGATCGAACTGTCCGACGACGTGCGCAACATCCAGGAGATCCGCCGCGAGACCGGGATGGTGTTCCAATCGTTCAACCTGTTCCCGCATCTCACCGTGATGGAGAACATCACTCTGGCGCCGCGCAACGTGCGTGGCATCTCGAAAGCCGAGGCAGAGGCAACGGCGATGGAACTGCTCGAGCGGGTGAAGATCCCGCAGCAGGTCAACAAGTACCCGGGTCAGATGTCGGGCGGTCAGCAACAGCGCGTGGCGATCGCGCGCACGCTGGCCATGAAGCCGAAAGTGATCCTGTTCGACGAACCGACCTCGGCCCTCGACCCCGAGATGATCAAGGAGGTCCTCGACACGATGATGGATCTCGCTCAGGAGGGCATGACGATGATCTGTGTCACACATGAGATGGGCTTCGCCCGCGAGGTCGCCGATCGGGTCGTGTTCATGGCCGACGGTCAGATTGTCGAGGTCGGCAGTCCCGAACACTTCTTCACGAACCCCCAGGAAGAACGCACCAAGCTCTTCCTCTCCCAAATCCTTTGACGCACCTCGTCACTCACTCGCTGACGCTCGCTCCGTTCCTCGGGAAGGGCCGCATTCGGATCCCGCAACGTGGGGACCGGCGGGGCTCCGCCACCGCCTGGAGCGAATACGTCCCCACGGATCACGAGGAAAAGAAGGGCCGAACCCGTGGCACCCTGCGGGTCCACGAACCCAACCATGCGGTCTGAGCCGGGATCGGATCGTTCGCTGGCAAGGCGCGGGAGGGCGTTGTCGACTTGTGGTCGACGAGCCCGATCCGCAACGCAGCCAGCGGGCGATCCGGCCCGGCTCAGCGGGCCGGGTCAGCGGGACTGGAGGGCTTCGATGAGTTTAGGGAGCACCTTGTGGACGTCGCCCACGATGCCGAGGTCGGCGACCCCGTGGATCGGCGCCTCCGGGTCCTTGTTGATCGCGATGATGTTCTTCGAACCCTTCATGCCGACCATGTGCTGGGTCGCGCCCGAGATGCCGGCTGCGATGTACACGGTCGGCTTGACGACCTTGCCGGTCTGGCCGACCTGCATCGAGTACGGCACCCAACCGGCGTCGACGATCGCGCGCGATGCGCCGGGCGCACCCTTGAGCAACTTCGCGAGCTGCTCGACCATGTCGAACTTCTCGGCCTCGCCGAGGCCTCGCCCGCCCGAGACCACGACTGCGGCCTCGTCGAGCTTCGGGCCGGTCGTCTCCTCGACATGCACCTCGGTGACCTTCGCTCCGCCGGTCGAACCGAGATCGGGGACCGGTGCCGTGACGACGTCACCTGCAGCGCTGTCACCGGCGGAGGGCTCGAACGATTTCGGACGGAATGCGGCGAGGTACGGACCGGCGCCCGTGAACGTGGTGGTGACCAGTTTCTCGCCGCCGAAGATCGGTGTGGTGACCTTGACCGTGTCGCCATCGACGGCGACATCGGTGTTGTTGGTGAGCACGGTCTTGTCGAGCTTGACCGACAGCCGACTCATCACGTCGCGACCGCCGTAGTTCTGCGGGAACATGATCAGGTCGGGTGAGTCACCACCGTCGATGACGGCCTTCATGGCGGCTGCTCCGGCGGCGCCTGGGAGATGACCGTCGAGGTCACCGGTGGAGTACACCTTGGCGGCGCCGTACTCGCCGAGCTTGGCGGCGATTCCGGCACCGTCGCCGATGACGAACGCTGCCACCGTGCCGAGCGAGCGGGCCTTGGTGAGGAGTTCGAGGGTCGCCGAGGTCGGCTGACCGTCTTCGCCTTCTGCGAACACCCAGATGTTGTCGATTCCCATGATTCGTTCTCTCTTCCTGCTCAGATGAGCTTGAGGCCCTCGAGGTACGCCACGATCTTCAGGTGGGCCTCGCCATCGTCTTCCACGATCTCTCCGGCTTCACGCGCCGGCGCTTGCTCGACGTTCACGATCTCCTGGTCGGCGCCTGCCCATCCGACGGCGGTCACGCCGAGGTCGGCTGCGGTGAACGACTCCACGGGCTTGCCCTTGGCGGCCATGATGCCCTTGAAGCTCGGGTATCGGGGTTCGACGACCCCTGCCGTCACGCTGACGACGAGTGGCATCGAGCACTCGACCTCGTCGTAGCCGGCTTCGGTCTGGCGGTTGATCTTGATCGTGTCGCCGTCGACCGTGATGCTCTTGGCGAACGTCACCGACGGGAGGCCGAGGACCTCGGCCATCTGCTCGGGCACCGTGCCGGTGTAGCCATCGCTGGATTCGGTGCCGGCGATGATGAGGTCGGCGGCGCCGGCCTTCTGTGAGGCCGCGGCGAGCACCTTCGCAGTGGTCAGCGCGTCGGATCCGGCCAACTCGGGATCGGACACGAGCACACCTTTGGAGGCTCCCATCGCGAGAGCGGTCCGCATGCCGGACATCTCCCCGTTCGGCGCCATCGAGATGATGCTGACCTCGCCCTCGCCGGCCTTGTCGACCAACTGCAACGCCATCTCGACGCCGTAGCTGTCGGATTCGTCGAGGATCAACTTGCCCTCTCGCTTCAGGGTGTTGTCGGAGGGATCCAGCTCACCGGGCTGCGCCGGATCGGGGATCTGTTTCACGCACACGATCACGTTCATGGATTCACAAGCTACCGAAACCCGGCCGGAGAACCCTGCATGACGAATTGTGCCTGGCACAATTCGTCGCGGGGGCCGCTGCTACCGTCTCGGCCTTGCGGATCATGCTCGTGGTCAACTCGTTCGCGTCGTCGGTGACCGCGAGGAACACAGTGGTCGTGCATCGCCGGCTGGCTCGCAACCACGATGTCGAAGTCGTCGAGACCAACCGTCGCGGTCATGCGACCCGGTTCGCGCACGACGCAGCCCGGCGCGGTGTGGACGTGGTCATCGGCTACGGCGGCGACGGCACGCTGAACGAAGTCGCCACGGGAATCGCCGGCACCGACACTGCGCTCGGCGTGCTGCCGGGCGGGTCGACGAACGTGTTCGCGCGGACGCTCGGGATGCCGAACGACCCCGTTGCTGCGGCCGATCTCTTGGCGGCCGGTCTCGATGCCGCCGACCTTCGGCCGATCGGCCTCGGCCGGGTGAACGGTCGGTTCTTCTGCTTCCACACCGGCATCGGCTTCGACGCCGCCGTCGTGCGAACCGTCGAGCAGCGCGCCTCGCTGAAGCGGTGGTTCGGACACCCGCTGTTCATTTCAGCGGGGCTCACGACCTGGGCGCGCGGCTACGACCGTCACGAGCCGCATTTCCGGCTCGACGGGGGCGCCCACGGCGTGATCGAGGACGGGTATTTCTCGATCGTGCTCAACACGAACCCGTACACGTATCTCGGGAACCGCCCGCTCGACCTCTCCCCCGCCGCGACGCTCGACCGCGGACTCGTCGTGGTGACGTTCACGACCATGCGGGTCATGTCGATCCTGGGTGGTCTCGGATCGGCGCTCAGGGGCGGCGGCGTGAAACCGGGCGACGATCTGGTCGAGTGGCGCGACGTGGAGCACCTCGTCGTGTCCCATGACGAACCGTTCCCGTACCAGCTCGACGGCGACTATCTCGGCACGGTCGGCAGACTCGAGTTCGACCACGTTCGCGACGCGGTGCAACTGGTCTTCCCGGCAGCCTCACCCTGAGGTGACGCCGGCCCGGATGGCGAGCGCCACGTCAGGGACATTCGTACAGATCCCGTCGATTCCCCACCCGATCAGCTCACGAAGTCGCTCGGGTTCGTCGCATGTCCACGCAACGACGAACACGCCGGCGGCGTGGGCGAGTCGGATCGCACCCTGGTCGAGCGATTCGACAGACGGGTGGACCCCGAGGTGATCGCCCGCGCAGACCGCGGCGACGGTGGCGGCATCCAGCTGCTCGGTCAGCCAGGCAGTGCGGATCGTGGGCTCGATCGACCGCATTGCATCGATGGTCGCGAGGCGGAACGATGAGACGACCCAGCGAAGATTGGTGCGGCGCCGCATCAGTTCGACCGCCACCTGCCCGGCCACCCACTCGTCGGGATCGAAATCGGGCTCGGACTCATCGTTCTTGATCTCGACGTTCACGAACATCCCGGCACAGGCGTCGAGGGCGTCGGCGAGCAGGGGGCCCGGCAGGTCGGCGGCGACCGTGCGCCGCACGATCCGGCCGTCGGCGAGGACCGGGTCGTGATGGACGACGAGCTGATCGTCGAGCGTGCGGCGAACATCGAGTTCGACGCCGTCGGCACCCATGCCGCCGGCACGCCGGAACGCCGCGATCGAGTTCTCCGGTTCGGCTCGCGAAGCGCCTCGGTGGGCCACGATCAACGTCACGGTTGCATGCTGGCACAGCGCAGTGGGCGGCGACCGCAGCCGTGTATCTGCACCTCGACGGTTCCCATCTCGAAAACAGATGACCCGCGACGTTCTATCGGATCTTCTTGATAACGGCTCCGGCAGCGCCTAACCTACGGCCCGCAACCCACTCGCCCGCAACACAGCATCGGCGTCTCCCCCACGGGTTGTCGACCATCAGGTCGCCCACAACACTTCCGAGGAGCTCCTACGTGTCGATCCTTGCGTCCAGCCTCGCTCTCGCAGCCGCCGAAGAAACCTGGCGTGATCACGCACTGTGCCGTGACACCGATCCGGAGTTGTTCTTCCCCGTCGGTACCACCGGTCAGGCGTTGACGTCGATCGACCACGCGAAACAGGTGTGCGGCGATTGCAGGGTGACCAGGGAGTGCCTCGACTTCGCGCTCGAGACGAATCAGGACTCCGGGATCTGGGGTGGGCTGTCCGAAGAGGAACGTCGGGCGATCCGCCGCCAACGGGCCGCCGAACTCCGCGCTGCGCGCGCCGCCGCTGCTGCGTCGGCCGAAGCCGCCGCCAGCTGACCGTCGCAGAACGGCGTCAGCCGTTCTGATCTTCGAGGACCCGCTCGACGCGCCGCACCAGCCGGTCGCGAGATCGACCATCGAGTGCCTTTCGTGTCGACACGTCGATCTCGGTCTGGCCGTCACCGGCATCGCGCACCGCGAGGTCGCCGAGAAACATGACGTCGGTCAGACCGTCGGTGCCGGCCATGTCGCGCATCAGGCGGGCCGCGTACTCGGGATCCGCAGTGTCGGGCACGTTCACGCGCAGCGTCGTCGTCGGGGCTTCCTGCGACAGGTTCCTGACACTGACCAGCGCATGGTTGGGCACGTGGACCGTGCTGCGCCGATCACGCACCCTCGTGCTGAACAGCCCGACGTGGTCGACGATGCCGCGCACCGGCTCCGACCAACCGGCTTCGATCTCGATCTCGTCTCCCACGCCGTACCGGTCCTCGAAATGCACGCTGAGACCCGTGAGGTAGTCGTTGACCTTGTGCTGGCCGCCGATCGCGAGTGCCGCGCCGATGAACCCGGCGCTCGACAGGAAGAACGCCGGATTGATGTCGAGCAGGTGGAACACGGCGATGCCGGCGGCGATCCAGATGACGATCGACGCGAGATGGCTGATCATGCGTGCGGCAGCGTCGATGCGCTGACGGCGTCGCTGCTCGCCGACTTCCCCCGTTTCGCCGTTCAACCTGCGGGCCCGCGCCCGCCACGAGCCCGGCGACATGCTGCCGCCTCGACGAGCGACGACGAGGCTCCGTTTGGCGACATGCCTGATCACACGACGGATCATCACCCGTGCGATCCGGGTCGAGACGAACGCGACGAAGACGATCGTGACAACCACGAACGGGCCGGAGAGGGCCCGCGCCGTCAGTTCGGAGAGCGCATCGGTGAGCACGGGTCCAGTGTGTCATCGCCACCAGCAATATTACGGTCGCGTGACGAAAGTCTCCTGACCGCTGCTCACTCGCCGCTGATCGGCACCGACAGTTCGACCACCGTGCCGCGTGGTGTGCGATCGGTGTCGAACCCCGCCCGTTCCGCGTCCGGCACGGTCAAGGGCCGCATCACGATCTCACCGTTGAGCTCTGTCGTCACGAGCGTCCTGACGATGGACAGGCCCAGGCCGGTCGCCGAGTCGAGTGTGAAACCCGATGCCACGCCGCGACCGTTGTCGATCACCGACAGGTCGAGCTGACGCCCGTTGTTCTGCAGTGAGACCATCACCGATCCACCCCCGGAACCCTCCGGGAAACCGTGGTCGACGGCGTTCTGCAACAACTCGGTGAGCACCACCGACAGAGGAGTCGCGATCGCCGCCGGGATCCGGCCGCCGTCACCGCGGACCGCGAACTTCACGGGCCGGTCGGGAGACTGCAGGCCCTCCTCGGCGAGGCGTAGCAGCGGACGCACGATCTCGATGAACGTCACGTCGTCGCCGGGCTCGCGCGATAACGCCTCGTGCACCAGTGCGATGGTGCGAATCCGTCGAACCGATTCGCCGACTGCGGCGATCGCTTCCGGATGTGTCAGTCGACGAGCCTGCAACCGCAGGAGCGACGAAATCGTCTGCAGGTTGTTCTTGACTCGGTGGTGGATCTCGCGGATCGTCGCGTCCTTGCTCAGCAGGAGGCGATCGCGCTTGCGCAGTTCGGTCACGTCGCGCATGAGCAGCACCCCACCGGCAACCGACCCGTCGGCCAGGAACGGCACGCATCGGCACAGCAAGGTGACGTTGGCGCCTTGCTCGAACTCTTCGATCACGGGCTCCCGACGCTCGAACGCCTGGCGGACCGGGCCGTCGTAGAATCCCAGTTCTGCGAGTCGCATGCCGACCGCCGAAGCCTGGATGCCGACTCGGTGCAGCGCCGAAGCGGCATTCGGCGAGACGTACTGCACCTGTCCGTCGGCGTCGAGCCACAGCGATCCGTCTCCGACCCGAGGCGCTGCGCTCGAGTCGCCGACCCGCTGCGCGAACGGAAAGGTGCCGTCGGCGATCATGCGGACGAACTTGTCGAACACCGCTCCGTACGCTCGCTCCAGTTCGCCCGGCCCACGACCATCCTTTTCGATCCACTCCCTGGTCAGGACGCCGACCGGGGCCCCCGCGAACATGACCGGGATCGCCATCATCCGAGTCTCGTCGTCGATGCCTTCGACCTCGATCTCACCCTCGGCCACGGCGCACGACTCGAACGCTGCGTCCAGAACCAGACTCTCCGTGTTGTTGGCGAGCCCGGTCACCCAGTCGTTCGGGTACATCGTCTTGCCGGTCGCCGGGCGGACCTGGCCGACCACGATCCAACCACCTTCAGGTTCACGCACGTAGAGCAGCAGATCGGAGAAGGAGAAATCGGCCAGCATTCCCCACTCGCTCACCAAACGGTTCAGATGGGCCGTCTGTTCGGCGTCGAGGGTGGTGTGATCGCGAACGAGTTCGGAGAGCTTCGGCACGAGTCCGAGTCTGCCCGATGACGAGCCGGGTCGCTGACATTCCCGAACGAGTTCTACGATGTCGCGATGAGTGACACCGAACTGCGCACCAGCTTCACGACGTTCGAGGAATCGACACGGGACGACTGGATGGTGATTGCCGACCAGCTCAACACGACGCAGGCGATGGCCGCCGAGAACATCGTCACCCAACTCCGGATGCTCGAACGCGACCACGGCGGGTTCCCCGTGTCACGTCTGGAGCACTCCCTCCAGACGGCGACCCGGGCCGAGGCCGACGGTCGCGACGAGGAGTACGTGATGTGCGCGCTCGTGCACGACATCGGCGACACGCTCGCTCCGTTCAACCACCCGTCGATCGCGGCCGGCATCGTGAAACCGTTCGTGTCCGAGGCCAATCACTGGATGGTGGAACACCACGGGATCTTCCAGGGCTACTACTTCTGGCATCACCTCGGAATGGACCGCAACGCGCGCGACGCGTTCGCCGATTCGCCGTTCTACGACTACACCGAGGAGTTCTGCGCCAAGTACGACCAGACCGCGTTCGACGCCGACTACGTCAGCGCGCCGCTCGCCCACTTCGAACCGTTGATCGAACAGTTCTTCAAGCCCACCACCTGACATCCCGCCCACCTTCTTCGTTCTGGGCAGGGATCGGATCGCCACAGCAGTCCAAACCCTGCCCAGAACGAGAGTGGGAGACGGTCAGAGACGGTCGGGGGTCGAGGTCACGGTCAGGTACACCGCTTTGAGGTACCCGCCGAACTCGAAGCCGATCGGATGATCCACTGCATGACCCGTCCGGCGCGTCTCGACGACGTCGGCGCCGGCGGACGCGGCCGCAGACTTCACCGTGTCGACGAAGTCGTCGGTGGTGACCCGGCTCGAACACGATGCCTGCACCAACGTGCCGCCGCGCTTGACGACCGCAAGACCCAGTCGGGTGAGGCGCGCATAGGCGGCGAGCGCCCGTGGGACCGCAGCCTGGTTGGATGCGAATGTCGGCGGGTCGACGATCACGAGGTCGAACTGCTCGCCCTTCTTGGCGAGATCGGCGAGCACCTGGAACGCATCGCCGGTCGTGGTGTGCACGGCGCATCGCCGGACCTCACTGATGCGGTGATTGTGTTCCAGGTTTCGCTTGGCCGTCTCCAGCGCCGGCGCCGACTGGTCGATCAGATGCACCGACTTGGCACCGCCCGCTGCTGCCGAAACCGAGAACCCGCCGGTGCTGGAGAACACGTCGAGCACGTCGGCTCCCGATGCCATGCCGCGGATCAGGCCACGATTGTCACGCTGGTCGAGGAAGTGACCGGTCTTCTGACCGTTCACGACGTCTGCCTCGAGGGTGAGGCCGCGCTCGCGGAAGAACACCGGCTGGTTGGGTGCTGCACCGACGATCGTCTCGCCGTCCGACAATCCGAACGTCTCGCCGTTCGCGACGCCGCGGCTGAGCCGCACCACGATCCGTTCGGGCTCCAGGAGCCCCTGGAGCACGGCGACCACCGACCGCAGGTGCGGGAACCAGGCAGGCGTGTACAGCTTGATGACGAGCGTGTCCGAGTATCGATCGACGATCAGTCCGGGCAGGCCGTCGTTCTCGCCGTGCACGACGCGATACCCCGTGGTGTCCGGATCGTCGGTGAGGGCCTGGCGATGGTCGAGCGCCGTGGACAGGCGCTCCCGCCACCAGTGATCGTCGATCGCGGTGGGCGAGCCGGCGTGCAGCAGCTTGACACGGATCGGTGACGTCGGGTCCCAGAGCCCGATCGCCGCGAACTGACGATCGTCGTCGAAGATCACGGCCAGGTCGCCGGGCGCGCCGTCGTGGCTGACCGAGGTGATCGACCCGTCGTAGAGCCACGGGCTGCCGCCTCGGATCTGGCGGTATGCGTCCGGCGTGACGCGGACGGCGAGTCGACGCTCACCGACGACGGGCAGCGATTCCAGCGCGTTCACAGCGACCACGCCCGTTCCGGTCCGGATTCGGACGCCTCTGGCCGTCCATTCCCTGCCCAGAACGAGAGATGCGAGGGGTTCATGGACGGAAGCTTGCCGCGAGTTCGAGCAGATCCGCGACGTCGTTGATGTCGTGTTCGAGCATCGGGGCCGCGACGAGGAGCGACGTGAGTTCGGCGAGTTCGGCGCGACGCTCTGCTTCGCGGGTCGCCACGACCGCGACTTCGTGGAACCGCTCGCCGATCTCGGTCAGCACTGCCTCGGTGGCCTCGGCGTCGGTGCCGAGTTCCGCCGCCACGTCGCCGGCCAGGCCCTCGCCGGCGGCCTTCACGAGCTTGCGGGCGCTGGTGGCCGATCCCTTCGCCATGAACGATGTCGGCAGCACACGATTCGCGATAATCGCACCCAGGTGCATGTTGCGGCGGAGCAGTTCACGCGCCAGGAAGTTCGCCTCGTGACTCGGTGCCGCTTCCAGGGTGGAGACCACGATGAAGGTGGTGCGGTGATCGGACAGCAGCCGCTCCACCTCCGTCGCGTGTTCGACGAATCCTGACTCCATCGCTTGGAACAGCACGAAGAACTCTGCGATGTCCTGCAGAAACCGAGACCCGAGCACGCGATCGGCAATCTGGTAGAACGGCTTCGACGCCACCGTGAAGAGCCGAGACCGGTACGGCACGGTCAGCCACCGCAGCAGGCGCGACCCGAAGAACTCCTTCATCTGGCGAGGAGCGTCCAACACGTCGAGCGCGTTCCGCGACGGTGGGGTGTCGACGATGATCAGATCCCATTCGCCGGTGGAGTGCAGCTCGTGGAGCTTCTCCATCGCGAGGTAATCGTGACTGTGGACGAACCGCCCGGTGAGGTTCTGATAGAGCGGGTTCACCAGCACCGAGTCGCGGATACGGGCATCGGGCGCATGCTGGCGGATCAGTTCGTCCCAACCCTGGCGGGTGTCGAGCATCGCAGCCCACAACTCGCCACGCGGTTTCACCCCGACCTGGGCGAACGCGGCATCTGGCACACGAGTCGCCTCGTTGGCGATCGCGCCGACGCCGAGCGCATCCGCGAGCCGCTTGGCCGGGTCGACGGTGAGGACCAGGACGCGCCCACCGATCTCGGCCGCAGCCATCACGGCCATCGCAGCCGCCGTGGTGGTCTTGCCGACGCCGCCGGCCCCGACCACGAGCACCATCTCCTTCGCGGCCAGGAGGGCCAACAGATCCGGACCGTCGCGACCGGCCATCAGTCCAGCTCCTCGGCGAGCGCATCGGCCACCAGCGCGACGACACGCCGCCCAGTCGCACGGGTGAAGAGTTCGGGCACCATCAGCATCGGGAGGTCGGAGTGCTCGCGCAGACGGGCGAGGTGCTCGCCGCCGATCCGGCGACGAGCCTCGGTGATCCGGGCGGCATCGAGCACGGCGCGGACATTCTTGCCTGCTGCGTCGACGAGCAGACCCTCCGCATCGTCGAGCCGATCGACGATACCGGCCTGACGCCGGTCGAACAGTGCAGGTAGCACGCGGTTGACGATGAGGGTCGTTGGCTCGACGCCGGTTTCCGCTTCCAACCGTCCGAGCAGGCCGAGCGTCTCGGTGACGGGCATCTCCTCGGGGGTGGTGACGACTGCGACCCCGGTGACGGCCGGGTCGTGGAGCACCTCCAGCATCCAGTCCGTCTGATCGCGCACCAGCCCGACCTGCACGAGCTCGCGGATCACGAGCGGCGCCCCGATCTGCGACACGATGTGCCCGGTCGCTTCGGCATCGACGACGATCAGGTCGTAGTGGTGCTCCTTGGCCTCCCAGCAGAACTTGCCGACCGTCAGGATCTCGCGAACGCCCGGAGCCGCGTCGGCCACGAAGTCGAACGTCCGGGCGAGCGGGCCGATCTTGCCGAGGAACGGCACCCGGACGAACAGCCGGAGATACTCCCGCAGCGCGTCTTCGGTGTTCATCGCCATGGCGAACAGGTTCGGTTCGACTTCACGCGGTTTGAACGTGAGCGGGCGGCTGTCGAACGCGTCGGCGAGTGAACCCTTTGCGTCCATCTCGCACACGAGCGTGCGTTGGCCGCGTCCGGCGGCGAGCGAGGCGAGCGCGGCGGCGACCGACGTCTTCCCGACGCCACCCTTTCCGGTGACGAAGACGAGCCGGCGGTCGAGGATCGACGCGTCGGCCCCGTCGGCCATCAGCTCCCGAACCCGATCCGACGGGTCCCGTCAGCGGAACCCACTTCGACGTATGCGATCTTGGCTGCGGCCACGCCGACGTCCCGACCGCGCTTGTCGGTGATCCAGAGCACGTCGGTCGCACCGGAAAGCGCAGCCTCGACCCGCTCCTTGATGTCGTCGCGATCCTCGTCGGCCACCTCGACGGTGAGTTCACGCGGGGCCTGGGTCACACCAATTCGTACGTCCACTCACCAGACCGTATCGGGCCGTCTCGACTGTCGGACGGGCCGATGGGGACGCAGGCGACACGATCTATCGTGCAGCCGTGACCAACGATTCCTCTCATCACCGCGCGGTTGCCGCTCACGTAGCCCGATGGGGCGCGCCGCAAATCGTCGTGCGAGCGCCGGGGCGGGTGAACCTGATCGGCGAGCACACGGACTACAACGACGGATTTGCGCTCCCGATGGCGCTCCCGTTCGACACCGTCCTGGCGATCGGTTCCGACGGCGACCGCGTCGACGGCGTCGTGACGATCGTGTCGGACGGGTTCGGGGAGGTCGTCATCGACCCGAGTGCCGACCCACGGTCGACGGCACCGTGGGCGCGCTATGTCGCCGGCGCCGTGCTGCTGCTCCGCGAGCAGGGCGTCCCGACCGGAGGCTGGCGGGCCACGATCGACACGGACATCCCGACGGGCGCCAGCCTGTCGTCGTCGGCTGCGATCGAAGTCGCCACGATCGTCGGGTTACTTGCCCGCGCCGGCACGTCGTGGTCGCCGATCGAGATCGCCCGTCTCGGGCAGCGGATCGAGAACGAGATCGTCGGCGTGCCCAGCGGGATCATGGACCAGTTCATCTCGGCGGGGGCCGTCGACGGTCACGCAAGCCTGATGGACTGTCGCGAACTCACACTGACCCCGACGGCGATTCCCGATGAGGTCGTGATCGCAATCCTCGACAGTCGGACCCGACGCGAACTCGTCGACGGCGAGTACGGCGACCGCAGAGCGGCCTGCGAGCGGGCGGTCGCGGAGCTGGGCATCCGGACGCTCAGGGATGCGACGCTCGACCAGGTGGCCCAGATCACCGACCCGCTCGACCGGCGTCGCGCCCATCACGTGGTCACCGAGAACCAGCGCACGCTCGACGCCGTGACAGCCCTCCGGTCCGGCGACACGGGACGCCTCGGCACCCTGATGACCGAGAGCCACACCAGTCTGCGTGACGACTACGCCGTGTCGGGGCCGGGGCTCGACGCGATCGTCGATGTCGCGCTCGACGCGCCCGGGTGTCTCGGAGCCCGGATGACCGGCGGTGGGTTCGCCGGATGCGCGGTCGCCCTCGTGACCGCGACCCGAGCCGACGAGTTCGAGCGCGATCTCGTCGAGCGGTACGAATACGACGGTCTGCCGGCTCGCGTCTGGATCTGCGCGCCGAGCGCAGGCGCCACCGTGCTGGCCGGCTGACGTGCTGACCGGCCGATGTCAGGACCGCAGGTCGTTGCCTCGGGCGTGTGACCGGCGCCGAATCGGGGCATCGTCGGGCGGCATGACCGATGATCCTGACACCGCGATCTCGTGGATCGCACGGGTCACCCGATTCGGTTGGTTGAGCAAGGGCTTCGTCTTCGTCCTGATCGGTGTGCTGGCCGTGCGCATCGCGACGACGCGCTGGGCGCAACCCGACGCCGACGCCGATCAGGAAGGCGCGCTGCGCGTGGTCTCGTCGCAGCCGCTCGGGGCCGTCCTGCTGATCATCGTGTCAATCGGGCTGATCGTGTTTATGGTGTGGAACATCACCCAGGCCGTGATCCGTGGCAGCACCGACATCGATCCGGTCGGGATCATCAAACGGATCGGCTGGTTCGGCCTTGGCGTGTTCTACGGCGTGATGGCGTCCGTCGGGCTCCGACTCGCGTTCACCGAGATCGGCTCGCCCGCCGCAGGAACCCAGTCCCGATCGTCGACAGGCACGCAGGGTGACGAGGGGACGCAAGCGATGACCGCGCGCCTGCTCGACCTGACCGGCGGGAGATTCGTCGCGATCGTGATCGCGCTCGTCATCCTGGTCGTGGCCGGCGTTCACCTCCGCAAGGGTCTCGGTCGGACGTTCATCGACGACATCAACACCAGCGACCTGTCCCCCGGCGCGGAGGCTTGGCTGGGTCGGCTCGGCGTCGGCGGGTTCGTCGCTCGGGCGTTCGTGCTCGCCGTCGTGGCATGGTTCCTCGCACGCGCGGCGATCGACTTCGATCCCAACGAGGCCGTCGGCCTCGACGGTGCGCTCCGGCGGTTGGCGTCGGGGTCGTACGGGCGGGTCGTGATCGTGTTCGTCGGGGTCGGCATGGTGATCGCCGGCGTGTACGACATGGTGACGTTCCGCCGCCAGCAACTCCGCTGATCACACGGAGATGCGGTACGCGAACTCGTACCGTCCGGCTGCGAGCCGATACTGCGGGAGGGTGTCGGGTCCGCAACTCGCCGTTCCGACGCCGCGGTGAGCGACGTCGATGTTGACCGTCAGATGGTCGCGCCGGTGCAACTCGGTCGCCGTCGCGGCATCGGCCAGATCGTCGTCGGTGTGCCACGTCGCGGACATGTGGAGTGACGCCGGCATGACCACGTCGATGCGCATCACCGCGCCGTCCGCGTCGACGAGTTCGAGCCATCGGCAGTCCGTGCGCAATCCGAATTCCTGCGGGACCAGGTAAGGAGACTCGTCCGGCTCGGCGTCCCAGATACCGAGCGTCGCCGCACCGCGCCGGTCGGGATAGCTCTCGTGCGGGCCGCGCCCGAACCACCGCAGCGATCGGAACCGGGCCGGCACAGGGAACGTCACCCCGACCCGCGGCAGGTCGGTCAGCTCGTCCGGTACGTCGACCACGTGCCGGAAGACGGTGCCGGTGCCGTCGACTCGCCGGGTCATCTCGTGGTCGACGAGTGACTCCGGGTCGACCGTGTCGAGGCCGATGTCCTGCCACCGTTCCATCGAGCGGCCGCCGACCCGCAGCCGACGGCCGAGTTCGGGCATCAGCTTGAACCCGTCGTTGTCGATCGGGGCCCGACGGAGATGGAGGACCGGAGCAACCTGGTCGATCGCGGCCTGGTCGATCGCGGCGCGCGATGATCGATCGGTGCGAGCCGTCTCGACGCCACTGCGGCCCGTTCGACGAGGGGCCCGGAGTTCGATCTGATCCCATGCGACGACGTGCCCGGCCGGCGCGAACCAGGTATCGGCGCGGAGCTCCCATCGCACGGTGAGCTGCACATCGGTGCTCGCACGCTCGGGTCGTTCGACCGGGAGTCCGATCGTGACGCTCCCGTGCGGCTCGACGGGAGGCACACGCAGCGAACCGCGGCGCGTGATCTCGCCCCCGACGAAGAGTTCCCAGCGGGCCTTCAGCGCGCCCAACCCGGCGAACGACTGCCGGTTCTCGATCCGCAGCCCACCCCTGGTGGCGGTCACCGTGACGGGTCGGTGGACCCATGCGACTTCGTGCATCGCCGGATGCGGTTCGAGGTCGGCCGACATGAGACCGTCGGCGACGAAGTTGCCGTCATGGGGCGACTCGCCGAACTGGCCGCCGTACGCGAGCCGCACGGTGCCGTCGGCCAGGGTCTGGCGCAGGCCGTGGTCCTTCCACTCCCAGATGAACCCGCCCTGCAGCCCGGGCGTCGTGGTGATCACGTGCCAGTAGTCGGACAGCGACCCGTTGCTGTTGCCCATTGCGTGGTTGTACTCACACATGATCAGCGGGCGCGTGCCGGCGCTGTCGCCGTAAGCCTGGATGTCGGCGATCTCGGGGTACATCGGGCAGACGACATCGGTTGCCGTGAGCCCCCCGTCGACCCATCCGTCGATGCGGATCGCGTCTTCGTAGTGGAGGGGCCGCGTCGGGTCGGCCTTGCGGATCCAGCCGGCGAGCGCATCGTGGTTGTCGCCGTACCCGCTCTCGTTGCCGAGGCTCCACAGGATGATGCACGGGTGATTGCGATCACGCTGGACCATCCGTGCCCCGCGGTCGACCCAGGCCGACCGGTACGTCGGGTCGTCACACAAACTCCGGTTGTACGCGTGGCTTTCGATGTTCGCTTCGTCGACGACGTAGAACCCGAGTTCATCGCACAGGTCGTAGAACACCGCGTCGTTCGGATAGTGCGACGTGCGGATCGCGGTGATGTTGTGTGCTCGCATGGCGAGCAGGTCGTCGCGGATGTCGTCGACCGTGACCGCCTTACCCCGGTCGGGATGGTGGTCGTGGCGATTGACCCCGAAGATCCAGATCGCCCGCCCGTTGACCAGCAACTGGCGGTCGCGAACCTCGACCCGCTTCACGCCGACCAGCTGCGTCTCGACCTGGGCCACGTCGCCCGCCGGGTCGATCAGTTCGGCGGTCACCGTGTAGCGCGCCGGTGACTCGGCGCTCCACGGTGTCGCCCGCGAGAGCTCCCACCTAGCGATCACTCGGAAGCCGTGGAACTCGTACGGACGTCGGTGAGCATCGGGCACCGGCTGCTCGTCGGGCCGCCCGACCCGCTTGCCACGCGGATCACGCAGCGTGGTGCGGACCGTCCAGCCCGCCGCCGGATCTCCACCCACCTCGACGGTCGTCGTCACGGCGACCGAGCCGGCGCCCGAGGCCGGGTCGTAGTCGGTCGTGACCGGCAGGTCGGCGATCCGGACCGGCGCCCGGTGCTCGATCCACACCGACCGGTGCAGACCACCCATCCACCACTGATCCTGATCCTCGATGTAGCTGTGCGCCGAGAACTTGACGACGACGATCGCCAGCTCGTTGCGTCCCTGTCGCACGTGCGACGTGATGTCGTATTCACTCGGCAACCGACTGTCGGTGCCGTAACCGACGAAGGTCCCGTTGACGTAGACGGCGTGGACGCTCTCGGCGCCGCCAATGTGGACGAGCGAGCGTCGCCGGAGCCACGCATGCGTCAGCGTGAACGATCGGCGGTACACGCCGGTCGGGTTCCGCTCGGGGAGCAGCGGCGGTGGCCCGGGGAAGGGCATCTGGACGTTGGTGTACCAGGGCGGGTCGGAGAACGTCCCCAGATCCTGCATCGTCCAGTTCCCCGGCACGGCGACCTCGACCGCGCGACGGCGTCGCCCCGTGATTGCCGTCGCCGGCACTGCGTCTGGACGCTCGAACATCTCCAGCTGCCATGGGCCGTCGAGGGCGAGGCGGTCAGCAGCGTCGAGCGGGACGTGCATCGGCAGCCGGCCGAGCTGCAGCAGCGTGGGGTCGGCCCACGGCCGAAGGGTTCCGATCACGGGGAGCATGTCAGCCGGCGTTCCGGAGCCGTTCGGCGATGTCCTCGGGGATCACGGGATTGAAGAACTCATCGCTCGCGACCTCGGCTGCGGCGATGAAGCGCTGCACGCCGGCCGAACGCCACGGCGACACGATCTCGATGTTGAACCACGCGTCGGCGAACCGTGTGGGGTCGGTGACGGTTGGTCGCTGGTTCAGCCACATCATGTACGGCGTCGGACCGTCGTACACCCGATCGACCCGGGCGAGCACGTCGATCAGGATGCCGGCCAGGCCACTGCGGTCGGCACTCGACATCGAATCCAGGTCGGGGCGCCGATCGAGCGGCGCAAGCTCCACCGCAAGCGGGAACGTCGGCGCGTGCGGCACCCAGGCCGCCCACCCGTCCCGCTCGATCACGAGCCGATCCCCGGGCTGGTGGTCCGGTCGCCACCCACCGTCCAACCGTCTCCGTTGCCGGTCAGGGACGTGGTCATAGGCGTAGATCTGGCCATGCGGATGGGCGATCGTCGCCCCGACCTCGGGGCCTCGGTTCTCGAACACCAGCACGCAGTCGACGTCGTCACGGGCGCCGAGCCGACGGGTGCGGTCTGCCCACAGGTCGATCACCTTGCGCGCCCCCTCGATGCCGAGCGAGTGGAAGGTGGCGTCGTGCTCCGGCGTGTAGAGCACGACCTCACACCGTTCGCCCTCCATCGCGGGCCAGCGGTTCGGGAACCACCGCACGTCATACGGCGCCGGCGCCTCGATGCCCCCGACGCAGAACGGGCATCCACTCGACGGCAGGTTCGGGCGTTCCTGTCGCGCTCGTACGACATGCACGACCGTGCCCAGCACGGGATCGGTTCGGATCTCACTCATGGTCTCGGTCGGCGAGCTTCGGACCGACGAACACCGAGACGTTCATCGAAGCGGTTGGCCCGACGCCGGGTCGAAGAAGTGGAACAGGTGTGATTTGACGGCCAGACGGGCGTCGCTGTCGTTCTCCACGACGTGGACACCCTCGACGCGGGCGATCACGTGCGTCACCGATGTGTCGATCTGATCTTCGTCCTCTGCGTTGACCGGCGCACCCTCGACCGACACCGGCGGCACGGCGAACGGGGTGTGGATGTGGACCTCCGACCCCATCGCCTCGGCGAGTTCGACGTGCACCGTGATGTGCTGGTCTTCGGGGACGTCGATGTCGCCCGCCATGGCGAAATGCTCCGGTCGGATACCGACGATCACCTGTTCGCCCATGCTGTCAGCCAAGCGGGGATATCGATCGAGGGCCCGGGCGTCGATGCCGATCCGGTGACCCGCGACCTCGACGACCGGGTGACTCGCGGTGCCGCCGACGAAGCATGTCAGCAAATTCATCGACGGGCTCCCGATGAACGCCGCGACGAACAGGTTCGCCGGTTCGTGATACAGCCGTTGCGGGGGCGCTACCTGTTGCAGGATCCCCTTGCGCATCACCGCGACACGATGTCCCATCGTCATCGCCTCGATCTGATCGTGCGTGACGTAGACCATCGTGGTCCCGAGCCGCTTCTGGATCTGGATGATCTCCGATCGCATTTGGACTCGGAGCTTTGCATCGAGGTTCGACAGCGGTTCGTCCATCAGGAACACCTGCGGGCTGCGAACGATCGCCCGCCCCATCGCGACCCGCTGACGTTGACCGCCCGACAGCGCCTTGGGCAGGCGATCGAGGTACTCGGTCAGGCCCAACATCGCAGCGGCCTTCTGCGTTCGCTCCCGGATTTCCGGCTTCGGTAGTTTCGCTACCTGCAGCGCGAACGCGATGTTGTCGCGCACGGTCATATGGGGGTACAGCGCATAGTTCTGGAAGACCATCGCGATGTCTCGGTCGCCCGGCGGAACCTCGTTCACAATTCGATCCCCGATCGCAAGTTCGCCGTCGGTGACCTCCTCGAGACCCGCGATCATCCTGAGCGCTGTGGACTTGCCGCATCCCGACGGGCCGACAAGAACCAGAAACTCGCCGTCATCGATCTCGAGGTTCAGCTCGTCGACGGCTCGGATGCCGTCAGACGTGTACTCCTTGGTGACGTTGGAGAATGAGACTGCTGCCATCGTGACGCTTCCTTACTTCAGACCGCTCGACGCGGAGTTCTCGACGAAATAGCGCTGGGCGAAGAGGAACACGAGGATTGGCGGGGTCATCGCGATGATTGCGCCGGCGAACACCAGGTTGACGTCGGTCGAAGAACGTCCACCGAGGGTGGCCAGAGCGAGCGAGAGCACCCGACCATCCGGGTTGCCGGAGTTGATGATGACGAGCGGCCAGAAGAACGAGTTCCACGCGTACAGGAATCCGAAGGTCGCAAGCGTCGCGATCGCTGGACGGGCCAGCGGCACCATCACCTTCCACAGGATCCGGGAGCGACTCGCCCCGTCGATCAGCGCGGCCTCCTCCAGTTCCTTGGGGATCCCGATGAAGAACTGCCGCATCAGAAACGTGCCGTACGCGGTGAACACCCAGGGGATGATCAGCGCTGCGAGATTGTCGAGCCATCCGGCCTGGAGCATCAGCTGGAACAGCGGGATGATCAGTACCACGAACGGCACCATCACCGAGCCGAGATACAGCAGGAACAAGCCGCTGCGGCCCTTGAACTCGATCCGCGCGAACGCGTACCCGCCGAGGACGGAGGTGATGATCTGACCCAACACGACCGCGATCGTGACGAGCACGGTGTTGCTGACGGCCCGCCCGAGTTGCTTGTCCTGGATGACCTCGGGGAAGTTCTCCAGCCGGGGACCGAACCGGGTCAGCGGTTCGGCCAGGTTGATCAGTTCGATTCGCTCGTCGGTAGGGTCATCGAGGTTGACGAACAGCCCGCCCGACGTCACTCTCGACCGGTACACGACAAGTGTGACATCGTCGACCGAGACCTCGTACACGTCCTCCTCCTCACCGTCGATCGTGACGGTGTCGCCGGTCTCCGCAGCGTCGTCGAGCGGCCGCCGAATCACCCGTTCGAGGTCGTCGATTGGCCTGAACTCGGCAACCGACACGTCGTTGTCGACCAGCGCGTACTGGCCGTCGATGCCCGTCAGTCGGTACACGGGCACATCATTTCCGGCGTCGTCGATGTTGGTGAGGGAGTCGGATTCGACCGTCTGTGGCTCGCTGGGAACGAGCGTCGGCGGATAGCGGAAGATGTCGTCGTTGTTCTTCGTCGACGTCGCCAACGCCACGACGAACGGGAAGACGACGACGACGGCCACCAACACCAGACCGGCGTACGCGCCGACCCGGGCCATGGTCGCCCTGGGCCCTCTGCGACGGACGCTCACGACAAACCCCCGGAGGTCGCCTGGTCGCGTTGTTGTCGGAACTGCACCGACGTGAACCCGAAGATCACGATGAACAGCACCCAGGCCAGCGCGGACGCGTACCCCTGGCTGTTGTTCGCGAACGCCTCCTGATAGAGCGTCAGCACCGGCGTCAACGTGGCGTTGTTCGGACCGCCCGGCGCCGGTCTCGAGAGGATCCACACGATGTCGAACAGCTGGAGCGCCATGATCGACGTGGTGATCAGCACGTAGAAGGTCGTGTTGCGCAGTTGCGGGACCGTGATCCGTCGGAAGATCTGCCATACGTTCGCACCGTCGATCTCGGCGGCCTCGTACAGCTCCTTCGGGATCGCCTGGTGCCCGGCCAGGTACAGGATCGTGTTGAACCCGAAATTCATCCACGCGAACACGACCACCATCGAGACCAGCGCGGTACTGCGTTGCGTGAGCCACCCGTGACCCTGTCCGGGCGACGACAACCCGACCAGGTCGAGCAGGTAGTTGATCCAGCCGATCGTGGCGTCGAACATCTGACCCCAGATGATGGACACCCCGATCACGCCGGCGACCGAAGGCACGAAGTAAATCGCCCGGAACACCTTCATGCCGGGGAGTTTCGAGGCGAGCACACTCGACAGCACGAGGCCGGGGAGCACGGCAAGCGGGACGGCGAGCACGAGGAACACCATGATGTTGCGCATCGAGAGCCAGAACTCCACGTCGCGTGCCCCGAGCACCCAATGCTGTCCCAACCAGTCCAGGTTCATCAGTACCTGGTAGCCCGGCTTGAGAACCTCGGTACCGGCGTTCGCCCGCGACGCCCCCGAGACGTCGAGCGACAGTGCTCTGACGTAGTTCCCGAAACCGATGAACTCCCGGCTCGTGTTGGTGGTCTCCCAGTCGAAGAAGCTCACCACCAGCGAGAACAGCAGCGGAAACGCGAAGAACACGAGGAATCCGAACAGGTTGGGTGACAGGAACGCGAGCCCGGTGAGCGCCTCCTGGGTGGAACGCGACGTGCCGAAGTGGCGGGCGGCGGCGCGCGACCACATCAACCGCGTGGCGAGGGACGCACCGACGGTCAGAGCCAGTGCACCGAGCGTGAGCGGTCGGGTGATCGATCGACCGACCGTGTCGATCAGGCCACTCGGGTTGGCCGCGACGACGAACCAGACGAATGCGACCGCGGTCAACGACCAACCCGCCTTGCGCAGCAGTAGCGGGCCGCTCGCGGTCGGGCGGTTAGCCAGCAGCTGCCCGGCGACCAACACCCAGATCATTCCCACACACACGACCAGGAACGGCAGGAACGCCTTGTACAGCCCGTCGCCCAACGAACCGATCGAGCGGTAGGCGTCGAACAGGTGGAGCGTCGTGGTCGCCCCCACCACGGCGACAAGATAGTTCACTGCGAGCGAGGTCGGGCGGGCCCACCGCGTTCGTGCCGACACGCCGTACGCGCTCGCGACATTGGCGACGAGTGCGGCGCTGAAGAACCCGAGCAGCGCGTACTTCGGCATCCACGGCAGCTCTGCTTCGCCCCCGCGTCGCGCCAACATCACCCCGGCTGCGCACGCCAGCGCGCCGACGACGTGCCACACCGCGAGCACACGGATGCTGACGCCCAGATCGTGGTCGGGTTCCGCCGTACGGGCGCGGATGCTCTCGCCGAAGTCGACGGCGTCGCCGACGATCGTCATGTCTGCCACAGGTTCCCCATGTCTCGTGTGGAATGTACCCAGCACCGTGAACCGGCCCGACGATGACGCCACCGTCGGGCCGGCCGAAGGTTCGGTCAGCCCTCGAACGCGACCGCCGTCTCCGAGCAGATGTTCGCGGCGTAGTCGTCGAGCGTCCGTTCGCCGTTCAACACCGCCGAGATGCCGTCGCCCATCACGGTGCTGTACTCGGGCCAGCTCCCGACCCATAGCGGCCCTTCGGCGGTCGGCGAGTCCTGGAGACCGTCGATGAACGCCTGGTTGTTCGCCGGAGGGTTGAAGCCCAGGAACGCTTCGATCGCAGCGTCGCTCTGGCGGCTCGGGATGTTGGCCCCGAGCTCGCTGATCTCCGCCTGGATCTCGTTCGTCGTGAGCGCCTGGACGAGTTCCCATGCCGCCTCGGGATGCTCGCTCTTCGCATTGACCACGTACGCGCCCCAGAACAGCCAGTTGCCCTGTGTCCCGCCTGGACCGGTTGGGAGTTGCACGACGTCCCAGTTGAAGTCGGCGTCGGAGCGCGCACCGGGCGTGGCCCAGCGACCGTTCATGAACATCCCGACCGTGCCGGCCTTCCACGGTGCCTCGCCACTCTCACCGTACGGAACGGCGATGTCGCCCGAGAAGATCGTTTGCATCTCCTCGACTCCGGCGATCGCCTCGGGCGTGTCGAGCGCACATTCGGTGCGGTCGGCGTTGAAGAAGCTGCCGCCGGCAGCGTTGAGGAAGTACCCCTGCGGCCCCCACCAGGCGTCCATCGCGAAGCCCTTGTTCTCGCCACCGAGGTCAGCGACCTTCGTCGCGACGTCGACGAGGGCCGCCCAGTCCCACTCACCGGCCTCGGCCAGGGCGCGAGGGTCGTCGGCACCTGCCTCGGCAATCAGGTCGTTGTTGAGGTAGAGGGCGAACGTCGACACGTCGCGGGGCAGACCCCACAGCTTGGCGCCGGGTTCCCCGGCTTCGGGATCGAACGTCAGGTGGTACATCGTCTCTTGGTAGAAGCTGCTCGTGTCGAATCCGTCGGCCTCGGCCATCGGGCCGAGATCGAGGATCAGGCCGGCGTCCTGGAATCGGGCGATGTCGGATCCGGGCACCCAGAACACGTCGGGCGCAGTGCCGTTCGCGGCCTCCGTGACCAACTGGTCCTGATAGTTCGCACCGTCGGTGGTGCCGGGCTCGTAGGCGAGGGTGACGGCGTCGCCGTTGGCGGCGTCGATCTCGTCACTGATCGTGGCGTAGACCTGGGCCTCCGCGTCGTTGTCGGGGCGCGTGCGCCAGCGAACCGTGACGTCGCCCCCTGCATCGGCGGCCGCCCCGGAATCGGCGGAGGTCGAGGACATCTCGCCACTCGTCGCCTCGGCGGATGGCTCGGCGGTCGATCCCGACGTGGCGACGTTCGTCGACTCGGCCGTGTCGTCGTCGCCGCCACATGCCGCAATGGCCAGCGACCCCACAGCAGCCAGAACGGCCAGTTTGCGCTTGTTCACGTTGTACTCCTTGTGTTCGTCCAGGCGCCGGAGTCTCCGTCGCCGTATGTCTCCCCCGCCCCGTCGAGCGGGCCGGTGTCTTCCGAGCGGTCGGCTCGGGCGATGTGTGGGTGTCGAGTCGTCATGCGACGACGACGTCGACCCCGCGTTCCTGCAGCCCAGCGATGTCGTCCGCATCGGCATTCCGGTCGGTGATCAGCACGTCGACCTCTTCGACCGTGCAGATCGGGGCGAGCACACGCACACCGAGCTTGGTGCTGTCGGCGAGCACGACCCGCCGTGAGGCCGCCCCGATCATCGCCCGCTTCACTGCGGCTTCCGGCAGGTTGACGTTGGTGACGCCGCCGTCGAGCGAGACGCCGTTGCAACCGATGAACGCGGTGTCGACGCGGAGGTCGGCGAACAGGGTCGTCGCGAGCGGTTCGACCAACGAGTGCTGCTTCGGGCGCAGTGTGCCGCCGGACACGACGATCGTGAAGCGCGGGTGCGACGCCTCGAGCAGCAGCGCGATCTTGATGCCGTTGGTGATGACCGTCAGATCCTCGAGTTCCGGTCGCTCCACGAGCGCCTGGGCGAACGCGGCGGTCGTCGTGCCGACGTCGACGATGATCGTCTCACCGCACGCCACGGTGGCGGCCGCCGCCAGGGCGATCGCTCGTTTCTCGTCGACGTGGCGTTCTGCCACCTCTTCGAACGGCCGCTCACCCCTGGCGCCGCTGAACGGGATCGCACCTCCGTGAACCCGGAAAGCGAGCTGTCGCTCCTCCAACATCTGCAGATCTGCACGGGCGGTCACGCTGCTCACGTTGAATCGAGCAGCGAGGTCGCGGACGCGAACGAACCCCTGCTGACCCAGCGTTTGCTGAATCGAGACGAGCCGCATCTCGGCGGGGAGATGCGATTCCTGGAGCCCCCTGGTGCTTTCCATCGCTTGCGGTCACTTTCATTCATTTTGGGAGACTTGTCAATCCGAAAGTCGCACTCGTTCGCCGCCAGGGCGAGGGATCGGCCAGACTCACGCTGATGATCCACCTCCGAGGCCGAACCAGCGACGTCGTCGTCGACGTCTCCGGCGCGGCGCCCCTGATCGTCCACTGGGGCGCAACGCTGCCGGAGACACCCGCTCCCGCGCTGTTCGAACGGCTCCTGGTCTACGGCGCGGCCGACACGGTCGCGCCCCTGAGCGTCGTCCCTGAACACGGGTCGGGCCACACCGGGCGACCCGGCCTGTCCGGCCACCGTCGACGGGGGGTGGATTGGTCGCCTCGCTTCACAATCACCGACCACGAGCTGACGTCCACCGGCGTCATCGTCAGGTCGACCGACGAGACTGCGGCGCTCGAGCTGCGGGTCGAGATCGACCTCGACGTGCTCCTCACGCTCTGTGCCACGATCACCAACAACGGTGCCGACCCGTACCTGCTCGGCGGGCTCTCACTCTCGCTACCTGTTCCGCAACACGCCATCGAACTGTGCCGATTCACGGGCAGGTGGACACGCGAGATGCAGCCGTACCGCGTGTCGTGGCCACATGGCACCGTCCTCACCGAGAACCGGCGCGGCCGTACTTCGCACGAGACGGCACCGCTGGTCTTCGCCGGCACGGCCGCGTTCGGCGAATGGCACGGCTCGGTCTGGGGCACGCACCTCGCGTGGAGTGGCAACCATTCCATCACTGCAGAGCGACTCTCCGACGGACGGCGTTCACTCCAGCTCGGCGAACTGCTCCATCCCGGTGAGATCGCTCTGGCAACCGGGGAGTCGTACCGAACCCCGAATCTCCTCGCGGTCCACAGCGACCGGGGGCTGACCGAGGCGACACTCCAGTTCCACCGCCATCTGCGCGCACGGGACAACCACCCGTCGACGCCGCGCCGGGTCCTCGTGAACACGTGGGAAGCCGTGTACTTCGATCACGACGGTGACCGTCTGCGCCGACTCGCCGAGCGCGCCGCCGCAGTCGGCATCGAGCGATTCGTGCTCGACGACGGATGGTTCGGGTCACGGCGGGACGCAACAGCCGGACTCGGTGACTGGATCGTGTCGGCGGCGGCGCATCCCGACGGGCTCGCTCCGTTGATCGACCACGTACACGCGCTCGGCATGGACTTCGGTCTCTGGGTCGAGCCCGAGATGGTCAACCCGGACAGCGACCTCTACCGCGCTCATCCCGACTGGGCCCTGGCGACCGACGGCTACGAGCCGGTGATGTCGCGTGGTCAACTCGTTCTGGACCTCACCCGCCCGGCCGCTTACGCCCACGTCTTGGGGCAGCTCGACACCCTGCTCACGGACCACGAGATCGCATTCCTGAAGTGGGACATGAACCGTGACCACGTCGCCGGCTCGCTGGAATCTGGCTCCGCCGGCACCCATGCGCAGACGCTGGCCGTGTACCGGCTGATCGACGAGCTCCGAGCCCGTCATCCCGACGTCGAGATCGAGAGCTGTGCGTCGGGCGGCGCCCGCATCGACCACGAAATCCTCCGTCGATGCGAGCGGGTCTGGACGAGTGACTGCAACGATGCGCTCGAGCGCCAGACGATCCAGCGCGGTGCCTCGATGCTGATCCCCGCCGAGACGATGGGCTGTCACATCGGTCCCGAGCGGGCCCACACGACCGGACGCCGCCACGACCTCGCCTTTCGAGCCGCCACCGCCCTGTTCGGTCACCTCGGCGTCGAATGGAACCTGCTCACGCTCAGCGACGAGGAACTCGACGCGCTCCGCACGGTGATCGCGCTCCATCAGCGCTTTCGCCCGCTGCTGCACGGGGGCGACACCGTTCGCTTCGACACCGAGCCGTCGTACGTCGCGCACGGCGTCTACGCCCACGACCGCAGCGAGGCGATCGTGTCGCTCTCCTTGATCTCGACGAACGTCTCACTCTCTCCACCGCCTCTTCTCCTGCCTGGCCTCGACGCCGAGACGACCTACCTCGTCGAGCGGCTGCTGCTGCCCGGCGAACGAACCGGCCCGGCCCGAGCGGAGCCGGCATGGTGCGCCGACGGGGTCGACGTTTCGGGGCGAACACTCGCCGCGCTGGGGATCCAGCCGCCGGCGATGAATCCGGAATCAGCGATCCTGCTGCATCTGACCGGTTCGACACCCCCGCGCACGATCGATCGAGTGAGATGATGTGGACAGCGCTCACCCACAGGAGGACGAGATGATGGAGCAGGAAAGCGCATCGACGAGGCGCAATGTCGCCGAGATCGGCTGGGCGGGACGCGACCGCGACGACCCGGAGGTGGTCGAGCTCCGCGATCATCTGCTCGCGAACAACGGGATCACCGGGCTCGAGATTCTCGAGCCACACGAGATCGAACGCGCAGTCATGATCTTCCGTCGCGACGGATTCGTGGTCCTTCGCGACGCGCTGACACCCGAGCAGACCGAGGTGCTGCGGGCCGGTGTCGACGATGCCGTGAATGACATCTTGGCGCTCGATCCCGACCGGAGCGGGAACCGCGGTTCACACCGCTACTCATTCGGCGGATCGAGCATCACCCGCAGCATGCTGCACCGCCCTGAGTGGCAGATGCTGATCGACCTTGCGACGGTGACGCCGATCGTAACCGCAATCTTCGAATCCGACGACTACGTGCTGCGAGCGGCGAGCGGCGACTTCTGCCTGCCCGGCGCGACCGAGTACCAGCCGCTGCACTCGGACATCCGAGACTTCGCGGACCATGCCAGCAGCCCGTACAGCTCGTTCCACGATCCGCGCGGCCACTTGACGATTCGCGACCTCCCCTGCCCGTACGTCTGTGTCAACTTCATGCCCGTCGACATCACACCGATGAACGGGCCCACCCGTCAGATCCCTGGTTCCCAGCAATCCCGCGCACCGATCCCCACATTGGCCGAGGAACCGGAATGGATGCGACTGAGCACCGTGTGTCCGGCGCCGGCCGGAGCCGTGCAGATCCGGGACGTTCGCGCCTGGCACGGCGGCACCCCCAACCTCTCCGAGGAGATGCGAGCGATCCCGAACCTCGAGTTCTACGCACCATGGTTCCGCGAGCCGCTGAGCCCAGGTATCTCCCGAGCCGACCAGCGACGACTGTCGGAGCACGGACAACGACTGACGCGGTACGTGGTTGCGGATTCTGAAGACGATCTGCAGGTCGGGGCGACCCTTCGGCCGAACCCGCCGCGAGGCCGACGCGACGCGTGACCGGCAGCTGTCAGCTCCCCGACCAGGCGTACGCTTCGGGGGCGGGCCTGGACCGCGAAAGATCTCGTCGAGCCGTGCCAGCACCGACGGGTCGAGGTCGATCTCGGTTGCTCCGAGTGCTGCGTCCAACTGTGCCAGGGTTCGCGGACCGACGACTGGTGCCGTGACGCCCTCCCGTTGGAGGAGCCAGGCGATGGCGAACACTGCGCGGTCGGGGCTTCAGCCCGCGCCGGGGGGCGAATCTTGACGTGGCCCACGTCACACCACGTACTATTGCCGACCAGACGGCGTGGCTCCGGTCAACGCACCGCTCCAACCGTGATCGACGGCGAGCGAACGACAATCAGGGGGATTCAGACATGGCAACCGTGCAACTCGACAAGATCAACAAGGTCTACGACAACGGCTATCACGCGATTCACGACCTCGATCTGGACATCCAGGACAAAGAGTTCCTGGTGCTGGTGGGGCCGTCGGGGTGCGGCAAGTCGACGGCGTTGCGGATGGTGGCCGGGCTCGAGACCATCTCGGGGGGCGAGATGAAGATCGGCGACCGCATCGTCAACGACGTCGAGCCCAAGGATCGCGACATCGCGATGGTGTTCCAGAACTACGCGCTGTATCCGCACATGACGGTGTACGACAACATCGGCTTCGCGCTCAAGCTGGCGAAGGTGCCCAAGGAGGAGATCGACACCCGCGTCCGCAAAGCCGCTGAGATCCTCGAGTTGACCGCCAACCTCGACCGCAAGCCGGGTCAGCTGTCCGGTGGTCAGCGGCAGCGCGTCGCCATGGGTCGCGCGATCGTCCGGCAGCCGGCGGCGTTCCTGATGGACGAGCCATTGTCCAACCTCGACGCCAAGTTGCGCGTTCAGATGCGCGCCGAGATCGCCGCCCTGCAACGCGAGTTGGGGGTGACGACGGTGTATGTGACGCATGATCAGATCGAGGCGATGACGATGGGTGACCGGGTCGCGGTGCTCAAGGACGGCTATCTCCAGCAGGTCGACACGCCGCAGAATCTGTACGACCGCCCCGACAACGTGTTCGTGGCCGCGTTCATCGGCTCGCCGTCGATGAACATGTACGAGTCGACGGTGGCCATCGACGGCGACGGCGGCTCGTTGACGATCGGTTCCCAGAACCTCCATCTCGACCCGTCGGTCTTGGCCAAGCGCCCCGGGCTGCGTGGCTACGACGGCAAGCAGGTCGTGCTCGGCATCCGCCCGGAAGATTTCGAGGACGCCGCCCTTGCGAGCGGGGGTGGGGACGGCAAGTCGCTGACCGCACCGGTGACGCTGCTCGAATCGCTGGGCTCGGAGATCATGGTGCACTTCCGTCTCGACGCGACCACCGTCGACTCGGGCGACCCGGATGCCGTCGAGGAGCAGGGCGGCGAGAACGCGTCGAACGCCGTCGGCCGCTTCAACCCGCGCTCCTCCGTGCGGATGGGTGAGACCGCGCAGATCGCGGTCGCCGTGGAAAACGCCCACTTCTTCGATGCCGAGACGCATCAGGCGATCTGGGACTGAACGCCCCCGGTCACTCAAATCGGTGACCACGGCGCAGCCGCACCGGCCCCTTCGCGACGGAGACGTCGACGGTGTCACTCCCCTTCGTCACGACGACGACGCCCTCGCGGGCAAGGCGGCCGACGACGTCGCGGACCACGTCGAGTTGAGTGCGCCACGTCGAACCGCCGATCACGCGAGCCACGTCGCTGGGGCAGATGGAACTGGTCGCGTCGCGATGGCGCAGGAGGGCCTGCGCAGCTGCCGCGATCCGATCGTGCCGTCCCTGTTCGGACGGCGTTTCCCACCACTGGTCGCCCCGCTCGCCCAAGGCGAGCTTCGCATCCTGGACGCGACGTCGAGCAGCACGCATCGCATCGGCGTCGTCGGCCCGTTTCGCACCGCCGACCGCTCGGCGGGCGGCCATGAGTTCCGACACCAGCTCGGACCGGAACACCTCCGGGATCGACGGGTCGCTGGCCCGCCACCGTCGACCGTCGACCACGATGTGGTGACCGTCGGCAGTTCGATCGACGGTGTCATCGGCGTCTCGGCTCACGACCGGCTGATACCCCGTCCGCCCTGACGAAACCCCTCGCAATACCAGGGGCTCGACGCACCTCGATTGATCCGCTCCATCGGCGGGTACATGCCGTCCACGTGCTCGTGGTCGGGTGACCCGCTGCGGGGGAATATTGTCGGGTGACCCGCTGCGGGGGAATATTGAGGAGGAGTCATGGATGTGCTGATTGCCGTCGACGATTCGACCGAGTCACGGGAGGCTGTCACTGCCGCATACGGCTTCTTCGGCTCGAACGCCAGCTACAGCCTGATCAGCGTCGGTGAACGCCCGACGCTGTTCATCGGCGGGTACGGGGCGGCTGCGATGCCGACGGCGGCGGACATCGAGATGCAACTCAACGCGGCCCGACGAACCGCCGAGCATGCCGTGTCATCGGCGGAGACCAGCCTGCCCGATCGCGCCCAGATCGATGTCGAGGTCGGCGACCCGGCCCGGACGATCTGTGACTTCGCGGCGGAACAGGGAAGCGACATCATCGTGATCGGTTCCCACGACCGACACTTCTGGGAACGGATCTTCGACCCGTCCGTCAGTCGCTATCTCATCGATCACGCACCCTGCCCCGTGCTCGTGGTGCGCTGAACGATCAGTACTCGTCGCAGAACACGATCCGACCAGCGAGACCAGCCAACGCCAACCCGACCAGGAGCCGAACATGTCGAACGATCCACAGACCCCCCTCGTGGTGCCACCCCCGCAGACGATCCCACCGACGGAGAACCCACCCGAGATCATCCCCAACCCCTCGCAACCCGATCCTGTGCAGCCGGACCGTCCGGCCCCGCCGAACCCGGTCGAGCCACCCAGCCCGGAGGTTCCGCCACCCGACCCCGGGCCCGTACCGGAGCGTCCTGCGCCCGTCCCCGCTCCTACGCCCGACGTCCCACCGATCCCGCAGATCTGAGCGGCAACGATCGCGCGTCGGCCATCGATTCGTGATCAGATGACGTCATGACCACGTACGTGCTCGTGCACGGCGCCTGGGGTGGCGCTCACACCTGGCGAACGGTCCGTCCCCGCCTGTGGTCTGCCGGCCACCAGGTGTTCACGCCTGCGCTGACGGGCATTGGCGAGAAGGCCCATCTCGCCAGCCCACACGTCGGCGTCGGGATGCACATCGACGACGTCGTGAACCAGATCGTCTACGAACATCTCACCGACATCGTGCTGCTGGGCTTCTCATACGGAGGGATGGTGGTCACCGGTGCGCTGAACCAGATCGGCGACCGGGTACGCGAACTCGTGTATCTGGACGCGTTCGTGCCGACCGACGGGCAATCGGTCGCGTCGATCACCGGCTGGCCGATCGGCGGGACCGCGGGGCTCGCAGTCGACTGGTTGGTGCAGCCGCGTGAGCGATCGTTCGATGACCCGGACGAAGCCGAGTTCGCCGGCCCGCGCCGCACGCCCCAGCCGGTGCGGACGTTCAGCGAACCGGTCCGACTGGATCGTCCGCTCGAGGCGCACGAGTTCGGGCTCACCTACGTCAAAGCGACCGGCGACCCTCGGGGCACGTCTGGTCCGGACGCGTTC
>JBDSBE010000037.1:0-6898 GCA_039921745.1 Ilumatobacteraceae bacterium | reverse complement strand
GCATTCCGCGAGAAGCGACGACCGGTCTGGCCCGCCTGAGTCAGGCCAGCAACCGGTAGCCGACGCCTCGCGCCGTCACGATCAGCTGCGGGTCGTCGGGGTGATCCTCGACTTTCAGTCGGAGTCGGCGCACATGCGCGTCGACCAGCCGCGAGTCGCCGAGATACTCGTACCCCCAGACCCGTTCGAGCAGCTGATCCCTCGACAGCACGGCGTTGGCGTGGTCGGCGAACTCGCACAGCAGCCGGAACTCGGTCTTCGTCAGGCTCAGTTCCTCGCCGCCCTTCAGCACGATCCCCTGCTCGCGACGCAGTTCGATGTCGCCCAGCATCACCGCCTCCGGCTTGCTGCTGGTCTCCAGGAGGTGAACTCGCCGCAGCAGCGCCCGGATCCGGGCCGCCAACTCCTTGGGAACGACCGGCTTCGTCACGTAGTCGTCGGCGCCGGCTTCGAGCCCGGCGACCATGTCGTGGGTGTCCGTCTGCGCCGTGATGATGATGATCGGCACGATGCTCTCGGCCCGCAGAGCCCGACACACGTCGAATCCGGACATGTCCGGCAGCCGCAGGTCGAGCAGGACGAGGTCGACCTCGTGCTCGGCGAACTGTGACAGACCGTCTCTGCCGTTGGCGGCCTCATGGACCGTGTACCCCTCGTCCTCGAGGGCGAGGCGCAGGGCGAGGCGGATGCCGTCGTCGTCTTCGATGAAGAGCAGCGTGTTCACGGTCGTCACAGTGTGCCACGATTCTCGTCATCTGGGAAAAACGCCGTGATCAGGACGTTCGGGCCGCAACACCGGCCGTTTGTTACAGAAATCGCACAGATCGGGCGTGATGCCGTCACAGAGACGACGCATCATGATGACTGTTCACGCTGCCCCGGTGAGGTACCTTCCTCCCCCTGGTGCCTCACCGGCAGCGTTGGAACCCCGGCCCGCCGTTTGCTCGTGACACACTGATGGCCATGGCCCGCCGTCGATCGCTCCGCCTGAGCACGCGAGTCACGCTGTTCTTCGGTGCGATGGTACTCCTCGGCGGCATCGGCCTCACCGTGGCGACCTTTCTGTTCGCCCGCAACTCGCTGCTCGATCAGCGCGAGTTGACGGCGCGGACATTCGCGATCGAACACGCCCAGGAGATCAACGGCGTGCTCGACGGGACACCGGCCGAGATCGACCGGACCATGCGCGACGTCGACACCGAATCGGACGGCTTCGCCGTCCTGCTCGCCAGCGATGCGTTTCCCGACCGCACCCGCAATCTGTTCTCACCTGACCGGTACTCGCTCGACGACCTCCCGGCCGACCTGGTGCAGTCGATCAAATCCGGTGACGCCGGGGGGCAGCAGCGGTACGTCGGGCCCGATCGCAAGCCGTATCTCGCCGTCGGCGTCAACCTGCGGGCCTGGGACGTCGGCTACATCGAGGCATTCCCGCTCGAACCGACCGAACGGACGTTGCGCGTGCTCGGCGTTTCCCTGGTGGTCGGTTCGATCCTGGCCGCGATCCTCGCCACGTTCTTCGGCTGGTCGACGAGCCGTCGGCTGCTGCGGCCGCTGTCGCAGGTCGCGGACGCGGCCGGCGAGATCGCGTCGGGCAGCCTCGGTGCCCGGCTCGACCCCGCCGACGACCCGGACCTCAACCGGCTCGCCGGGTCGTTCAACGAGATGGCCGACGCGGTCGAGGAACGGATCAACCGTGAGCAGCGGTTCGCGTCTGACGTGAGCCACGAGTTGCGTTCACCGATCACCGCCCTGACCGCGGCGATCGAAGTCCTCGACGTGCGTCGTGATGAACTGAGCGAACGTGGTCAGCAGGGGCTCGACGTGGTCGTCGGCCAGGTCCGACGTTTCAATGACATGGTGATCGACCTGCTCGAGCTGTCGCGGATCGACGCCAATGCCACCGACATCAACCGGGAGCCGGTGGACGTCGTCGAGTTGTGCGATCGGGTCTCGCAGCGGTACGGCTACGGCGACCTGCCGATCGAGGTCCACCGCCGGTCGCGACGGCGGGCGAGCATCGACCGGGTGCGGTTCGAACGAATTCTCGGCAACCTGCTCGACAACGCCACGAACCACGGCGACGGACCGACCCGGATCGCGATCGAGCCGTCTCCCGTCAAACGCTGCGTGCAGATCGCCGTCGAGGATGCGGGCCCGGGCGTCGCCGCCGGTGAACGCGATCGCATCTTCGAACGCTTCGCTCGCGGCAGCGCAGCCCGCAACCGGATCGGGACCGGCCTCGGACTCGCACTCGTGGCCGAGCACGCCCGCACGCTCGGTGGCGAGGCCTGGGTCGAAGACCGCCCCGGCGGAGGCGCCAGGTTCGTCGTACGACTGCCGACGGACGAGCCGTGATGCGGGCCCGACTCTTCGCTGCCGTGACCGTGCCGTTGCTCGTGCTGGCATCATGTGGCCTACCGCTCGACGATCGGTCGACCCGCTACGACGCGGATGATCTGCCCAAGGAGATCGCCAACACGACGACCACATCGACGACGACCACGACCACCACGACGACCGTGCCGTCGACGGAGCAACCCGCCGACTCGACGCCGGCCGAAGACACGACCACGACCACGCAACCACCCACGCTGACCGCTCCGGTCGACCTGTTCTACACGGTCGGGTTCTCCGACGGTCTCGCCCGCCTGCAGCGCGACCTGCAAGTCGATGCACCACTCACCCAGGTGCTGCGGCAGCTGGAGCAGCCACTCCCCGACGTGTTCGAGAACTTCGGGTTCCGGACCGCCGTCGGGCGCGACATGGTCGACGACATCGTCGTCGATCGCGGCGTCGCCACGATCACGCTCGACCAGAGCCAGGTCGACCGGTTGACGACCCCGGCGTTACGGCGTGCGATCGCGCAGCTGGTTCTCACCGTCACGTCGTACCGGTTGGCCGACGGGAGCGGCATCGGCAAGGCCCGTTTCGAGATCGCCGGCGAGGGCTTCCCGGTCTACGTCCCCGAGTTCGGCGGCACCAGCGAGCCGGGTGAGGAACTGTCGTTCCAGGACTTCTCGATCATGATCGACACGACACCGACGCCGACGACCACCACGACCACGACAACCACCACGACGACCGCCACGACCGCGTCGGCGGAGTCGACTGCTCCCCCGAGCGCAACGTTGCCCAATCCGGACGACGGCGGCTGACCCGGTCAGTATCCGAGGCGCTCGACCCGGTCGGGTTTGCGCTGCCAGTCCTTGTCGACCTTGACCCGCAGTTCGAGGTACACGCCCTCGGGCATCTGTGCCCGCGCTCGCTGCCCGACCTCTTTGAGCACACTGCCGCCCTTGCCGATGACCATCCCTTTCTGGCTCTCGCGCTCGACGACGATGTCCACCCGGATCCGCGGCCACTCCCATTCGGTGACGCGGGTTGCGATCGAATACGGCAGCTCGTCGCGGGTGACGGCGAGCAGCTGTTCGCGGACCAATTCGGCGACGTACTGCTCCTCGGGCATGTCACTCGTCATGTCGTCCGGGAAGTACCGTGGGCCGACCGGAAGGCGCGCCGACAGGTGCGCCACCAGAGCGTCGACGCCGTCACCGGTCTTGGCCGACACCGGGAAGTAGGCCTCCGCGTCGAGCGCCGACGCCCCGTTCAGCATCGCCAGGACCTGGTTGCCGCTGGCGCGGTCGATCTTGTTGACGATCACCACCGCATTCGGCAGGTCGAGCTTGTCGGCTACCCACCGGTCACCTTTCCCGAACGGCATGGTGGCGTCGACGACGAGGCACTGGATGTCGACATCGGTCGTGCTCTCGATCGCCGTCGCATTGACCCGCTCCCCCAGCGCCGTGACCGGCTTGTGCAGCCCGGGCGTGTCGACGAAGACGAGCTGCGTGTCCGGTCGGGTGAGCACACCCATGATGCGGTGTCGTGTCGTCTGTGGTTTGTCGGAGACGATGCTGACCTTGCGCCCGCAGATCGCATTCACCAGCGAGGATTTCCCGACGTTGGGACGCCCGACGAACGCGATCAGACCGGACCGGAACTCGGTCCCGGCTGCGGGTTCAGACATTCGAGGCGCGATCGGCCCAGTATGGCTGGCGCAACTCGCGTTTGAGGATCTTCCCCGAACCGGTCTTGGGGAGCTCGTCCATCCAGGAAACCGAGCGCGGTACCTTGTAGCTCGCCAGGTGTTGACGAGCGTGGCGCGCAACACCGTCATCGTCGAGCTCTGCGGCCGGGTGCTTGACCACGACGGCATGCACCGTCTCGCCCCACTCCTCGCTCGGAATCCCGAACACCGCAGTTTCGTAGATGCCGGGATGCTGCTCGAGGACACCTTCGATCTCGGCCGGATAGATGTTCATGCCGCCCGAGATGATCATGTCCTTCTTGCGGTCGCAGATGTAGAGGAAGCCCTCGTCGTCGCGATACGCGATGTCGCCGACGGTCTGGAAGCCGTCGCGATGGTCCTCTTCGAACTTGTCGTGCTGCTTGTAGTAGTCCGCGAAGACGGAGGGTGACTTCACGTACAGCTCACCGGTGGCCTCCGGGCCCGTCTCGGTCACGATCGAGCCATCGTCCGTGTAGAGACGGATCTCGACCATCGGCGCTTCCCGGCCGCACGAACCCGGCTTGCGCAGCTGGTCTTCCGGACGCAGCACGGTGTTGACGCCGAGTTCGGTCGACCCGTACACCTCGAACAGCGACTCCTCGGGGAAGACCTCGAGATATCGCTGCTTGAGGGCATTGCTCCACGGCGCGGCGTTGGCGATCATGACCCGCATCGAGGATCGGTCGTAGCGAGCGATGGTCTCGGCCGGCAGGTTGCAGATCATCCTGATCGGCGTCGGTGCCGCGAACGTCGACGTGCAGCGATGCGTGCTCACGAGGCGCAGCCAGTCCTCGGCGTCGAACCTGTGCTGCAGGACGATCGTCTGCCCCATTGCCAAACCAATCGCCATGAAGCCGCCGGGCCCGGAGTGGTAGAGCGGGCCGGTGGTGATGTACACGTCGTCGGGGCGGTATCCGACGAAGCCGAGCAGGGCTGCGGTCTGTTCCGGGTTGGTCCCGCGCCGGCGGTAGGCACCCTTCGGTTTGCCGGTGGTGCCGGAGGTGTAGATCATGGTCGCCCCGGCGGCGTCTTCGGCCGGGAGTTCGGGCGGCGGCTCCGACGAGGCGGCAGCGACCAGTTCGTCACAGGCGACCATCCCGTGAGGGGCGTCGCCTGCGAACACCAGGACATGCTCGACCTTGGGCAGGTCGGCGCGGATCCGTTCGAACAGCGACGCGTACGCGGCGTCGACGTACACGACCGTTGCGTCCGAATGATCCGTGACATAGACCGCTTCCTCGTCGGACAGCCGGTAGTTGAGCGGGACCGCTGTCGACCCGATCTTGCGGGACGCATTCACGACCTCGACGATGCCGGTCGAATTCTGTCCGCACCACACGATCTTGTCGCCGGGGCGCACACCGTGGTCCACCAGCACGTGGGCGAGGCGATTCGACCGGTGTTCGAGTTCGGCGTAGCTGCAGATGCGCACATCGGACGGTCCGCGGTCGTCGATCACGGCGGTCTTGTCCGGGTTGGTGGCGGCGTGCACGGTCAGCAGGTCGGGCATGAACGCTCTTCATATCACCGCGTCGGTGGCCCGTTCGGAGCGAACGACCCGAAAGTGCGAAGCTGGCGCGATGGCAGCACGCACGATCAACGGTGCCGACGAGCTCAAGAGCCTCGTCGGCGAACACCTCGGCTACAGCCCCTATGTCGAGATCACCCAGGACCAGGTCAATCTGTTCGCCGAGGCGACCGGCGATCACCAGTGGATCCACGTCGACGTCGAGCAGGCGAACGCCGGCCCGTTCGGCGGACCGATCGCCCACGGCTACCTGACGCTGTCGCTCGGCCCCGTGCTCTACCCGCAGGTCGTCACCATCACGGGGTACTCGATGGGCGTCAACTACGGCTGCAACAAGGTCCGATTCCCGGCGCCCGTCATGGTCGGCTCCCGAATTCGCCTCTGCGTCACGCTGAACGAGGTCACCGACATCGACGGTGGCGTCCAGACGGCGCTCGGGTTCACGTTCGAGACCGAAGGTGGGAGCAAGCCGAACTGCGTCGCCGAGGTCATCTACCGCAGCTACGAATGACATCGAACGCGTGAGAGTGGGCCCGGCTGACGCGGGCCGACTCTCACGCGTTCGTCATGTGTCGAGTTGGACTTCTTGGAGGAGACCGGTGTCGACGTCGTAGACGAAGCCGCGGACGTGCTGTTTGTGCGGGATGAAGGGGCTGAGCTGAAGGCGGCGCATCGACTGCAACGTGTCCGCATAGGGGTCGGTGAACGATTCGAGCGCCCACCACGGCTTGATCCCGAGCTCGGCTTCGAGGTTCGCCTTCAGGGCGTCCTCGGTGACCGCCTGCAGACCACAGTCGGTGTGGTGCAGCAGGATGATCTCCCGCGTGCCGAGGAAGCGCTGCGAGAGGCACAGCGACCGGATCACGTCGTCGGTGATCACGCCGCCGGCATTGCGGATCACATGCGCCTCACCGTGCGCGAGACCGAGCAGCGCGAAGATGTCCATCCGCGAATCCATGCAGGCGACGATCGCGAGGTTCCTCGCCGGCGCGACGGGCAGATGTTCGTCCTCGAATGCCGCTGCATACTCCGCATTTCGGGCGATCAGATCGTCGGCGGCGGGCCGGAAGTCGTCGGTGGCGCCCATCAGCGGACCTCGGGCATGATCCGGGTCGCGAGTAGTTCGAGCGACTCCGTCTCCGGGTAGTCGGAGCACCACGGAACGAATCCCCGGCACCCCAGGTCGATGTAGGTCTGGATCTTTTCGGTCACCTGCTCGACCGTACCGACGAGATTGTTCGCCTGCCATTCGTCGGCGGCTTGGCCCCACACGGCCTTGCTGCCGGCGTCCACGATCT
>JBDSBE010000036.1:0-6716 GCA_039921745.1 Ilumatobacteraceae bacterium | reverse complement strand
TCGCCGACGGAGATCGCGAAACCGATGTTGCTGGCGGCGACGGTCGCGTCTCCCCTCGCCACGGCGGTGTTGATACCGACGACCTGACCCGCGGCGTTGACGAGTGGACCGCCTGAGTTGCCCGACGAGATCGCGGCGTCGGTCTGAACCAACCCGTCGAGGGCCCCCGCCACGGTCTGGATCGTGCGATCGAGCGCCGAAACGATCCCGAGCGTCACCGATGGGTCACCGTCGAGGTCGAGAGCGAACCCGATCGCGACGACCTCGTCGCCGATCCGAATCGTCGACGGCTCGGCAAATGTGGCCGGGACGAAGTCGTCCCCTGCGATGCGGAGGAGTGCGAGGTCGTTGCCCGGGTCGGCAGCCAACAAGATCGCCGACCGCGGTTCCGTCTCACCCGACAGGCGGACGCGGATCTCGGTGGCGTCACGGACGACGTGGGCGTTGGTCACGATCTCGCCGTCACGGGTCGTGATCACGCCCGTGCCGATCGACCCGCCGGTACCGAGCGGGCCGTCGATGTCGGCACTGACCGTGACGACGGACGGTGCGACGAAGTCGGCGACAGCGGCCACGTCGATCGGCGGGAACGCATCGGCGCGCGGTGTGCCGACGTCGAGTGCGACCTCCGAGGCCCGCTGGGGCGGCGTCGTGTCCGGCTCGAGACGATCCATGATCACGGCCCCGACCACGCCCGAACCGACCATCGCCGTGACCAGCGCCACCCCGATCGCGATCCGCTTCGGCCAACGCCGCAGCCGCTTCGCGTCGTCGGCCGGTCGCTGCCGCAGCGGTGGCGGGTCGTGGGGGGAGGGCGGTGGGCCGGGGATCGGCGTCGACAAGCTCGCGCCGTGATCGACGGGTGCCGCAGCCGTGCTGGGGTCGGTGTTCGACGCCGGGCCGTTCGTCGGGGCAGCCCACACCGACGGTTCGGACCACCTGCGTTCACGTGGAGGAGTCATCGACGTCACGGGGTCAGGTCTATCAAGCACACCATGACTTCGTCACCGCTGCCCATTTGGTTCTCACCTTGTTCACACCATCGCCCGCGTCGGTGGGGCCGCCTCGTCGTGAATCGGATTGCGCGTGCGATTCAGTCGATCACGGCCTGGACGGCTGCGAGGACTTCGTCGTGGAGCGCTCCGCTCGTGGCGACGATCCCCCGGTTGCCGGCCCGGGTCGATCCGCGCGAGAAGTCGAGCGGCTCACCGTCGACGTCGGTCACGGTGCCGCCGGCGAATTGGACGACCAGCTTGCCTGCCGCGTGGTCCCAGATTTTCGCGACGTAGTCGGCCCGGGTCGGAAGCCGGAGGTAGATCGACGCATCACCACGGGCCAGTGCGCCGTACTTCCACTGGCTGTCGATCCGGAACGGGTCGGTCGAGATTTCGAGCCGAGCGGCGATCTCGGACGACTGGTCGTGGTCCGAGTGGCCCGGCTCCACCGACTCGCAGAACCGAGCCGCTGCCAACGACCCAGGGTCGGCGACTGTGACGGGTTGCGACGTCGGGTCGTCGGACGAGTACGCCTCGGTCGTTGCGCCGACTGCAACGAAGTGCACCCCCGAACCCGCAGCCGTCTCGAACCGTGGACATCCGAGTACGCCCAACACCACCTCACCGTCGTCGATCAGCGCGAGCGCGGTTGCATACTGGTCGCCGCGCACGAACTTCGTGCCGTCGATCGGGTCCAGCGTCCAGTACCGGCCGGACGGCGACGCCGCGCCGAGGCCGACGGTGGCCGCCGCCCGAACGGCGGTCACGGCTGCGTCGACCACCGCATCTTCGACGTTCAACGCTGCCGCTCCTCGGTCACTCGTCGGTACTCGTCTGCCAGCACGCAGATTTCGGCTGGGAGTTCTCCGCTCGCCAGATCGGAGACCGAGACGGTCTCGAGGACGCGTCGAAGACTGGCGCGAATCGCCATCCAGACGGTCGGCAGCGCTTGCGCCGGAGCGGCGTAGGCGAGATCGCGCAAGCTTTCGTCGTGAACGTCCGCGAGCGGGCCGTCGATCGCCCGGAACACGTCAGCAAGCATGATCAGCTCTGGAGGGCGAGACAGCGTGAAGCCGCCGTGCGGTCCGCGTCGGGAGCGGATCAACTCCGCCCGCTTCAGATCACGAAGGATGTCGAGCAGGTACGGGAGCGAGATCGTTTGACGGTCGGCGATCGACTCGGCCTTGACCGGTTCGCCGTCCGCTGTCGACAACTCGGCCATCGCCCGCACGGCGTTGTCGACCCGCTCGGAGATCCGCATGCGTGGCGACGCTACCGCGCCACGGCAGGCAACGTCCGAGCCACCGACGCGAAACGGGTGGCGCCGCAGCGCCACCCGTTTCTGCAGTCGTCGAGCGAGCCGGAGGGTCAGCCTCGGGCTTCGGTGTACGCGTCGCTGAAGTTGACCTCGAAGTCACCAGTGTCGGAAATGAACTCGAGCTTCGACAGGTCGGTCGGGTAGATCGCCGGGTCCTCGAGGATCGCAGCCTCGATGAACGGTTCGGAAGCAGCGTTCGGGCTGGCGTAGTAGTTCCAGTTCGTCAACGCGGCACCGTTTTCGGGGTCGAGCAGGAAGTTGATGAACGTGTGCGCCGTGCATGGATGTGGGGCATCGGCGACGACCGCCATGTTGTCGACCCATCGGGTCCCGCCCTCGTCGGGTACGAAGTACTCGTACTGGCTCGGGTCGTCGGCCCCGTCGAACTGCGTGAAGAAGTTGCCGGAGTAGCCGTGCGCGACCGCCGTCTGACCACTCCCGATGTTCTCGTCGTATGAGTCGGAGTCGAACGCGGCGATGCTGTCCACCGCCGCACGCACCAGGTCACGGGCTTCGTCGAGTTCTTCCTGGCTCGTCGTGTTGAGCGAGTACCCGAGGTACTTGAGCGCCGCGCCCATCGTCTCGCGCGGGTCGTTGAGCATCGAGATCTTCCCGGCCGTGCCGTACTCGGCCACCAGGTCCGGATCGAAAACCAGACCCCACGAACGTGGGAAGTCTTCACCGAGGACCGTCTTGTCGACCCCGAGACCCGTGGTACCCCACTGGTACGGCGCGACGAACTCGCCGTCAGGGTCGTACGGCAGACCGCTGCCGAACTCGTCGGACAGATTGGAGTAGTTCGGGATCGCGTCCTTGTTGAGTGCCATCACGTCGCCACCCTCGACCAGGATCGACACCATGTAGTCGGACGGAACAATCACGTCGTAACCAGAACTGCCGGCTGCGATCACAGGTTGCATCGCCTCGTTCGAGTCGTAGAAATCCTCGGTGACCGAGACGTCGTACTGACTCTCGAATGACGAGATCAGCTCGGGATCGAGATACTCCGACCAGTTGTACAGGGCGAGGTCGCCGTCGGTGCCGTCGACCTCGCAGTCGCTCGCCGAGGCGGCACCTCCGTCGTCATCACCCCCGCACGCTGCGAGCACGATGAGCAGAGCAGCGCCAAGCGGTGCCACATGTCGTTTCATGGTCATTCCTCCCCTGTGATGATGAGTTCACGCCGCCGTCGCCCTTCGCTTGCGCGCTGGGCGACGAGTGATGCGACGACGAGCACGAGTGATGCTACGAGCATCACGACCGACACTGCGTTGATCAGCGGCGTCACGTCGCGCCGGATCAGCCCGAAGACGTAGACCGGGAGCGTGGTGCTTCCCGGCCCGGACACGAACTGCGTGACGACCACGTCGTCGAGTGACAGCGTCAGAGCGAGGAGCGAGCCACCGAGGACACCGGGCATGATCAGCGGCAAGGTGACGTGTCGGAACGCCTGCCAGCGAGTCGAGTACAGATCGGCGGCCGCCTGCTCGAGCGTCGAGTCCATCCCGGCGACGCGAGCCCGAACCACCACCGAGACGAACGCGATGTTGAATGCGACGTGACTGACCACGACGGTCGCGAACCCCTTGCCGATCCGAGTGCCGAACATGGCGTCGATCAGGTCGAACGACTTGGTGAAGAACAGCAGCATCATCACGGCCATCGTGACGTCGGGGATGATGATCGGCAGGTACAGCAGCGCATCGAAGATGCGCTTGCCGCGGAACTCGAACCGTTCGAGGGCGAGCGCGGCCATGGTGCCGAGCACCGTTGCGACGATCGTAGAGACGAGCGCCACGCGAACCGAGACACCGATCGCCTTCTGGACGTTGCGGTCGCCGCCGAGATCGCGGTACCAGTCGAGCGTGAACCCGCCCCAGACCCCGGGGTCCTTTGCGCCGCTGAAGCTGAAGATCACCAGGAGAATGATCGGCGCATACAGGAACAGCAGGACCAGGCCGCCGTTGCCCGCCAGCAACCATCCACCCACGCCGCCGCGCCGGCCCGTGGTGCTCACAGGTTCTTCCCACCGCTACGGAAGTACACCAGGGTCGCGCCCAACATGACGGTCATCAGCACGAACGACAGTGAGGCACCGACCGGCCAGTTGCGGGCCGTCAGGAACTGCCCGACGATGTACTCGCCGAGCAGCGGCTCCTTGTTGCCGCCCAGGATCGCGGGGGTGACATAGGCGCCGAGGCTCGGGACGAAAACAAGGATCGACCCGGCGATGACTCCGGGCATCGACAGCGGCAGGACCACCTTGGTGAACGACCGCCAACCGCTGCAGTAGAGGTCACGGCTGGCCTCCACGAGTTGCCAGTCGATCCGTTCGATCGACGCGTACATCGGCAGGATCATGAACGGCAAGAAGGAGTAGACGAGCCCGATCACCACGGCAGTCCGACTGAACAGCAGGTCGGTCTCCCCGAGCCCGATCGCCTCGGTCACCCCCGAGATCGGTCCGCCGGTCGACAGGATCACCCGCCAGGCGTAGTTGCGCACGAGGAAGTTGGTCCAGAACGGGATCATCACGGCGACGAGCAGCAGGTTGCGAGCCGTTGGCTTGCGGGTCGCGACGAAGTACGCGAACGGGTAGGCGAGCAGGAGGCAGATCACGGTCGTGACCCCGGCCAGGATCGCGGAGCGCACGGCGACGTTCCGGATCAGGGGTTCGGCGAGCTTGCGGTATGCATCGAAGCCGACCTCGGAGAAGGTCGGGTCACCGGTGCGGCTGCGCGTGCTGAAGCTGTAGGCGAAGACGATCACCAGCGGGACCGCGAAGAACACGACCATGTACGCGTACGCCGGGAGGGCAAGCAGCAATCCCCGCCGCCGCTCGGCCGCTGCCAGGTGGCGTTCGGCCTCCTCACCGACGCTGACGTCGCGCTCGCGGTCGCGGTCGTGGTCGTCGAGTCCCACGTCGACGGCGTCGGCGGTCAACCCGGCACCACCGCAACGGCGTCGTCGCGCCAGGTCAGCGACACCTCGTCGCCGACGTCGCGGCGCGGCACGCTCGGGCGGTTCTCGGTCCGGGCCTCGACGGTGAGCCAGTCGAGGGTCACCTGGTACACCACAGAGTTGCCGAGGAAGGTGACCGATTCGATCGTGCCGTCGAGCGACGGTCGACCGAACGGCACCGCGCCACGCCCGGCGATCTCGACGCGCTCGGGTCGCAGGCTGATCGCCACGTGGTCGCCCACCGACCCTGCGCCGCCCATCGCGATCCGTGCGCCGTTCGTCAGGCAGACCTCGTCGGCCGATGCCACCGTTGCGGGCAGGAAGTTCGAGCGGCCGATGAAGTCGGCGACGAACTGGTCGACCGGTGCGTCGTAGATCGCCTCGGGCGTCCCAATCTGCAGCAGACGACCGTCGCCCATCACGCCGATCCGGTCGGCCATCGAGAGCGCCTCCTCCTGGTCGTGCGTGACGAACACGAACGTGATGCCCACCTCCCGCTGGAGCGCCTTCAGCTCGAGCTGCATGCCCTGACGGAGCTTGAGGTCGAGGGCGGCCAGCGGTTCGTCGAGCAGCAGGACCTTCGGTCGGTTGACGAGTGCCCTGGCCAGCGCAACGCGCTGCTGCTGGCCGCCGGACAGTTGCGACGGGCGACGCTGCTCCATCCCGCCGAGGCGGACGAGTGCGATCGCCTGCGCGACGCGCTCTGCAATTTCCGGCTTCGCCACCTTCTGCATCTTGAGACCGAACCCGATGTTGTCTGCGACGCTCATGTGCGGAAAGAGCGCGTAGTTCTGGAACACGGTGTTGACCGGCCGCTTGTTCGGCGGGAGTGTCCCGACCTCGTCGCCGAAAATCTTCAGGCTGCCGGCCGAGGGGATCTCGAGGCCCGCGATCATCCGCAGTGTCGTGGTCTTGCCACATCCCGACGGCCCGAGCAGGGCGAAGAACTCCCCGTCGGCGATGTCGAGGTCGACGGAGTCGACCGCTGTGACGTCGTCGAACCGCTTGGTCACCGAACGCATCGACACGGCCGCAGTCATCGGCGGGAGAGTACCCCAGTGGTCTGCGTCGACTCGCACGCCGCACGCATCGCACGCTGTTCAGGCTTGCGCGACACGCAAGACGTGGCCAAGACGCGGGGAAGCCGATGGCCCGCGCCACCGGCTCCCTCCGCTTCCTCCCCGGAACCCTCGACCGCACCGATCGCGACCGCGACGCGATCATGGCGCGGCCGACGGTCAGTTGGCCTGGATCTTGATCTCGATGTCGACGCCGGCGGGCAACTCGATGCGCTGCAGCGAGTCGATCGTCTTGGCGTTCGGGTTGACGATGTCGATCAGGCGCTTGTGGACGCGCATCTCGAAGTGCTCACGCGAGTCCTTGTCGACGTGCGGGCCACGGATGACCGTGTACCGGTGCTTGTCGGTCGGCAACGGGATCGG
>JBDSBE010000035.1:0-13777 GCA_039921745.1 Ilumatobacteraceae bacterium | reverse complement strand
AGGGTCCGCGACATGCCCGAACGGATGATGAACGCCGTGTTTGTGGTGATTGACCATCTGGAAAACAGATGGAACCGCTTTCATCGACGCTGAAAGCGTGTGCAGCGAACTGGCGGACCGACCGTCGTACCGGCCGGTCGAGAACCTAGTGCGTACCTGGCGTGCCCATGTCGATCTCGGAGCCGAGGCGCAGGTGGGTGGCCCGGCCGGCATCATCGAGATCGAACACGACGCGCTGGCCCTGTCGGACCATGCGGAAGATGGAGCCCTCGAGCGCGTCGGCAGCGAGGTCGTAGTCGGCGAGATCGGTGTCACACATCAGCACACCGAGCCCCGACCCGGGGTCGAACGCCTTCACGACGCCCTGCATCAGCCGGCCTTGACGATCTTGCCGGCTTTGATGCAGCTGGTGCACACGTTGAGCCGCTTGGTGGAACCCTTGACCTGCGCACGAACCCGCTGGATGTTCGGGTTCCAGCGACGCTTGGTGCGACGGTGGGAGTGCGACACCGACATGCCCCACGACGGGCCCTTGCCACACACTTCACAAACCGATGCCATTGCCTACTCCTGAAGAACGATCGGTGGACGTGACCCGTCCACACAGCCATTAGAGGCTAACAGCGAACCCTGCCAGACACGACGAATTGTGCCAGGCACAATTCGTCACTCGGTGAAGCGGCGAACCTTGGTGGGCTTGCCGCGGATCGTCGCTCCGTTCAACACGGTGATCACGCGGTCGGCCTCCCGTTCAGGCACGCCGACGACGCTGTAGTGGTCGCTGATGCGGATCGGGCCGATCTGGCGACCGTCGAGGCCCGCCTCGTTCGCGATCGCGCCGACGAGGTCACCTGGCCGCACTCCGGCCGTCCGCCCCATCGACACATACACGAAACCGGTCGGCTCGGCGTTGTCACGCCCGCGGTCGTCCATCGAGCCCTGGTTGCCTCGGCCCGGCTGATCGCGATCTCGGTGCCGGCCCTTGTCACGCTTGGTGTCCTTGCGGTCGAATCGGCGCGCGTCGGGGATCTCGAGATCGTCGTCGTCGGCCGCGCTCTCGTGGGCGAGTTTGATCGCCGCCAGTGCGATCTGCTCGAGATCGTGGTCGTCTCGGAGGGCATCGACGACGGCTGCGAGATCGTCGAGATCATCTGAGGCGAGGACTCCACGGATCGACTCGACGGTCGCCGCCAGGCGACGCGCACGGAGATCGGCGACGGTCGGGACGCTCTCGATGCTGATCTGCTGCTTCGTCAGGCGCTCGATGTTGCCGAGCAGTCGCTGCTCGCGTGGCTCGGCGAGTGTGATCGCAACCCCTTCGCGACCGGCGCGGCCGACGCGTCCGATGCGGTGGACGTAGCTGTCCGGCGCCGAGGGCACGTCGTAGTTCACGACATGGGTGAGACTGTCGACGTCGAGACCCCGCGCAGCGACGTCGGTCGCGATGAGCAGTTCGGCCGTGCCGTCGCGCAGTCGTCCCATCACCCGGTCGCGCTGCATCTGGTCCATGCCGCCGTGCAGCGCCTCGGCGCGGTAGCCGCGGCCGTTCATCGTCACGGTCAGCTGATCGACCTCACCTCGGGTGCGACAGAACACGATCGCAGCGGTTGGCGATTCGATGTCGAGGATCCGGCCGAGCGCCGCAGCCTTGTGGGCACGAGCGACGACGTAGGCGCGCTGGCGGACCAGGGCGTCACCCGGCTTCGTATCGCCTTTGCCGATGCTGATTCGCTCCGGATCGCGCTGGTACCGCTTGGCGATCGAATTGATGCGCGACGGCAGGGTGGCGGAGAACAGCACGGTCTGGCGCTCGGTCGGCGTGGCATCGAGAATCGTCTCAAGATCGTCCGCGAATCCCATGTCGAGCATCTCGTCGGCTTCGTCGAGCACGACGATCCGGACATCGGCCAGCGACAGCGAGCCACGGCCGACATGATCGACGGCGCGCCCCGGCGTCGCGACGACCACGTCGACGCCCCGGTCCAGCTGCTGCAGCTGGCGATAGATCGGTTGGCCGCCATAGATCGGCACGACCTTCACGCCGAGGTGGCGGCCGTAGTTGAAGATCGCTTCGCTGACCTGCATCGCGAGCTCACGGGTCGGTACGAGGATCAGCGCGCTCGGCGACGTCGACCGGCCACGGTCCGACTCGAGGGCGTTGAGCACCGGGAGTGCGAATGCCGCGGTCTTGCCTGTCCCCGTGGCGGCCTGGGCGAGCAGGTCGGCGCCCGCGAGCATCGGCGGGATCGCTGCGGCTTGAATCGGCGTCGGTTCCTCGTAGCCGAGCTCCTCGAGCGCGGCCAGCAGCTCGGGGCGAAGGTCGAGGTCGGTGAACGTCGCGGTCTCGGATGTCTCGGTGGTACTCATCGTGCTCTCGATCTCTGGGCCGCTCTGCGGATCCACCACCCTACGGTTTCGGTCGCCGCCAACGATTCCGACAGCGATTCCGACCTGAGGCCGCTCGTGGATCTGGCTGCTCGTAGATCTGTCAGTCCGGGACGAGGTGGGCGCGGGCGAGCACCGAACCCTGGTATCGCAACTCGACGTGTTGATCGGCGAGCCGGGGGACCTCATCACCGTCCTTGGTCGTCACGGGAGATGGTGCCCTTGCGGACGGTCACCGACGTGACCACTTGCTCGCCCCACATGAGGTCGACGACGCCGCCATCGGGGAGGTCGAAAACCTGGACGAACAGGTCGATCTCCGAGTCGCCGCTCTCGAACTCATCCCACTCGATCGTTCCCGAGACCCGGCCATGTGGTCACTCGGGGTCGATGGTCCACCACCCTTCGAACTTCTCGATCTTGTAACGAGCCGGGTCACGAGGACGCTTGGCGAACAATCCCATCGATCGAGATCACTTTCGATTCCGGCGCAGCGCGCCGCGGAGTGGACGGATCGGATCGGCACCCTTGGCCGCGACACGACGTTTGCGAGCGGTCCGCTCGATGGCTTCGCTGGCGACGAGCGTGACCGCAGCGGCGAGGAGCGCCCACAGGAAGCCGGCCGCGATCCAGACGACCACCGCGACGACGATGATCGCCACCAGCCAGATCGTGTTCCGCTTGGACATCGCATCACCGTAGCGGCGCACGACGTTCCAGGATCGTGACCCGAGTCGGAGCCTGCGGCCCACCGTTACGATGTGCCGGTGCCTACGCTCGAACGGCTTGACGTCCACGCGCTCCGCGCCGTGATGACGACGTTCCGTGACACCGTTCGGGCGCACGCAGGTGGCCTGAACCGTTTGAACGTCTACCCCGTTCCCGACGGCGACACCGGCACGAACATGGCGCGCACGCTCGATGCGGTCGTGACCGAGATGGAGACAGTCGACCCCGACGACCTCGATGCGACGTGCGACGCCATCAGCCACGGTTCGCTGATGGGGGCCCGCGGCAACAGCGGGGTGATCCTCAGCCAGATCCTGCGCGGTCTCGTCTCGACGCTGAAGGACCACGCCGGGGGGCTCAAGGGCCAGGCCGAAGGGACCGGGCAGCGCGTCGCAGAAGCCCTGACCGCCGCGTCGGCCGGCGCGTACCAGGCCGTCCTCAAGCCGATCGAGGGGACGATCCTGACGGTCGTGCGCGAGAGCGCGGAAGCGGCGAAGGCGGCATCGGTGGACGACGCTTCACTGATCGACACGTTGCGTGCCGCACGTGCCGCCGGCAAGCGTGCCCTCGACAACACACCCGAGCTCCTGGCGGTCCTCAAGGACGCCGGTGTCGTCGACGCAGGAGGAGCGGGTTACCTGCTCCTTCTCGATGCCGCGCTCCACGTCGTCGACGGCGACCCGCTCCCTGAACCGGACGAGACCGATGGCCCGACCGGTGACGCCCTGGCAGCGGTCTCCCACCGCTCGTCCGCAGTCGACGGCGAGCTGGATGTCAGCGAGCAACGCTACGAGGTCATGTACTTCATGGACCTGGTCGACGACCGGATCGACCGCTTCAAGCAGGGGTGGGGTGCGATCGGTGACTCGATCGTGGTGGTCGGCGGCGACGGGCTCTGGAACTGTCACGTGCACACCAACGACATCGGGGCCGCCGTCGAGGTGGCGCTCGATCTCGACGGCCGTCCGAAGCAGATTCGCGTGACCGATCTGTTCGAGGAGGTCGCCGAGGAACACGCCCATCGGGAGGCGTCGATGAGCGGTGTCGCCAGCCGCCCGGGCGGTGGTCTGCCGCTCGTGACCACGGCCGTGGTCGCGGTCTGCAGCGGCGAGGGGCTCGCCGAACTGTTCGGCAACCTCGGCGTGCAGGGCATCGTGACGGGTGGGCAGACGCTGAACCCGTCGACCGCCGAACTGCTCGACACCGTGGAGCACGTGAATGCGCGCCAGGTGGTCATCCTCCCCAACAACAAGAACATCATCCCGGTCGCCGAGCAGATCGACGCGCTCACCTCGAAGCAGGTCACCGTCGTCCCGACCCGCACGATGCCCGAAGCGCTGGCGGCGCTCGTGGTGTACGACCCCGAGGCATCGGTCAGTGACAACGCGACCGAGATGGGCGAGGCCGCGGAGTCGGTCGCGACCGGCGAGGTCACCCGGGCGGTCCGGGACTCGAACAGTGACGTCGGGCCGATCACGACGGGTGACTGGATGGGCATCGTGAAGGGCGACGGGATCGCTGCGGTGGGCAGTTCGGCGTTCGCAGTGTCGCAGCAACTGCTGGAGCGCTTGATCGGTGACGACGGCGAACTGATCACGATCATCACCGGGGCCGACGCCACCGCGGACACCACGGCAGCGATCAAGGGTTGGCTCGACGATCAGCATGCAGACGTCCAGGTCGAGGTGCACGCCGGCGGGCAGCCGCTGTACCCGTACCTCTTCGGTGTCGAGTAGTACGGCAGCGTGAACTCCCCGATCACCCTGCGCGACTGGGCGGCGATCGACGTCGGCAAGCTCAAGGGCGTCGGCGACAAGAAGCGGACGTCGTTGGCGGCCGTCGACATCGACTCGGTGCTCGATCTGGTCACCACGTACCCGCGCCGGTGGGTCGACCGGACCAACGAGGCGCGCATCGCCGATCTCGTCCCCGGCGAGGAGGCGCTGGTCCTGGTCACCGTCCGATCGGTGAGCAAGCGGACGACTCGCAATCGTCGCACGATGGTCAATGTCAATGTCGGTGACGGCTCCGGACGGATGGATCTCGTGTTCTTCAATCAGCCGTGGCGCGAGCGCCAACTCACCGAGGGGTTGCAGGTCGCGCTGTTCGGAAAAGCCGACACCTATCGCGGCGTGCTCCAGATGTCGAACCCGGTCGTCGACATGATCGGTGACCGGACCGGCAAGATCGTGCCGATCTATCCGCAGAGCGAGAAGGCCCAGCTCTCGACATGGGAACTCGCCGGGTGGATCGAGGAGGCGCTGCGCCGATCCGACGAGCGCGGGATCGCCGACCCGGTTCCCCAGGACGTGATCGACCGATTGGACCTGATCGACCGAGGGCGTGCGATCTGGTCGATCCACATGCCCGAGTCGATCCGAGACAAGGAGCGGGCTCGCCGTCGCCTGGCGTTCGACGAGTTGCTCCGAGTGCAACTGTCGCTGGTGCTGCGCAAGCGAGCGCTCGAGCGTTCGTCCGGTGGGTTGTCGCACGAGGTCGGTGGCGAACTGGTGCGGCGATTCCACGATGCGCTGCCGTACCCGTTGACAGGCGCCCAGGTGCGCACGATCGCGGAGATCGACGCCGACCTGGCGTCGCCGAACCCGATGCACCGGCTACTCCAAGGCGATGTCGGTGCCGGCAAGACGGTCGTGGCGGTCTCGACGCTGCTCGCCGCGGTCCAGGGCGGTCATCAGGGCGCGCTGATGGCGCCGACCGAGGTGCTGGCCGAGCAGCACGCAACCGGGGTGCGGGCGCTGCTCGGTGACCTGCGCGTGCCGGACCCCGGCAACCTGTTCGGCGACCGGCCGCTGCGGGTCGAGTTGCTGACGAACCGGGTCACGGGCGGCGATCGCAAAGACGTGCTGGCCGGGCTCGCAGATGGTTCCGTCGACATCGCGATCGGCACGCATGCGCTGATCCAGGAGGCCGTCGACTTCTCGTCGCTCGGTGCCGTCGTCGTGGACGAGCAGCATCGCTTCGGCGTCGAACAGCGCGCAGCGCTCCGCGACAAGTCGTCGGGCCACGTACCCGATGTGTTGGTGATGACGGCCACGCCGATCCCCCGGACCGCGGCGATGACGGTGTACGGCGATCTGGACGTGAGTGTGCTCGACGAGATGCCGCCGGGCCGGACGCCGATCGTGACCCGGTGGGCGAACGGTCCGCTGCTGGAGGTCGAGGTGTGGGCTGATGTCCGGCACGAGGTGGGGGAGGGGCGCCAGGCGTATGTGGTGTGCCCGCTCATCGACGAGAGCGAGAAGCTCGAGGTCGCCTCGGCCGAGGAAACGTTCGAACGGCTCGTTCATGACGAGCTGAAGGGCCTGCGGATCGGCGTGCTGCACGGTCGGCTCGCATCGGCGGAGAAGCAGCAGACGATGGATGCGTTCCGGGCCGGTGAACTCGACGTGCTGGTGGCGACGACGGTGATCGAGGTCGGCGTCGACGTTCCCAACGCGACGATGATGGTGATCCTGGACGCCGATCGGTTCGGGATCGCGCAGCTCCATCAGCTGCGGGGCCGGGTCGGTCGGGGCGAGCATGCCTCGACGTGCTGGCTCGTGACTCAGGAGAAGGATCCCGACCACGACGGTTCGAGCCCCAGGGTGGAGGCACTGGTCGCGTCGACCGACGGTTTCGAACTGGCCGAGGTCGATCTCGACCTCCGAGGTGAGGGGACGCTGATGTCGACGGCTCAGAAGGGCCGCAGCGACCTGAAACTCGCCTCACTCCGACGCGATCGGGAACTGGTTGCGCTCGCACGGGAGGCCGCCTTCGAGATCGTCGACGCCGACCCGTATCTGGATGGGCATCCCGTGCTGCGAGATGAACTCGACCTGCTGTTCACCGACGAGGACGAAGGCTTCCTCGCGAAGTCGTAGTCCACGTGTCGGCGAGGCGGACAGGTGGCGCGATGCGTTCGGCCGAGTCGCCTGATTGTGTTCGGCGCTACGGTTTTTCGTGTGAGGCGCTCGGAGAAGGCACAGAGGATCGGCGAGATTCTCGACGAGATCTATCCGGAGGTGCCGATCCCGCTGGATCACTCCGATCCGTACACCTTGCTCGTCGCCGTCGCGCTCTCGGCCCAGACCACGGATAGGAAGGTCAACCAGATCACACCGAGACTGTTCGAGGTCGCCGGCAGCCCGGAGCGGATGGCCGCGCTCGATCCCGATCAGATCCTCGAGCTGATCCGCGAGGTCGGGCTCGCTCCGACGAAGGCCCGGAACTTGTGGACTGCCGCAAACCAGATCATCGACGCCGGCGGCGAGGTGATGCCCGATTGGGCGTTCCTCGAGTCGCTGGCCGGGGTCGGGCACAAGACAGCCGGCGTCGTGATGTCCCAGGCCTTCGGTGTGCCGGCCTTCCCGGTCGACACGCACATCCAGCGGTTGGCGGCGCGATGGGGCCTGTCGAACGGCACGACGGTCGAACGGACCGAACGCGATCTCAAGGCGGTGTTCGCACGTGACACGTGGAACGACCGTCACCTGCAGATCATCTTCTTCGGGCGTGAGTACTGCCCGGCGCTGCGACATGACCTTCGGTCGTGCCCGATCTGCGGCTGGGCGGCAACCAAGAAGCGGATCGGTCAGGAGACCCGCTGATCCGATGGCGGCTCGCTCAGACGTCGGGTTCGTCGCCGCGGCCGAGTTCGTCGTCTTCCAGCACGATGTCCCAGCGGTCGAGGCAGTCCTCGCACCGGTAGGCCACGACGTCGCCGTCCAGCCAGATGCCGTCTTCGCGAGGGGGAGTGAGCAGGAAGCAGCGCCCACCGCAGTCGATGCAGGTGATCTGTGGCGTGGGTTCCAACATGCATCCAGTATGTCGTTCCGGAGGGACCGGCCGGCTGCACGCGGCGCTGGACGCTGCGCTGACGGTGTGTCGATCTCGCTCACCGGGGCGACACGGCTGGCCGCGATCGACCCGTAGTCTGACTCGATGCGTGTCGTTTCGGGTGAGTTACGGGGCCGTCGGATCGTCGGCCCTCCCGGCACCGAGACCAGGCCGACCACCGACAAGGTTCGTGAGGCCACGTTCAATGCGCTCGGCAGTCTCGACCTGATCAGGGATGCGGTCGTCGTCGACCTGTTCGCCGGGTCAGGGGCGCTCGGGATCGAGGCACTGTCGCGGGGCGCCGAGCACTGCACGTTCGTCGAGCGGGATCGCGCTGCCCTGCGAACGCTCCGCGAGAACGTGGAGGCGCTCGGGCTCGATGATCGGGCGAAGGTGAGACCGGGTGACGCGCTCGTGCTGGCCAAGGGCATCGACGCCGACCTCGTGCTCGCCGACCCGCCGTACGGCTTCGATGCGTGGCCGCAACTGCTGGGTGGTGTCACCGCGCCGTTCGTGGTCGCCGAATCCGGTCGGGAACTGGTCGACATCGACGGGTGGGAGGTCCTGCGGTCGAAGCGGTACGGGCGATCGTGGATCACGTTCTTCGAGCGCACCGTCGCCGTCGCTGACTGAGAGTCATCGACTGAGTGGTCATCGCACGCGACCACGGCGAGCTGTACCGTTGTCGTTGCCATGGCAACGGTCTTGATCCCCGGCAGCTTCGATCCGATTCACCTGGGCCACGTCGACGTGGTCGACCAGGCGGCGGCGCTGTTCGGCGATGTGGTCGTCGGGGTCCTCGTCAACTTCGACAAGCCGTCCGGGATGTTCTCGCCGGACGAGCGGGTGCGACTCGCCGAAGCCAGCCTGGCCGACCGCCCGACGGTGCGTGTCGAGGCGTTCGGGGGTTTGGCGGTGCAGGCCGCGTCCGAGGTCGGCGCCGACTTCATCGTGAAGGGTCTGCGGACCCCCTCCGACTACGACATCGAGCAGCAGATGGCGCACATGAACCATTCGGTCACCGGCGTCCGCACGGTCTTCCTGCCGTGCCGCGTCGAGTACGGGCATGTGTCGAGCCGGTTCATCCGCGAGATCGCCTCCCACGGGGAATCCGTGGACCACCTTGTCCCCACATCCGTTGCGGCTGCACTCGCCGATAGATTTGCGGACGCTCCATGAGCGAGGCTGGCACCAGAATGACCTACGACGACCGATACGACGATCAGTACACCGAGGACGGGTACGACGAGATCGACGACGAGTATCCCGACCCCGATCAGGGGACCGGGTACGTCGGCGATGCCGAGACCTGGCTCCGCCGTGCGATCGACATCGTCGCCAACGCACCGACGATGCCGCTGTCGTCGTCGCCGCGGATCGACCGCGACGAGGTCGTCGAGTTGCTCGACCGGGCGCTCGCCAGCATGCCGGACGAACTGCGCCAGGCCCGCTGGATGCTCAAGGAGCGCCAGGAATTCGTCAACAAGACGCGGCGTGAGGCCAACGAGATGCTCGAAGCTGCGCGCGTGCAGGCCGAGCGGATGGTGCAGCGCACCGAGGTCGTCCGAGCCGCCGAGACACGGGCGCGCCAGGTCGTCGACACGGCGGAAACCGATGCGCGCCGACTCAAGCTCGAGACCGAGGACTTCCTCGATCAGCGCTTGGCCAGCTTCGAGATCCTCCTCGACAAGCTCGGCAAGACCGTTGGCGCCGGCCGACAGAAGCTGTCGATCGGGAATGCCAGCGAGGCGCTCTCGATGGAGGAGATCGACGACGACGAGCTGGCGAAGGGCTTCTTCGACCAGGACCGCTGAGCGGTCGGGAGGTCGAGATGACGAATCCACTGCACCTGCTCCGTGTCAACGCACGTGAGCTGCTGCGCACCCCGGGCTCGGTCCGTGAGGTCGACGCCGAGGTCGATGCGACGGCGCTCGGCATCGACGATGAGCGGGTCACCGGTCCGGTCGTCGTCGACCTGGACGCTGTGTCGTCGCTCGACGGCGTCGTGGTCACCGGTCGGATCACCGTCCCCTGGGCCACCCCATGCCGCCGCTGCCTCGCACCCGTGATCGGTCGTTCAGTCGTCGACGTCGAGGAGCTGTATCAGGACGAAGCCCTCGACGAGGAGGCGTTCGTCATCGAGGGCGACCAGATCGACCTCGCCCCGGCCGTGCGCGAGTACGTGTTGATCGAACTGCCGGACGGGCCGCTGTGTCGAACAGACTGTGCCGGGATCTGCCCGGTCTGCGGGATCGACCGCAACGAGGGGTCATGCGATTGCGACACCACGGTGCGCGACGACCGCTGGGCGGCGCTCGACGAGCTGCGCCTGGACGAAGAGTGAGTCTCGGGCGCTGCTTGGCGCCGAGGGCATCCGCAGCGTTGGCGATCGTTCTGGCCGCCGGTTGCACCGGCGATGCCTCCGTGACACCGGTCGAACCGCCCGCCTCGATCGACGAGATCGTCAAGGCCACGCTCGGCGGAGCGGGCCTCGAGGTCGTGCAGCGTGTCCGTGCTGACGGCGAACCCGACGTCGAACTGCTCCGTGCGACGTCGTCCTACGACGCGGGGACGACCCGCGCATACCAGACCGCATCGGGGCGGTACGGAACCGAGATCGACGCCTCGCAGCTCCCCACCGAAGAGGATCTCGGCGTCAACTGGTTCATCGACGGCCAGGGGTACACGCAGGAGCCCGGCAGCGCCACGGCGCGTCGCGCCAGCGGCGATCTCGGCGGGTTCATGCTCAGTGACGGCTCGGGCGCCGACGATGACAGCCTCGCCGAAGCGCTCGCGGCGATGCTCGACGGGTGGCCGGGCGTCGTCGTGTCCGACGCCGAACTGGTCGACCAGGTGCCGGCGTACCACACTCGTTTCGAGCGCGGGAACGACGACGTCCTCGATGTCTGGATCGACCGGGCCGGAGGTCTGATGCGCGTCGAACGGCGATCCGATCGCGCCGTGGCGCTCGTCATGGAGCTGTCGTTTCGGAGCCTCGACGAGGCACCTTCGATCCCATCCCTGCCGGAACTCGAACCCTGACGGGTCGAGGCCCTTTCGACCGCCACGTTCGTTTGCGGCTGTTGCGCCGATAGTCTGGCGCAGCCCGTTCGTGCAGTGCACGAGCACGTTCTGATCTCTCGATAGCTGGAGTCCCATCGTGGCTGTTCCCAAGAAGAAGAAGTCGAAGTCGAAGAGCCGCAGCACACGCGCCTCGGCGTGGAAGCTCGAGGCGCCGTCGCGCAGCCTCTGCCCGCGTTGTGGAAGCGCCAAGTTGCCGCACGTCGTCTGCCCGACCTGCGGAACGTACAAGGGTCGCGTCGTCGTCGACGTCGGCTGAGCACCGGGTACCTGAATCACGATGTTGCCCATTGCGGTCGACGCAATGGGGGGCGACAACGCTCCCGGAGCGATCGTTGCCGGCGCGAAGGCGGCTGCCGCTGCGGGCGTCCCCGTCGTGCTCGTCGGCCCCGCCGATCTGGCTGATCTGGTCGACATCGGCGATCTGCCGCTGATCGAAGCGTCCGAGGTGATCGAAATGGACGAGGACGGCGGCAAGGCGGTTCGACGCAAGAAGGACTCGACGCTGGTTCGCGCCGCGGAGGCGGTCCGTGACGGCCACGCATCGGCGATGATCTCAGCCGGGAACACCGGTGCGACGATGGCGTCGGCGCTGCTGCGCATGGGCCGCATCAACGGTGTCAAGCGCCCGGCGATCGCGACGATCATCCCGGTCCCCGACGGGGCGCCCACCGTGCTGCTCGATGCCGGGGCCAACGCCGAGGTGCAGGCCGAGTTGCTGGTGCAGTTCGCCCAGATGGGTTCGATCTTCTCCCGGTACCGGTTCGGGATCGACTCACCCAAGGTCGGCCTGCTGTCGATCGGCGAAGAGCCTGGCAAAGGGGATGCACTTCGGAAGGAGACCTACCCACTGCTGGTCGACGAAGGTGCGGCGGGTCGCATCAATTTCGTCGGCAACGTCGAGGGCCGAGACGTCATGTCGGCGACCGCCGACGTCATCGTCGCCGACGGATTCACGGGCAACGTGGTGCTCAAGACGCTGGAAGGCGGCCTCAAGACGATCGTGGCCGCCCTGCTCGATGCGTTCGGATCGGACGAGTCCTACAAACCTCACGCCGACGCACTGATGCCCGCGCTGCTTGCGCTCTACGAGATGCTCGATCCCGAGACGTACGGCGGCGCCATGCTGCTCGGCGTGGACGGTGTCTGCATCATCTCGCACGGATCGTCGAGCGAGCGGGCGATCGTGAACGCGATCAACGTCGCCAAGGAAATGGTCGAGGCCGACGTGGTCGGGGCGATCAGCGCGGCGATCAGCCCGCCGGACTGAGCGGGCGGGCCGTTGATGTTGGGCATCGGATCGGTCCGGGAACGGATTCGCGAGAGCCTGTGGTTCTGGCCGCTGATCAGCATCGCGTTGTCGAGCGGCCTCGGGGCCGTACTGACCACGACTCGCCCGCTGGCCGACTCGGGACCGTTCGGGGTGCTGGTCGATCTCGACGTTTCGCAGGTGCATGCGATCACCGCAACCCTCGTTGGGGCGATGATCACGGCCGCGAGCATCATCTCGTCGTTGACGATCGTCGCGCTGCAGACGGCCTCCACCCAGTACTCGCCGCGTCTCCTGCGGAATTTCGTGCGCGACACGACGACACAGGTGACGTTCGCCACGTTCCTGGGCACGGCGGCCTATCTGATCGCAGTGTTCGTCTGCGTCGGCGACGAGTCACCGCAGCTCGCGCTCACGTTGGCGATGGCGGCGCTGCTCGCGAGCCTGGTGGCGGTCGCGATCTTCTTCAACCATGTGAGCCAGTCGATTCGGATCGAGACGATCATCAGGCAGGTCGCGACCGAGACGCTCGAAGCCGCCGATCGCCTGGCCGAATGGCTCGGCGGGGCGGACACGTCCTTCGAGGCGTTCGATCCCTCGCCCGACAGCGCGGTGGCGATCGAGGCGGATCGTTCCGGCTACGTCCAGCAGATCGACGTCGGAGCGCTCGCGCAGATCTCCGCCCGCCGGGGTGTCGACATCTGGATCGCGCCGCAGTTGGGGCAATGGATCATGGAGGGAACGACGATCGCATGGTGCGCGCCGTCGGGGCACGCCCATGACGACGACGCAGCATCATTCGCGACGACGGTCGCATCGGCCGCCGGCTCGATCTGCGACCAGGTCGAGATCGGCTACGAGCGCACCATGCACCACGACGTCGCGCTGGGGATCCGACAGCTGGTCGACATCGCGAACAAGGCGATGTCGCCCGCCGTCAACGACCCGTACACCGCCATGCAGTCGATCGATCACCTCGGGCCGATCCTGGCCGGGCTCGGGCGCGGGCCGGTCGGCGACCACATCGTGACCGGCCCTGACGGACACGGGTGGGTGGCCGTGCCGGGCGCGTCGCTCATGGATTTCGCCGCGCTCGCCACCGATCAGATCCGGCGCGTCGGGGCTCGCGAACCGGCCGTCGCGCTGCGATTGTTGGACATGATCGGCGACGTGGTGCAGGTCGTCGACGTCGAGTACCACGATGGTCTGTGCGATCTCGCCCGGCGTGTGCTCGACGACGCGCGGCGACGTACGGCGAACCCCGACGATCTGTCCGAAGTGGAAGCGACCGCCGCCGTGGTGGTGGCGGCTCACGACGCCGTGCGTCATCGCGCCCGTCGAAACGGTCTCTGAGGCCGAGTGGCGAGTCCCAGAGTGACCGCCGCTCCGACTGCGCCACCGCTGCTCGACAGGAGCAGGTCTCCAATGGTGTCGCCGTAGGTCAGCCCGAGGCCGGCCGTGCCGAGCTCCTGGACG
>JBDSBE010000034.1:0-16856 GCA_039921745.1 Ilumatobacteraceae bacterium | reverse complement strand
CGTGAGGATCTGGCGCACGGAGTGCGCCAGATCCTCACGAGATCGGCCAGGCCGGTGGGGTGAGGGGTGAGTCGAGGCGGGCGACGTCGACCGACACGTCGAGCTTCTGCGTCGTGGCCGGCCCGATCATCACGCCACGGACCGGGGTGACGTCGGAGTAATCGCGCCCCCACCCGACCGTGACGTGGTCGTTCACCGGCAGGTGCCCATTGGTCGGATCGAAATCGACCCATCCTGCGTGCGGCGTCCAGACCGAGCACCAGGCGTGGGACGCATCGGCGCCCACCAACCGGGGTTGCCCGACAGGTGGAATCGTCTCGATGTATCCGCTGACGTATCGGGCGGCCAGTCCCAGCGAGCGCAGACATCCGACTGCGAGGTGGGCGAAGTCCTGGCAGACGCCCCGACGTTCGCGAACCACATCGACCAGTGGCGTTGCCAACGTCGAGAACGACGGGTCGAATTCGAACTGGCCGTAGATGGTGTCGCAGAGGTCACGGACCGCGTCGATGATCGGTCGCCTGCTCGTGAACATCAGATCGGTGAGTTCCCGGAACGAAGGCCGCATCAGGTCGACGTCGATCAGGTTGGACGAGGAACGGAACATCGCGACGTCGATCGCGAGATCACCGGAGGCGGCCACAGTCAGATTCACGACCTCCTCCCAGGCGGTGTCGTCCACGGGCGTCGGGCGCTCCGCAACCTCGACCACGCTCACCGAGTCGACCACCATCTGCCGGTGCGGCTCGTGGAGCCCGAACTGGTGCACCATGTTCCCGAACGCATCCAGGTAGGAATCACGTTCGGACGCACCGGGTTCGAGCCCGACCGTCGAGTCGACGACGACCTGCCACGGCGTCGGGCGCGGCATCAGGCACGCGACCGAGTACCCGTCGGACATCGTCGCCGAGTAGCGGTATGTGGTGCGATGCGACACCCGGTACGTGCGGGTCATGCGCTGCGGCCGGTGGCACTCAGGATGATCGGGTTGACCGGTGTCGAGAACCACCGGCTGACCACGAGGGCACCAGCTTCGTCGATCACCGCCCGCATCTCGACGAGCATCTCGGCGGTCGGCAAGGTGAGCGCCCGCCGGGCCCGCATGACGAACGCGCCGCCGACGGCCGGTTCGCCGTCGACGGCGTGCTGCTCCAGCCGGTCGATCGACGCGGCCAGCGATCGGGGATTGTTGTAGTCGGTCACCAGCAGTCGGATCGCGGCCTCGACCTCGACGTCGCTGCGATGCCGCCGCCGGTACGCGACCAGACTGTCGTTCGCAGCGAGCAGCACCTCGATCGCAGCGCCGTCGATCTCGGCCGCACGACGCGCGTCGGGGTCCGGGGACCGGCGCATGGCGCCCTCGATCAGGTCGAGGATCACGAGACAGCGTTCGAGCCGCCGACCCGTGTCACCGATCCGCCAGGCCGGGCCGCGCACCGTGCTCTCCTGCCAGAGCCCCGCCAGCGCCGCGAAGTCGGCCAGGACGGCGTCGAGGTCGTCGATGACCGTCATGCGCTGCTGCAGCGACGATCGCAATTCGGCGAGATGTGCGAGCACCCGACCGGTGGTGACCGACAGGTACTCGCGCACGGTCGTCGCTTCGGTGAGCAGCGAACCGATCTCGTTCGCGACCGCGTCGCCGACGAGGGACAACTCGTCACGCAATCCGTCGAGCGTTGCCTCGGTCCGGTCATCGATGCGGTCATCGGTGCGGCGACGACGTCGGACGCCGCTCGCGACGAACTGCATCCGCTGCGTCCACTCGCCTCCGTGCAAACCGGCGAGGCCCAGGTCCTGCTCCAGCCTCGACGAGATCACCCGCATCGTGCGCGCCATCGCCTCGGCGCGCTCGGCGGCCCGGTTGGTCCAATAGAGCGCGTCGGCGGCACGGGTCGGCACCGAACGTCCGAAGTCGACCTGAGGGAGCGCCGGCCCGACGACCGGCGCCACCGTGTGCCCCAGGACCCACACGTCTTTCGCGACACAGGCCGTGGGCCACCGCGGATCGTCCCCGGCTGCGAGCACCCGGGCCGTTCCGCCCGGCATCACCTGGACCGAGCGCCCGTCGTGCACCGCGAACAGGCGGATCACGACGGCCGCCTCGCCCTGGCCGGGCGCTGCGATCGTCGGCGCCAGCGGCACCGACATCAGCGGACGGGAGTGGTCGCGCAGCCGGGACAGGAGCTGGTCGGTCGGGCGGATGCGGGCGATCGCGTCGTCGACGACGTCGGCCACCGCCTCGACCTCGAGCACGCCCGACCCGTTCGCGTTGGCAAGCGTGACCCCACCGGCGCGCACGGCCTGGAGCAGCCCCGGCACCCCGACCGATCCGGAGGGGGCGATGCCGAGCGGGTCGATCATCGGGTCTTCGAGTCGCCGATAGAGCACGTCGACGGGTTCCAGGCCGTCGAGCGTGCGCAGCCAGACGCTGCGCTGGCGCACCACGAGGTCGGCACCCTCCACCAGGTTGATCCCGAGTTGCACTGCGAGGTAGGAGTGGTCGACGTACGAGGGGTGGTCGAGGCCGGCCGAGAACAGCACGATGCGAGGGCTCGACGCCCCGGAGGCCGCCGCCAGCGAGCGGCGCAGCGCAGCCGGGAACCGAGCGAGACTCGCGATCTCGGCGTCGGCCGCGATGTCGGGCACGACCCGGGCCATCACCGAGCGGTCGAGCATGGCGTAGCCGAGGCCGGGTGGCGCATCGGTGAGGTCCTGGACCACCCACCACGCGCCGTTCGCGTCGACGGCGACGTCGACGGCGTAGGTGGACAGCCAGCGACGCGGCGTGGAACCAACGGCGTTGACCCGGTACCGCTTGGTCGACGCCAACACTTCGCCGCGAACGACCTGCTCGCTGACGAGGAGCCGCTGGCCGTAGAGATCGGCGAGTACGGCATCGAGTGCGTCCATCCGTTCGGCGACCGCGATCGACAACCACCGGAACGTCGATGCGTCGAGGACGACGGGGATCGGGTCGACCCGCCACGGGCGACTCTCGATACCGGCGAACCGCCCGTCGGCGCGAACCGGCAGGTCGTGGACGAGGTGGCCCGCTCCCTCGGCTGCCAGCAGACGATCGGCGCGAGCCTGCCGCAGCGGCACCTCGAGCGGGTCCATCAGGCGTTCGTGCAGAGCCTCCGGCGGACGCAGGGGGCCGCCACCGACCGGTGTGTGCGTCGACGTCACCGCGACAGCGTCCCATGCCCGTCGCGTCGGCGACAAGCACCGCCGTGGACGACGGTCAGAGTACGTCGCCGACGTAGGTGCGATGGGCCGCGTCGGCCACCGCAGCAATCGCGAGCTGGACCTGCTCCATCGACCGGTCGAGGCCGGCGCCCTCGGTTGCATCGGGGCTCGCCGCGTCCAGGACCGACACGGCGTCTTCGAGCGCCGAGCGGACGGAGCCGGAGTTCGGCAGGAGTTCGAGGACGGAGCGAATCTCGTCGAAGCACCCGCGCACCGAACGTGGGAACGCCGAGTAGTCGGTCAGGAACCGGACGACCGCCATCCCGTCGATCGGGCCGCGCACGGCACGCTGGTACATCTGGAGCGCGGACACCGACCGGAGCACGCTCATCCACCGCACCTCGTCGTTGACGAGCTCGTCGCGATCGGATGCCTCGAGCTGCAGGATGCCTGCGGCCGCGACTCCGAGCACTCTCGTCGTCATGTCGGCACGCTCGATGAGACGGCCGAGACGCAGCATCCGGTAGGCGTTACCGCGCGTCATCGTCGACTCGAGGGTGCCGTCCAGACGACGGCTGAACTCGATCACGCGAACCAGGAACCGATCTCGCATCTGACGTTCGACCGCACCCGTCGCCGTCGCCGCGGTGTAGTGCGACAGCTGGTTGATGGCCTGCCACGCCTCGCGGGGCAACACCTCGCGTGTCGTGCGCAGGTTGGCTCGTGCGGCCTCGACGCTGCTCACGATGCTGGAGTGGTTGGATCGGTCGGAGATCAGGAAGCGCAGCACCGTGAACTCACCCGACGGGTCCTCGTCCGGCACCTCGATCGTGTCGGTGGAACCCGTGAGCGCAGCCAGCGGCTGCCAGTGCAGCAGTTCGTGACTCGGATGGTCGGCGACGAGATCGTTGTACGCACGCACCACGCGGGCGGTGTCCTCGGCGCGTTCGATGTACCGAGCACCCCAGTACAGGCGGTCGGCGGTACGGGCCAGGAGCACGACCATCAGGACCCGCCCCCGGCCTGCTGCTGCTGCTGACCCGACTGGGCCTGCGGAGTGGATCCGTAGCGGCCGTCGACGATCCAGGTGTCCTTGCTGCCACCGCCCTGCGACGAGTTGACGATCAGCGATCCCTTCGTCAACGCGACCCGGGTGAGACCGCCGGGGGTCACGTAGCTGCGCTCGCCGGTGAGCACGAACGGTCGCAGATCGACATGACGGGGCTCGATGCCTTCGTCGACCAGCGTCGGCACCGTCGACAGCGACAGGATCGGCTGGGCCACCCAGTTCCGCGGATCGGCCTCGATCGCGGCGACCGCCTCGGCGAGTTCCTCCGGTGTCGCCCGGCTGCCGATCACGATGCCGTAGCCGCCGCTCTCGTTCGCCGGCTTGAGCACGAGCTCGGCGATGTTGTCGATCACGAACCGCCGCTCATCCTCGTACATCGTGCGATAGGTCGGCACGTTCGGGATCAACGGCTCCTGACCGAGGTAGTACCTGATGAGGTCGGGCACCCACGCGTACACCACCTTGTCATCGGCGACCCCGGCGCCCGGCGCGTTCGCCAGCCCGACGTTACCGGCCTTCCATGCCCGCATCAGGCCGGGCACGCCGAGCAGCGAGTCCTCGAGGAACGCCTCCGGGTCGAGGAACAGGTCGTCGATCCGGCGATAGATCACGTCGACGCGCTGCAGACCGTCGATCGTCTTCATGTAGACGCAGTTATCGTCGCCGACTTCGAGGTCGGCGCCCTCGACCAACTCCGCTCCCATCCGCTCGGCGAGGAACGAATGCTCGAAATACGCCGAGTTGAAGATTCCCGGGGTCAACACGGCCAGCTGCGGATCGTCGACACCATCAGGAGCGAGCGAGGTCAGGAGCTTGTTGAGCTCGTCGGTGTACCCATCGACCGGTCGGATGCGCTGACGTTCGAACAACTCGGCGAACGCACGCTTGGTGACGCCGCGGTTCTCGATGACATAGCTGACGCCTGACGGCACGCGCAGATTGTCCTCGAGCACGTACATCTGACCATCGCCGTCGCGAACCAGATCGGTCCCCGAAATATGGGCCCAGATCCCGAACTTCGGATGGACGCCCCGACACTGGGGTCGAAAGTTGACCGACGCCTCGAGCAGATCGGCGGGAAACACCCCGTCCGCGATGACGCGCTGATCGTTGTAGAGGTCGTCGATGAACATGTTGATCGCCCGCAACCGCTGGGCCAGGCCGGCGGTGATCACGTCCCACTCGTCGCCGGGGATCATGCGCGGGATGATGTCGAACGGCCAGGCCCGATCGATGTTCTCGCCGTCCGAATACACGGTGAAGGTGATGCCCATCGCGAGGATGTCAACCTCTGCCAATCGCTGTCGCTCGCGAAGTTCGTCCTCCCCGATCGAGTCGATCAAGTGCATCAACGCCGCCGAGACCTCCCGCGGTTCACCGTCATCGGTCAGCAGTTCGTCCATCTCGACACGACACTAGAACATCGCACCCCGCCGCCCCCCTGGCACCTCGCCGCGTGCACAGGCCACCCGATCTCAGCCGAGATCGGTGACGCAGCGGTGGACGAAGTCGAGTTTGTCGACAACCGCTTCGGAGAGCACGAACGGGTAGAGATCGTGCTGACCGATCGATCTCGACATCGCGTTCAATCCGAGCGTGAGCACCAGCCACTCGTCGACCATCTCGTCGACGGCGACGTGGCGCCCGACGCGCACCGGCCGGCCACGGTCGGCGGCGGATCGTGCCGGCTCGCCGACGCCGAGCCCGAAGGATCTCGCCGTCTCGAGCCCGTCGACGATGTGGAGGTAGTGGGCGAACGTCTCGGCCCAGTCCTCCCAGGGGTGCATCGTGGCGTACTGGCTGACGTATCTCCCCGACCACTCGCTCGAACGCGCCGCGCCGTAGTGCTGGTCGAGCGCGGCCTGGTACGGCAGCCGCTCGTCGCCGAACAGGGTGCGGAACTCGTCGAGCCGCCCGGTGTCGACGACGATCAGGCGCCAGAAATAGTGACCGATCTCGTGACGCAGGTGCCCGAGCACGGTGCGGTACTGCTCGCCGAGCTGCTGGCGCACGAACTCGCGGTGCGCATCGTCCGATTCCGACAGGTCGAGGGTGATCACGCCGGCCTCGTGCCCGGTCGACACCGGCCGGTTGCGCGATGACAGGAACTCGAACGTGAGACCGAGATCAGGGTGGGCGACCCGGTCGATGATCGGCAAGGAGAGTGACAGCACCTGGTCGATCAGCCGGCGCTTCGCAGCCTCGGCGTCGGCGAACGCCACCATCGCGTCAGCTTCGGAATCGTTCGGGCGCACCGAGGTCAGGCCACAGCTCCGGCACAGCGACCCGGGCGACGATGCCGGGATCAGCCAGTTGCAGCGCGCCGCGATCTGATTTGCGCAGAAGCGGTACCGGCCACCGGCACCGTCGGCTCGAACGACGTCACGGTCGACCGGCGTCAACGCCACCAGGTCGCGCTCGTCGGCCAGGAACCCGAGCACCGAACCGCATCGGAGGCAGTCGGAGTTGTCGAAGAAGACGAGCTGGCCGCACACCGAACAGTGGAACGCCTGCATGGCCCCGGACCGTACCTGCAGACGTTTCGGATCAGTCGCGAGACGCAAATCGACGCAGATCGAGCGTGCGCGGGTACTCGCGAGGCAACGTCGCTGCGACGGCGTCGAGCCGGCCGATGTCGACCGTGCCTGGCGTGTGGCCGGTTTCGGAGAAGCGGGCGGCACGCCGCGCCTCGGCCTCGGCCGCGTTCACCGGGAACGTGTCGTACGACCGGCCACCTGGGTGGGAGACCTCGTACGTGCACCCGCCCAGCGACCGCTCACTCCACCGGTCGATCACGTCGAAGACGAGCGGCCCCTGGGCGTCGATCGTCGGGTGCAGCGCCGACCACGGCGACCACGCCTTGAAACGCACGCCGGCGATCGCGACCCCGGGTCGCTCGGTCGGCTGCAGTGGCACGGGCGCGCCGTTGCACGTGACGAGGTGACGATGCTCGGTGTATCCGTCGACGAGCAGTTGCATCCGCTCCACGGACGAGTCGACGTAGCGCGCCGTCCCCGACCCGCTCACTTCCTCGCCGAGCACATGCCACGGTTCGATCGCCCGCCGGAGTTCGACGCGCACGTCGGCGACGACGGTTTCGCCGATCAGCGGGAAGCGGAACTCCAGGAACGGTTCGAGCCAGCCGGCATCGAATGCGATCCCGTTGCGTCGCAGGTCGGCGACCACGTCGAGGATGTCCGCGCGGACATACCACGGGAGCAGGAACCGGTCGTACAGATCGGTCCCCCAGCGCACCAGCGCGCCGGTGTATGGCGTCGCCCAGAACCGGGCCACGAGCGCCCGGACGAGCAGCGCCTGGACGAGCGCCATCTGCGGGTGCGGGGGCATCTCGAAGGCGCGGAGTTCGACGATCCCCAGACGTCCGCGCTCGCTGTCGGGGCTGAACAACTTGTCGATGCAGAACTCCGAGCGGTGGGTGTTGCCGGTGAGGTCCACCAGGAGGTGGCGCAGGAGGCGGTCGACGAGCCACGCGGGCGTACCGTCCTCGCTGCGTTCGGCGAGCGCGTCGAGCTCCGCGAACGCGATCTCGAGTTCATAGAGCGTGTCGGCCCGGCCTTCGTCGACGCGCGGCGCCTGGCTGGTCGGGCCGATGAACTGGCCGGAGAACAGGTACGACAGCGATGGATGATGCTGCCAGTAGGTGATCATGCTGCGCAGCAGATCGGGGCGTCGCAGCATCGGACTCTCCGACGGCGTCGCCCCGCCGAGTGTGACGTGGTTGCCGCCACCGGTGCCGGTGTGGGTTCCGTCGAGCGAGAACTTCTCCGTGCCGAGACGGGCCAGGCGGGCCTCGACGTGCAGCGTCTCGAAGAGCTCACGCATCTCGGCCCACGTGCGCGTCGGCTGGATGTTGATCTCGATCACCCCCGGATCCGGCGTGACGATCAGGGTCTCGAGCCGCGGATCGCGCGGCAGCGAGTATCCCTGCAGCACGATCGGACACTCCAGCTCGGTCGCTGCGAGTTCGACGACCGCGAGCAGTTCGACGGCGTGGTCGGCATTGTCGATCGGGGGCAGGAACACTGCGACGTGACCGTCACGGACCTCGAACCCGATCGAGGTCGGCGGCGCCTCGTGGAGCGCGACGACGTCGGCGTTCGAGCCGGGCAGCGCTCCGGGTTCCGGCAGCTGCGCCTGCGCCTCGAACGGCGATCGCTCGTACGACGGCGGGAACGCCGACCAGGTCAGCGAGTCGATCGGCAGGCGCATCCCGATCGGCGAATCGCCGGGGATCAGGTAGAGCCGGCCCCGACGCAGATTCCACTCGGTCGTCCGCCAGCCGTCGCCGGCCGGCGCGACATGCAGTGGGAGTAGGAAGCCCGTCGGCGCACCTGGGTCACCTTCGAGGCGCTCGACGAGGGCGGCGCGCGCATCGCACCCGTCAGCTTCGCCGGGTTCGACGTCGAGCTCCGGTGGGGTGCCGGCCGGCAGACGTGACTCGCGCCAGGCCTGATCGACGGGGTCTTCGAAGCCGGCGACGATGTGCTCGGTCGCGAGACCGAAGTGGCCCGCCACACACTCGGCGAACCTGCGGGCATTCTCGATCGTCGCCGAGCCGGGTGTTGCCGGTGAGGCGAGCAGTTCGGGGTGCGACCACAGGGGCTTGCCGTCGGTTCGCCAAACGATGCCGATCTGCCAGCGGGGCAGCGGCTCACCTGGATACCACTTGCCCTGGCCGTGCTGGATCACACCGTCGGCGCCGAAGCGGGCACGGAGGCGCCACGCGATGTCATCGGCGAGGGCCCGCTTGGCGGCGCTGTCCGCCGTGGTGTTCCACTCGGCGCCCTCCATGTCGTCGATCGAGACGTACGTCGGCTCCCCACCCATCGTGAGCCGGACATCGCCGTCTTCGAGCAACCGGTCGACCGCTTCGCCGAGGTCGTCGATCCGGGCCCACTGATCCTCCGTGTACGGCAGCGTGACGCGCGGGTCCTCGCGCACGCGGGTGACCTGGTTGTGGAAACTGAAGTCGACCTCGGTCGTACTGGTCGCTCCTGTGATGGGTGCGGCACTCGACGGATGCGGGGTGCACGCCAACGGGATGTGTCCCTCCCCTGCGAACAGGCCGGACGTCGGGTCGAGGCCGACCCAGCCGGCACCGGGGATGTACACCTCGGCCCATGCGTGGAGATCGGTGAAGTCGGCGGTCGGGCCGTCGGGGCCGTCGAGCGCCGGCTGATCGCCCGTCAACTGGACGAGGTATCCCGACACGAACCGTGCGGCGAGCCCCATCCGGCGCAACGCTTCGACCAGCATCCAGCCGGTGTCACGGCACGATCCGATCCCCCGGGTGAGCGTCTGCTCGGGCGTCTGCACGCCGGGCTCCATTCGGATCGAGTACTCGACGTCGCGGTACAGACGCTGATTCAGTTCGACGAGGAAGTCGGCGATCCCGGTCGTGCCGTCCCGGTGCGACACTCCGGTGAGCCACTGCTCGAGCTGCGATTGATCGGTCGTCGCGACCTTCAGGTACGGCTCGAGGTCGGCGGCGAGCTGCGGTTCGTAGTCGAATGGGAAGTGCTCGGCCGACTCCACGACGAAGAAGTCGAACGGATTGATCACCGTGAGGTCGGCGACCAGGTCGACCGTGACATCGAGGACACGCGTCGGCTCAGGAAAGACGAACCTCGCCATGAAGTTCCCGAACGGGTCCTGCTGCCAGTTGATGAAGTGGTCGTGCGGTTCGACCGACAGGCTGTACGACAGGATCGGGGTGCGCGAGTGCGGTGCGGGGCGCAGGCGCATCACGTGCGGATGGAGCGTGGTGAGACGGTCGAACCGATACGTGGTCCGATGCTCGATACCGACGTGGATACCCATCCGGCGACCCTACCGGCCCCTCCACACCCGCACGGTTGGTGTCGGATACCAACCGTTACGTCGCGCCCGCTCGCGTCAGGTGGGGCTGGACGGTTTGGGTTCTTTGGGAAGGCCGAGGACGCGCTCGCCGACGATGTTGCGCTGGATCTGACTGGTGCCTCCCCAGATCGTCTCGCTGCGCGAGAAGAAGAACGCCGACATCATCGGGCTCACCGGATACCCGTCACGCCGCTTGTCGCGGCCCGAGCCCGGCCACGACCCGACCTCCGGGCCTGCGTCGACGAGCATCGAGTCGGCGCCGTGGATGTCGAGCGCCAGTTCCATCGCGGCCTTGTGCATCTCCGACCAGAACATCTTGTTCGTGGCCCCGAGCGCGATCGTGGCCATGTCCTTCGAGCCGGTCAGCGTCGCGGTCAGGTTGCGCAGACCGTTGACGCGCAGGATCTGGATCTTGGTGTAGAACTCCATCAGCCGCTGACGGACAATCGGGTCGTCGATCGCGCCGTTCTCCGTGGCGGCCTCGGTCATCAGGCGGTACTCCTCCTGAAATCGGCGGAACCCCGTCGTGGCCGACTGGCCGCGTTCGAACCCGAGGGTCGAGTTGGCGACCTTCCAACCGTTGTTGACGCCGCCGACCACCGCGTCCTCGGCGCACCGCGCATTGTCGAAGAAGACCTCGCAGAACTCGGCGGTGCCGTCGGGCTGGGTGATCCCGCGCACCTCGACCCCGTCCTGCTTCATCGGGACGAGCATGTAGGAGATCCCGGCGTGCTTGGGGACGTCCGGGTCGGTGCGGGTCAAGAGGAAGCAGTAGTCGGCGTGGTGACCCTGTGTCGTCCAGACCTTCTGGCCGTTGATGACCCACTCGTCGCCGTCGAGGACCGCCGACGTCTTGATCGATGCGAGGTCCGAACCGGAGTTCGGCTCGGAGAACCCCTGGCACCAGCGCGTCTCCCCCTTCAGGATGCCGGGCAGATACTGGCGCTTCTGCTCCTCGGTGCCCCACTGCAGGATCGTCGGGCCCACGAGGGTGTCACCGAAAAAGTCGCCGCGCATCGGAGCCCCGGCGCGGGCGAACTCCTCCGACAGCACGACACCCTGCATGGTGGTCAAGCCTTTGCCGCCGTACTCCTCGGGCCACGTCGCGCAGATCCACCCACCTTCGAAGAGCTGCTGTGGCCAATCGACGTTGAACCGGGCGCGTTCCTCGTCGGTCATCTCGGAACCCTCGTCGAACCAGCCGTCGGGCAGGTTCTCGTCGAGCCACGACCGGATCTCGACCCGGAACTCCTCGGCCTGGGCGGGGTACGTCAAGTCCATGGACGCCATTGTGCCCCATCACTTGACCCGCGGGTCAAGTCGGCACGGCTGTGTCAACCGGCCTCGACCCGATCGCGCTGTCGGAGCTCGGCCGACTCGTCGGCAGCGGTGTCGTCCGGCACACCGAGCCGCTCGTAGGCGGGCGGCAGTTTCTTCAGCTCGGGGAGCACCTCCCGAGCGAACAGGTGCAGGTTGCGCTCGGCTTCGTCGTCGGGCATGCCGGCGTACGAGCACACCGCCATGTACGCGTCGGCGTACGTGTTGTCCTGGATGTTCACGACCCGGTCGTACACCTGCGCCGGGGTCCCCCAGACTTGGAGACCGAGGAAGAACTCGGTCATCTTCTCCTTGCCGCCCGGTGCGGTCAGGCGGTCGTACATCTGACCATGGAACTCGTAGCCGGGCGTCTTGGACAGGTGGTCCTGGTCGAACTCGTAGTGGTCGACGATCGAGTCCCAGTAGCCGCCGATGTACCGACGCGCCATCGTCTCGGCGCGGTCGGCCGATTCGTCGACGAACGTCCACCCGGCGCAGTACGGCGGCGGGGCGACATCGCCGGTGGCGTCGAGGAAGATCCGGCGGTACTCGGCGAGTTCCGTGCGCACGGTCGGCCAGGGCTTCTGCGGCACGATCAGGATGCCGACCCCCATCCTCGCCATGATCTCGGCCGACTCCGGCGAGATCGCCGCTGCGTAGGTCCGGCCACGGAACGTCGCCGGAGGTGTCGGGCGCAGGTCGACCCGGGGTTGGCGGACGTACTGCCCGTCGTACTCGACGAACCCGTTGTCGAGGCCGTCCAGGATCATCTCCGCCGACTCGGCGAACCGCGCCCGGGCTTCGGGCATCTCGACCCGGAATCCGTCGAACTCGACCCGGCCGGTCCCCCGCCCGATGCCCAGGATCATCCGGCCGCCGGACAACGTGTCGAGCATCGAGATCTGCTCGGCGACCCGCAACGGGTCGTGCCACGGCAGCACGCACACCATCGACCCGAGCTGGATCCGCTCGGTGCAGCCCGCCATGTACGTCAGGAACTGCATCACGTCCGGACACATCGTGTAGTCGGTGAAGTGGTGTTCGACACTCCAGATCGAGTCGAACCCGAGCGGCTCGGCTTGCATGGCCAGGCGCAGATCGGCGGCGTAGACCTCATGATCGGGTCGAGCCCGACCCGGGTTCTGGAAGATGACGGACAGACCGACGTGCATGCGCCACCATAAATCGCCGGCGCTCGGCGCTTGCGACCGGACCAATCTCCAGGACGAGTCGTTCACGCTGCGTTCACACGCCAGGTACGTGGTGGAGATGGCGGTCGGCGATCGTGTGCTCGTGACACGACCCGCTCCTGAGCACCACCCGCTGTTCCCCTCAGTCGAGCACGCTCAACCCCGTGAGCGCCTCACCGCTCAGGAGCGGGCCGTGTTCCAAGTGCTCGTCGAACATCCCGGTCGCGTCATGAGCCGTCAGGAACTGGCCCGGCGAGCCGGACTCTCTGCTCTCAGTGAGCGACGGTGTGACTCCTTGATCGTGGGGATCCGCCGCAGTGTCGGCTCCGATCGTGTCCGAACCGTGCGACGCCGAGGCTGGATCCTCGTGCCCTGACCCAAAGCGGTTCCGCACGAACTGATCACACGCACGAAACATCGGCAAGACGGTCCTGAAATCCTGCGCCCGTAGGGTGCGGCGCAGTCCGGCTGGCAACGAGGCCCTCGCCGGGCGACCACCCCCACCTCATCCAATCAACCCCTTCAAGGAGGACCTCGTGCGCTCCAAACGTGCGCTTCGAATCATGTCCGGCCTTGGCGGCGTCGTGGCGATTCTCGCCGTGACCCCCGCCCGCGCCTTTGCCCAGGACGGCCCCGATGCCCAAGCGGTGCTCGACAACATCTGGGTCTTCATCGCCGGCTGCCTGGTGTTCTTCATGCAGGCTGGCTTCGCACTCGTCGAGGCGGGCCTGACCCGGGCGAAGAACGTCGTGAACATCTTCGCCAAGAACCTCAGCGATGCGATCGTGGGCATCTCGGCGTGGTTCATCTGCGGCTGGGCGTTCGCGTTCGGCAACGCCGACCCCGACGCCCCCGGCAAGTTCATCGGGACGAAGCAGTTCCTCCTCTGGGGCCAAGACCTCGGCATCCCGCCCGAGGGTGGGCTGAGCGTCGCGACCTCCTGGTTCTTCCAGGCCGTGTTCGCCGCGACGGCGATCACGATCGTCTCGGGCGCGATGGCCGAGCGAACCAAGTTCATCGCGTACCTGCTGTTCAGCGCCGTGATGTGCGCCATCATCTATCCGGTCGTCGTCCACATGACGTGGGGCGGCGGGCTGATCGCTCAGATGAGCATCGGCGATGCGGTCTACTCCGACTTCGCCGGCTCCGGCGTGGTGCACATGGTCGGCGGTATGGCCGCCCTGGTCGGCGCATTCCTGCTCGGACCGCGCATCGGCAAGTACGACGCCGACGGCAAACCGCGAGCGATCCCCGGCCACAACATCCCCTTCGCGATTGTGGGCGTGTTCATCCTGTGGCTCGGCTGGTTCGGGTTCAATCCGGGATCGGAGTTGGCCGCCGACGGCGCCGTCATGATCGTCGCGGTCAACACCATGCTGGCGGCGATCGGCGGTGGCCTGATCTGCACGATCGTGGTCTGGCTGACATCCGGCAAGCCCGACCTCGCGATGATCGGCAACGGCGTGCTCGCCGGCCTCGTCGGCATCACCGCACCCTGCGGAACCGTGAACCCGATCCCGGCGTTCATGATCGGTGCGATCGCCGGCGCGCTCGTGGTGTTCGCGGTCAACTTCTTCGATCGCATCAGAATCGACGACCCGGTGGGTGCGATCTCCGTCCACGGCGTCTGCGGCGCCTGGGGCGTGCTGTCCGTCGGACTCTGGGCACACAATCCGGATGCGTTCGTCGAGGGCAAGCTGGGCGACGCCTACGAGCCGTCCGGTCTCTTCTACGGCGGCGGCGTCAACCAGTTGCTGATCCAGATCGTCGACATCGCGATCATCGCCAGCTGGGTCGGTGTGATGTCGTTCATCGCCTTCTCGGTGATCAAGGCGACCGTCGGTATCCGGGTCTCCGCCGAGGAGGAGATCGAAGGACTGGACGTGCTCGAGCACGGTCTCCAGGGCTACGCCGCCGATCTGGCCCACCAGTGACGGGCGGCGACAGGATGGCCCAGGACGCGACAGCAATCGAAAGCGAGACACCATGAAACTCATCACCGCAGTCGTCAAGCCGTTCAAGCTCGACGACGTCAAAGACGCCCTCAAGGCCGCTGGTATCAGCGGCATGACGGTGACCGAGGTCCGTGGCTTCGGCCGCCAGGGCGGTCACACCGAGACCTACCGCGGCGCGGAGTACAAGATCGACTTCGTGCCGAAGGTGGCGATCGACCTGGTCGTCGACGACGGACACGTCGATGCCGTCGTCGATGCGATCACACAGGCAGCAGCCACCGGCAAAATCGGTGACGGCAAGGTCTGGGTGACGAACGCGGAACGACTCGTCAGGATCCGCACCGGCGAGGAAGGTGCAGACGCCGTCTAGATCTGGCCCCCGTTCGCGTGAGAGTCGGACCGGGTGTGCCGGGCCGACTCTCACGCGAACGGGGTGGGGCGGAGCGGTTATGGTCGACAGACCACCACCTCTGACAGGAGTTCGACATGATCCAACCGCCTCCACCACGCCAGCGACGACGTCTGGGGCTGATCGTCGGCGCGTCGACCCTGGCTGCCGTCACGCTGCTCGGAACGCCGATCGCATCCGCAGCTGCCACCTCGCAGTCGACCGTGACGCTGGGAGCCACACAGACCGGAGACCCTGACGGGACCGGGTCGGCGGAAGTCCAGTTCGACACCGTGACCGGCGTGATCTGCTCCGACCTCGTGACGACGAACATCTCAGCGCCCACAGCGGCGCACATCCATCGCGGCGTCGCCGGCTCGACCGGGCCGGTCGTGGTGACGCTCGATCTCGCCAACGGCTGCACGGACAACGACCCGGCGCTCGTGCGTTCGATCGTCGATGCTCCCTCCGACTTTTACATCAACGTGCACAACACCGACTACCCGAACGGCGCAATCCGCGGGCAGGTGGCGGTCACGGTCGCAACGGTCGTCATGTCGACCCGGTTCGACCTGCTCCCAACGGGCGACCCCGACGGATCAGGCTCCGTCGACCTCGTGATCTACCCGAACGAGGTGTGCTACGACCTCACCGTCGTGACCGACGAAACCGTCACCCTCGCTCACATCCACGCGGGTGGCGTGGGAGTCGACGGGCCGGTCGTCGTCAACTTCGACTACCCGACCAACGGTTCGACCGGGTGCGTGTCGGCTGCACCGGCAACGGTCGATGAGATCGTTGCCAACCCAATCCTCTTCTACGTCAACGTCCATACCGTGGAAAATCCATCGGGAGCGGTTCGCAACCAGATCGCCCCGCTGACAGCACAGCGGAGTTCGACGACCTCACTGGACGGACTCGGATTCGGTGACCCGGACGGTCGTGGCGACGCGACGTTCACGTTCTACGACAACGGCGACGTCTGCTACCGGCTGGCGGTCACCGACATCGCCACGCCGACCGCAGCCCACATCCACACCGGCGCTAACGGCGTACTCGGGCCGGTCCTCATCGGGTTGCCGATCGGGGAGACCGGTTTGCGCGGTTGCACGCGGTCGACCACGGCGAACCTCGACGCGATTCGGGCGAATCCGTCCGGGTTCTACGTGAACGTGCACAACGTGGACTATCCGAACGGTGCCATCCGCTCGCAACTCGCAGCCACGACCCCGGCGACGACGACCGAGTTCACCGTTGCACTCGCCCCGTCCGGCGACGCCGACGGCAGTGGGACCGCCAAGCTCGACATCGACGGGGCGACCGGCAGGGTCTGCTACGAGCTGACGACATCGGGCATCTCCGCAATCACCGTGGCGCACATCCACCAGGGAGGGGTCGGCCAGGACGGGCCTGTCGTCGTCGACTTCAACGTCCCCGCCAACGGGACGAAGGGATGCGTGTTCGCTGATCCGATGGTGACAGCGTCGATCGTCGCCAACCCTGCGGGGTTCTACGTCAACGTCCACACCACCGAGTATCCGAACGGCGCAATCCGCGCCCAGGTCAACGCCACAGCGCCGATCACCACCACGACGGCCGCCACGACCACCACGACGACCGCAACGCCGACCACGACGACCGCAACGCCGACCACGGTGCAACCGGGCGGCCTGACGCCGACGACGACCCCGATCGTCCAGCGACTGCCCGACACCGGCACCGACAACGGCGCGATGGCGCTGATCGCCATCGCGCTCGTGGGCGCCGGATTGGCACTCGTCGGAGCAACCCGCCGCCGCAGTGAGACCGTGTGAATCCAACACACTGACTCGCCGTCGTTCGCGTGAGAGTCGGCCCGGGTGTGCCGGGCC
>JBDSBE010000033.1:0-9190 GCA_039921745.1 Ilumatobacteraceae bacterium | reverse complement strand
TCGACAAGACGCTCGGCGACGAGATCGACGCGCTCCAGCAGGCCTACGACGCACTCAGCGATGGTCGCCCGCTGTATCGCGCCGGCCTGAAACCCGACGTCCGTGCACAGTTGGCGCGCTATTTCCTCCTCACCAACCGCCGGGTTCTCGCAGTGGTCAACGTCCGCGAAGACGACCTCGACGCGATCCCCGACGCCGAGGCTCGGGTTGCAGCCGAGTTCAACGATGCCGGCGACAACGTCGAGGTGATCGGGATGTGCGTCCAGCTCGAAGCCGAAGCCGCCTCGATCACCGACCCGGTCGAGCGGGCCGAGATGCTCGAGGGTTTCGGCCTGGGCGAGGGTGCCCTGTTCCGGATGGTGCGCTCGGCATATCACCTGCTCGGCATGCGGACGTACTTCACGACCGGCGAGAAGGAGACCCGCGCCTGGACGTTCTACGAGGGATCGACGGCGCCAGTGTGCGCCGGGCGGATCCACACCGACTTCCAGCGGGGCTTCATCAAGGCCGAGGTGATCCACTGGGAGGAGCTGCTCGCACTCGGATCGTGGACGAAAGCCAAGGAGGTCGGCAAACTTCGGGTCGAGGGAAAGGACTACATCGGCCAGGACGGCGACGTGATGGAGTTCCGCTTCAACGTCTGACCGGGGCTCGTTCGCATTTCGGGCCACGCTCCTGGCACACTGCGAGCGTGCCGTGGTTGGTGACCGATGATGCCCGTGTGCTCGCTTCGGTCGAGCTGGCCGATGCCCGGTCGGCCCGCCGAAAGGGTCTACTCGGGCGCGACGGCCTCGACGGAGCAATGGCGCTGCGACCGTGCCGGTGGGTGCACACGATCGGCATGCGATTCCCGATCGATGTGGCATTCCTCGACAACGACGGGGTCGTCGTCAAGACGATGCAGATGCACCAGCGTCGCGTCGGCGTGCCGGTGTGGCGGGCCGGCATCGTGATCGAGGCCGAAGCCGGTGCATTTGCGCGGTGGGGGCTGCGTGTCGGCGACGTGATCGAGATCCGGGCCGATGACTCATGAGCACCCGGTGACCGACGCGCCGGCGGCCAACGCCGGCGGAACGCTGTGGCTGGTCGCCACGCCGATCGGCAACCTCGGCGACCTTGCGCCACGCGCGATCGACGTGCTACGCAACGTCGCGCTCGTCTGCTGCGAAGACACCCGACGGACCGGGACACTGCTGCGACATGCCGGCATCCGGGTCGACCGTCTCGCGGTCGCCAACGACCACACCGAGTACCACCGCATCGACGACGTCATCGGTGTGCTCGGCAGCGGCGGGGACGTCGCCGTGGTGAGCGACGCCGGGACGCCCGGCATCTCCGACCCCGGCGAACGCCTCGTCGCAGCCGCGATCGCGGCCGGGTATGCCGTCGCCGCGGTGCCGGGGCCCGTCGCGGCGATCACTGCGCTCACCATCAGCGGCCTCTCCACGGAGCGTTTCGTCTTCGACGGCTTCCTTCCCCGCAAGGGGCGAGATCGAGTGGCCCGCTTGGCCGAGGTCGCATCCGAACGACGGACGATCGTGCTGTACGAGGCTCCGCACCGGATCGAACGCACCGTTGCCGACCTCATCGACGCGTGCGGTGCCGACCGGAGCGTGGTGATCTGCCGCGAGCTCACGAAACGCTTCGAGCAGGTCGTGCGCGGCAGGCTCGGCAGCGTCGACCTCGGCACGCCGCGAGGCGAGTACGTGATCGTGCTGGCCGGCCGGCCGGTCGACGACGCCCCGGTCGGCCACGACGTGATTCTCGCCGAACTCCGCGCCGATCGCGCCAAGGGTGCATCGACGAAAGATGCTGTGGCGGCCGTCGCCGATCGACTTGGTGTGTCCAAGAAGTCGGTGTATGCGCTCGCAATCGCCGACGGCTGACCTACCCTCGGGGCCATGACCGAGTACGTGTCGGCAGCTGGGCCGAGCGCAGCGTTCTTCGACCTCGACCGGACCCTGATCGCCGGCTCGTCGGCGTTCGCGCTCGCGCTGGCCGCCCGCTCGATGAAAATGATGCCGACCCACGAACTGCTGCGCGACGCGGTGACCGCGGCGACGTTCAAACTGCGGGGCGATCATGACTCGGGCGCGAGCGATTCGGCCCGCGACCGGGTGCTCGGGTTCGTCGGTGGGCAGCGCCAGGACGACCTGATCGCGTTGAACGAGCAGGTGCTCCCCGTGCTCCTCGGCAAGATCCGACCTGAGGCGCGCCGACTCGTCGACATCCATCGTCACGCCGGCCGCGCCACCTACATCGTGTCGGCCGCGCCCCAGGAGATCGTCGAACCCCTCGCCGTGTCGCTCGGGATGACGGGCGGCATCGGCACTCGGGGTGAAGTCGTCGAGGGTGTCTACACCGGCGAACTCGACGGGCCGTTCTGCTACGGCGAGGGCAAGGTCACGGCCATCACGGCGATCGCCCGATGGGACGGCCTCGACCTCGCCCAGTGCTACGCCTACAGCGATTCGGCGAGCGATCTACCGATGCTGAGCGCAGTCGGTCACCCGGTCGCCGTCAATCCCGACAGCAAGCTCGAACGCCACGCCCGCACGCACGGGTGGCCCGTCGTGATCTTCAGTCAGCGCACCAAGACGGTGATCCGACGAACAGCCGCTGCCGTCGTCTCGGGCGGGTTCGCGGCCGGCACGTTCGCGGCCGGGCTGGAACTCGGTTCCCGACGGGCCCGACGCACGCTGTTCCGCTGAGTCAGCCGCGAGGAACCAGCGCGAGCTGGCGGGATTGCGCGACCAGCCGCCCGGCGCTGTCCCAGATCTCCCCCTGCTCGTCGAACAAACCGTGCTCGATGAACTGACTGAAGAACCGGCACCGCAAGGGCCCCGGCTCCGGACGGCCGCGGACGTGGACGGTGAGTTCGAGCGTCGGTGACCAGCCGACCGGAAACCCGCCGTGATTGAACACGACCGGCGCGAATGCATCGGCGACCATCAACAGTCCGAACTCGTCGATCGGCGCCTGGTCCGGCAACTCGAACCACCCTGCCATCTCCGGTTTTCCCGATGCCCGCCCGTCCTTGAAACCTGCGTCTTCAGGACGGACCCAGCCCCGGACCCGGTGGTGGAAGCCCGAGTCGACCGGCGGCGACATCCGGACGCACTGCTCGATCGGCGGGAGCCGGGGCGGCGCTCCGTCGATCGCCGACCCTTCGCCGACCGCCTGGTCGGCGAACGTGCCGAGCACTGCCAGGACGTCGTTCCCGCCCGACCGCAGCCGGCCGCTGACCGTCGCCATCCGTCGGCCCGCGCGGATCACGTCGACGTCGATCTCGACCGGTCCCGGAAGACCCGGGGCGAGGTAGTGCGCCGTGACACTGAGCGGCGGGCGGCCGACGGCGTCGGCCAGGGCGCGGGTCGCGAGCGCGAGCAGGTAGCCGCCGTTCGCGTTTCCGCCGATGTCCCACCCGGAGGCGATCTCGCCGCCGTAACGACCTTCGCCGTGCGCGGTGACGGTGGTTGCCTCGGCGAACGTCGCGAACATCGGCCGCACTCTACGGGCAGGTCCGACATCCACTCCGAACCCAGGCACTCGTTCGACACCCCGGTCGGTAGCGTCGATCGGGTGAGTCGGTTCTACGTCACCACCCCGATCTACTACGTCAACGCCGAGCCGCACCTGGGGCACGCGTACACGACCATCATCGGCGACGCGCTCAGCCGCTGGAACCGGCTCCTCGGCAACGACGTCAAGTTCCTCACCGGAACCGATGAGCACGGGCTCAAGATCCAGCAGGCGGCAGAGGCTGCAGGGCAGTCGCCGCAACAGTTCACCGACTCGATCGCGCCGATGTTCGCCGATGCCTGGAAGCGGCTCGACATCGCCAACGACGATTTCATCCGCACCACCGAACCGCGTCACAAGGCGGCCGTCGCCGAACTGCTCCAGCGGTGCTACGACGCCGGCGACATCGAACTCGACACGTACAGCGGCAAGTACTGCGTCGGCTGCGAGCTGTACTACTCCGACGACGAACTCGTCACGATCGCCGGCGTGGACGACTGCTGCCCGATCCACAAACGCCCGGTCGAGACGCTCGAGGAGGAGAACTACTTCTTCCGGCTCAGCCGATTCGAGGGTCGACTGCTCGACTGGTACGCCGCCCACCCCGGCGCGATCAAGCCGGAGAATCGCGTCAATGAGGCACTCGGACTGATCCGCGGCGGGCTCCGCGATTTCTCGATCAGCCGAACGAGTCTCGAGTGGGGCATCCCGCTCCCCTGGGATCCGGACCACGTCACCTACGTCTGGTTCGACGCGCTCACGAACTATCTGGCCGCCGTCGGGTTCGGCGACCCCGAACAGGACTACACCGACTGGTGGCCGGTCGACTTCCACCTGATCGGCAAGGACATCATCCGCCAGCACTGCGTCTACTGGCCGGCGATGCTGATGTCGGCGGGGGTCGAACTCCCTGCCGGGTGGGGCATCGGCGGTTGGCTCCTCGTCGACGGCGAAAAAATGGCGAAGTCCGGCGGCAACGTCGTCAACCCGCTCGAACTGATCGACACCGTCGGTGTCGACGGGTTCCGCTACTACGTGCTGGCCGAGACCCCCTACGGCAGCGACGGCGACTTCAGCTACGAGGGCCTCGTCGCGAAGTACAACAGCGACCTCGCCAACAACCTCGGCAACCTCGCCGCACGCGTCGCCACCGTCGTCGAAAAGCAGTGCGACGGCGTCGGCCCGACACCGAGTGCCGACAGCCCACTCGCCGCCGCCGCGACATTTGCGTACGACGGCGCCCGGGCCGGGTGGGCGGACGTCGCCCCGTCGAAAGCGCTCGACGCGACCTGGTCGCTCATTCGCGCCACCAACGCCTACCTGGAGACGAACGAGCCCTGGAAATCGGAGCCGGGCGCAGCCGTCGACGCCGTCATGGGTGACGCGCTCGAGGCGCTCCGGATCGTCGCGATCCTGGCGTCGCCCGCAGTCCCCTCGACCGCGCAGGCCGTCTGGGAACGGATCGGGTTCGAGTCCGACATCGCCGACCAGCGCCTCCCCGACGCCGCCGCCTGGGGCGGGTATCCGGGCGGTCTCACCGTCACCAAGGGTGATCCGCTGTTCCCGCGCATCACGGCATGAAGCTGTTCGACAGCCACTGCCACGTCCACGACGAGCGGATGCCCGGCGGCACCGGCGCCGCCGTCGAGATCGCGCGTGCGGCCGGCGTCGCCGCGATGGTCACCGTCGGGTGCGATCGTGCCACCTCGCTCGCTGCGATCGAAGCGGCCGGCGCCTACGACGACGTGTGGGCCACCGTGGGCCTCCATCCGCACGAGGCGGTGCACGGCGTTGACACGATCGTCGATCTGTTCGACCGACCGCGGGTCGTGGCTGTCGGCGAAGCCGGTCTGGACTACTTCTACGAACACTCTCCCAGACCCGCCCAGGCCAAGGCGTTCGCGTCGCAAATTCAGCTCGCCCAGGAACATGATCTGCCACTGATCATCCACACCCGTGATGCATGGGCCGACACGTTTGCGATCCTCGACGCCGAAGGGGTTCCCGATCGCACGATCCTGCACTGCTTCACCGGTGGCCCGGACGAGGCCCGCAAAGGACTCGATCGAAACATGTTCGTCAGCTTCTCGGGGATCGTGACCTTCAAGAGCGCTGCCGACGTCCAGGCTGCGGCCCGCCTCGTCCCTGATGCAAACCTCCTGATCGAGACCGATGCGCCGTATTTGGCTCCTGTGCCCCACCGTGGCAAACCCAACCAGCCGGCGTGGGTCGCCGACACCGCTCGTTTCGTCGCCGACCTCCGGGATGTGGCCGTTGACGAGTTGGCGGCCCTGACGTACGCGAACGGGTTGGCCGCCTTTCCGGCGATCGCCCACTGAGCGGCGGCCTGCCGACGCCGTGACGAGCCGGTAGCCTGCCCGCAGGGACCGCCATGGACCAAGACTTTGCGCAACGACGACGAGTGGCACTGGCTCTGGCGATCACCGTGATCCTGGTTCCGGCTGCATTCCTCCTCAACCGAGGTGCAGCGACCGACGACGCCGTGCCACCGACCAACACGTTCGTCGGAACGGTCGTGATCCCTGGGCAGGTCACCGTCGCGTCGACGGTCCCCGTCACCGATGACCCGGCCGCGACGGATGCGATGGGGAGCACGGCGGTCGCCTACCTCGACGGCACCGTGCCCGCTGCGCCGGCCGACCCGGCCACGATCGCGATTCCGCGGCCCGGCGAATCCATTACCGGTTCGGCCACATTCAGTCGTGCGATCAACGACCCCAAGGCGTGCCAGGTGCGCGACCTGGCGATCGTGCCGTTCAACGCCACGGTCACGATCACCAACCTCGACAACAGTCGCAGCGTCCAGTGCATCGCGTCGATCAGCGGAATCCCCGACCACAGCGTCGTGCTGAATGCCGACGCGTTCCTCCAGATCGGTGACCTCACCGACGCGCCGCTGAGCGTCGAGATCACCTGGTGACCCACTCTCGTACCCACATCCACGACCTGCTCGGATCGGGCGGCCTCGCGCCACGTCGCGACCTCGGCCAGAACTTCGTCGCCGACCCGAACACCGTGCGGCGCATCTCTCGGTTCGCGCAGGTCGGCGACGGCGCCCACGTCGTCGAGATCGGGGCCGGGCTCGGTTCGTTGACGCTGGCACTCGCAGAAACAGGTGCCCATGTCACGGCGATCGAGGTCGATCGCGGGCTGGTGCCGATCCTGCGCGACGTCGTCGCCGACTGCGAACGAGTCTCCGTCGTGGAGGCCGACGCCACCACCGTCGACTGGAACCAACTGCTCACGCCGCACACCGACTGGACGCTGGTGGCGAATCTGCCCTACAACGTCGCGACACCACTCGTCTGCGATCTCCTCGACGATGTGCCGGCGATCGTCTCCATGCTCGTGATGGTGCAGAAGGAGGTCGCCGACCGGATGGCCGCCGGCCCGGGTTCGAAACTGTACGGAGCGGTGAGCGTCAAGGTCGCCTACTGGGCAACAGCCTCGGTGGTCGCCACCGTTCCTGCCTCCGTGTTTATCCCCCGACCGAACGTCGAGTCGGCGCTCGTGCGCATCGATCGCAGGTCGCCACCACCGATCGATCCTGCCGTGCTGTTCCCGCTCGTCCGCCAGGGTTTCGGTCAGCGCCGCAAGATGCTCCGCAAGTCGTTGCGAGGAATTGTGTTCGACGCACAGTTCGCGGCGGCCGGGGTCGCCCCGGATGCGCGCCCCGAAGAGTTGGGGCTCGACGCCTGGTGCCGCCTCGCGCAGACCCTGCCCGGAACGGAAACCCCATCGTGAACGTGCCGCTGACCGTGGTCACGGCGCCGGCGAAACTCACCCTGTCGCTGCGAGTGACCGGTGTACGAGCCGACGGGTACCACCTGATCGACGCCGAGATGGTCACCCTCTCGCTGTTCGACTCGCTCGAGATCGCACCAGCCCGACACACGACGTCGCTGACGGCGACCGGGCCCTGTGCGGGCGGCATACCGTTGGATTCGACCAATCTGGTCGCACGGGCGCTCGACGTCGTCGGCCACCACGCCGAGGTCGTGATCGACAAGCAGATCCCGCACGGTGGCGGCCTCGGCGGCGGTTCGGCGGACGCCGCTGCGATCCTCCGATGGGCAGGGCTCCGGCCGACGCCGACCTCGCTCGCCACGGCGGCTGCGATCGGCGCTGACGTCGCGTTCTGCCTCGTCGGCGGACGAGCCCGAGTTCGGGGCATCGGCGACGTCGTCGACCCGCTCCCGTTCATCGAACGCTCCGTGACGCTCGTGGTCCCACCCCTGCACGTCAGCACGCCGGCCGTCTACCGCGCATGGGACGACCTGGGAGGGCCGGTGGCCGACGGCCCGAACGACCTCGAGCCAGCGGCGCTCGTCGTCGAACCTGAGCTCGCACGATGGCGCGACCGGATCGGCGACGCGTGCGGAGCAACGCCGGTGCTCGCCGGGAGCGGCGCAACCTGGTTCGTTCCGGGAAGACACGACAACGCCCTCGCTGCTCTGGGCAACGAGGGCGCAGACATCATCGCCGTTCGGACCACCCGGTCGCCGTTCGACGTCACCTTCGACAAAGAAGGAACGGACGGGACGAGTGGCCACGACAGCGGCCGGACTGATTGACGGTTATTTGCGGCGCTGATGACGCGTGCGGCGAAGCATTTTCTTGTGCTTCTTCTTCCGCATGCGCTTCCTGCGCTTCTTGACGAGCGATCCCATAAGGCTCGCAACGCTACCGGCGATCTCGCGAACCCGGGCATCCGGGGGCGACCGGTACTGGGTCGGTGACGTCGATCTCGGGCGCTACCGTGATGCCCGACCATCCGGGGTCGTTCAATGGTAGGACAGCGGTTTTTGGTGCCGTCGATGGGGGTTCGAATCCTCTCCCCGGAACGATGACGATCAACCCCTCACAGTGCTCATGAGCGTCTCCGCGATCGTACTCGCGGCAGGCGCTGGCACCCGGATGCGCTCCGACCGACCCAAACCGCTCCACCGCATCTGCGGCCGACCGATGGTGCTGCACGTGATCCACGCCCTCGAACGACTCCGCCCCGAACACACGGCGATCGTGGTCGGGCACGGGGCGGAGCAGGTGACCAAAAAGGTCGAAGCGGCGGCACCGGCGTGGGCCAACGTGGCGTTCGTCGAACAACTCGCACAGAACGGCACCGGCGACGCCGCTGCGATCGGTATGAGTGCGTTCGGGGGCGACGACTACGACGAGGACGCGACCGTCGTGATCCTCCCGGGGGACACTCCGCTGCTCGAGGCCGACACCCTCGACGAGCTGGTCGCCACCCACGTCGCCAACTCCAACGCCGCCACGATGCTCACCAGCGTGATGGTCGACCCGACCGGGTACGGCCGCGTCGTCCGCGCCGCCGACGGCCGGGTCCTGCGCATTGTCGAACAGCGTGACGCGTCACCCGACGAGCTCGACGTCACCGAGGTCTGCACCAGCATCTACGCGTTCCGACGCGACCTCCTCGGCCCGGCGCTGCGCAACCTCACGAGCGATAACGCCCAGGGTGAGTTCTACCTGACCGACGTGATCGGCGGCCTCGCCGCGATGGGGCACCGGGTCGGTGCTGTCCAGGCGCCGCCGTCGGAGACCCAGGGTGTCAACGACCGCTGGCAACTCGCACTGGCCGAGCGCGAGCTCCGCAACCGCACGAATCGCCGTTGGCTCCTCA
>JBDSBE010000032.1:0-5062 GCA_039921745.1 Ilumatobacteraceae bacterium | reverse complement strand
AGACACTCGTCAGGCAGCGCTCGACGACGCGCTCGCAGTGTTGGCCGACGCCGACCTCGACGACCGCGCTGCCGCATGGCGGTGAGTTACCTCGTCGACACCAGCGTGCTGACTCGACTCGCCACCGTAACCGTTCGAGAACGGCTCCGCGAAATCGCATCCGTGGGCCTCCATCGGGCGTCGATTACCGACCTCGAGATCGGATTTTCGGCGCGCAACGGCGTCGAGTGGGATCGTCTGAGCAACGCGGTTGCCGCTTTCGATCTGATCGAGACCGAGGAGCATCACTTCCAACGCGCGCATCACGTTCAACAGATGTTGGCCGACAATGGCCTCAACGGCCGAAAGATCCCCGACCTGTTGATCGCAGCGATCGCCGAGTCAGCATCGCTCAGCGTGTTGCACTACGACGCCGACTTCGACCAAATCGCCTCGATCACCGGCCAGCCGGCCGAATGGATCGTCCAGCGAGGAACGATCGACTGAACGAGCGCTCGCCACCGAGCGACCCAGAAGGCAACCCCGAATCACGCCGGCAGACCCATTTCACAACACCGGATCCCGGACGCACATTCTGGCGCACGTCTCGTGCGCATGAAGCCGGACCGCGAGCGATCCAGGGATTCGCAGTACCGGTTCTGGGTGACGTCTCGGCCCGCTGCGCCTCGACGAACGCGGTGTCGGGCCAGTCCGTTACGGTCGGCCTATGGGAAAACTCGACCTGTCGTTCGAGGCGCGACACACGACTCGAATGCGATCATTGTTCAAGTCGACGGCGATTTGGTCGGCTCTCTCTTCCCGCGGCCGCCTCCAACCCCGACGATCCATGCTTCGAGCGCGATGTGCACAGTCGCACGACGAACCTCGGCCTCCCGCCAGTCAACCCCCGTGACGACGAGCAACCGTTCGTCGCCCAAACCGAGAAAGGACCAACGAATGTCCCAGCTGCTCCGAGTACAGAACTTCTGCGTGTCGGCGGATGGGTTCGGCGCCGGTGAAGGCCAGAGCCTCGAGGCACCGTTCGGACATGCCAACCCGGCCGACCTCGCCTCGTGGGCCTTCGCCACCGCGAGCTGGCCGAACCGGACCGATCCCGGCGGATCACGGGGGCTGGACGACTACTTCACTCGCGACTTCGCTCGGAACATCGGTGCCGAGATCATGGGTCGCAACAAGTTCGGACCCCAACGGGGCCCGTGGGAGAACCTCGACTGGGAAGGTTGGTGGGGAGAGACCCCGCCCTTCCACACGCCCGTGTTCGTCCTCACCCACCATCACCGACCCAGCTTCACGCTGGCCGACACCACGTTCCACTTCCTCGATGCCTCACCCGCAGAGGCGTTGCGGCGGGCCAAGGATGCCGCGGATGGAAACGACGTGCGGCTCGGGGGCGGCGTCGCCACCATTCGGCAGTTCTTGGCGGCTGACCTCGTCGACACCATGCATGTCGCCGTTGCGCCGATCGAGCTCGGCCGCGGGGAGCGCCTGTGGACCTCCTCCGAGGACCTGCTCGACCGGTTCAACCTCGAGTCTGTGCCGAGTCCCAGCGGGGTGACGCACCTACTCTTCTGGCGCCGGTAGCCAGCGTGGACACGGGCGACGAGACCAGCGAGGACGAAACGGGCAGGGCCTCGCCCGGCGGCAACGCCGCCGAGACGGGCTCGTCGTCGCGGCACGTCGGGGTGGTCGTCAATCCCGAACGCACCGGCGTCAGCGACGACGTGATCCACCGGTTGCGCTCGGCCGGGTGCACCGTCACGGTCGCCCGGCCGGACTCTCCTGCAGGGCTCCGCGACGAGATCGCCCGTCTCGTCGCCGACGGCGTCGACGTCGTTGCCGCGGTGGGTGGCGACGGAACCCAGCGCACGGCGGCAACGGCGATGCTCGACACCGACGTCGCACTCGCCGTCATCCCCGCCGGGACCGTCAACCTGCTGGCGCAGGTGCTCGGTGTCGATGACATCGAACGGGCCGTCGCAGCGGCGGCGAACGGCCGAACCCGGACGGTCGATGTCGGCCTGATCCAAGCCGACGCCGGTGCCGACGACGTGTTCGTTCTCAACGGGAGCAGCGGCTGGGATGCCGCCGTGATCGCACACGTCGGCGATGAAACCAAGCGGTTCGGTCGTCTCGGCTACGCGACGACCGGACTGGTGCAGTGGTTCCGATCCGAGCCGAACGCGGTGACCGTCGAGGTCGACGGTCACACCTGGTACGACGAGCCGGCCCTCACTGTGGTCGTCATGAACGTCGGTGAGCGAGGCTCCGCATCGCTGCACCTCGCGCCGGACGCCGAGTTCGACGACGGCCACCTCGACGTCTTGGTCCTGCGCCGACACTCAGCCCTCGGGTTCGCTCGCTCGACGTGGAACATCGTGCGTGGCCGGGCGGCGCCCTCGACCGACGTCAGGACCGTACAGGGCGCAGAGATCGTCGTCACCTGGGCCCGAGTGGTGCCAGTACAGCGCGACGGTGACGCGTGTGAACCTGCGGCATGCGTCCGATACCGCGCGGCGCCCCGACGCCTACGCGTGATGGTCCCGGCGACGCACTCGTAGCCTGGCTGCGATGACCGAGCAGATGAGCGGCGCCGACGAGCGACCGCTCCCTGACCGGCTCGCGATCGCGCTGGTCACCGGTACCTCCGGTGCGGTCTTGGTGCTGGAGATCCTCGCGGGCAGGGTGATGGCGCCCTACGTCGGCGTCAACCTCGAGACGTACACCGCCATCATCGGGACGATCCTGGCCGGCATCGCACTGGGCGCCGGCGTCGGTGGCTCACTTGCGGATCGTCACGACCCGCGACGCCTGATCCCGATCCTGCTGCTCCTCGGCGGCGCACTCGCGATCTCGTCCGTGCCGATCGTGCGGGCACTCGGCGGCGCATCCGGCGCAAATGCCCGGGGTCTTCCGAGCGTGCTCCTCGCGGCGTTCGGGTTCCTCCCGTCGGCGGCCGTGCTCAGCGCCGTGCCACCGGCCGTCGTCAAACTTCAGCTCCGAGATCTCCACGAGACCGGCGGCGTCGTCGGGCGATTGTCGGCCTGGGGCACGGGCGGAGCAATCGTCGGCACCTTCCTCGCCGGGTTCGTGCTCGTCGCGTTCGCAGCGGTCAGCACGCTGATCATGTCGGTCGGCGCGACGCTCGTCGGGGCCGGCGTCCTGCTGTGGTTCGGCCTGCGGAGCGTCGAGCAACGGGCGTCCGAGACCGGGGTCCCGAGCGAGATGCTGGCCGCCGGTGCGCTCGTCGCGGTCTCCGTGGCCGGCTTCCTCGTCGTCGACCAACCGTGCGATCTCCAGTCGAGCTACTACTGCATCGCCATCCGAACCGACGCCGATCGACCGGACGGACGGATCCTCGTGCTCGACGACCTCCGGCACAGCTACGTCGCGTTGGAGGACCCCACCCATCTCGAGTTCTGGTATGTCCGTCAGATCGCCGCCGCAATCGACACGCTCGGACCGCCGGGCCCGATCGACCTGCTCGCGTTGGGCGCCGGGGCCCTCACCGTGCCCCGCTACGTCGACGCAACCCGGCCTGGCAGCGTTCAGACGATCCTCGAGATCGACCCCGACTTGATCGAGTTCGTGGCCGATGAACTTGCGATCGACGTTGAACCGTTCCGGATCATCACCGGTGACGGCCGGATCAGCCTGCTCGACAGACCGACCGACTCGGCCGACGTGATCGTCGGCGACGCGTTCGGCAGCCGTGCCGTGCCGTGGCACCTCGCGACCGAGGAATTCATGACCGAGATCGAACGGGTACTGCGACCGGGCGGTCTGTACGTCGCCAACATCATCGACGGTCCCTCCCAGTCCTTCCTGCGGGCCGAGGCTGCCACGATCCGGACCGCGATGCCGTTCGTGGCCGTCATGCCGGGTGACGGGCTGACCAACGGGTCCAGCGGCAACGCAGTCGTGGTCGCGAGTGTCCGACCGTTCGACGCCGCAGCGTGGGATCGCACGCGCATCGATCGCGACGACCCCGGCAGCCTCGTCGTCGACATCGACGCCTACCTCGACGGCGCGCTCGTGCTCACCGACGACTTCGCCCCGGTCGACCAACTCATCGCCGGCACGCGCTGAGCCGACCGGGCGTCGGCGCCGACGCGCCACCGGCCGACCGGGTCGCGACGTCGTGACTCCGAGCCACGGTCAACACCGTTGGCTATCGTCTGCGTCGTGACCAGCATCGACCGCTCCGCACGCATCTACGTCGCCGGCCATCGCGGGCTCGTGGGCTCGGCACTGGTGCGTCACCTCGAGGCTCAGGGGTTCACGAACATCCTCACCGCGACCCGAGCCCAGGTCGATCTCCGTGACCAGTCCGAGGTGTCGCACTGGTTCAAGGCCAACCGGCCCGAGTACGTGTTCCTGGTCGCCGGGACCGTCGGCGGCATCGGCGCGAACGCTGCGCGGCCGGCCGAATTCATCTACGACAACCTGATGATCCACGGGACCGTGGTGCACTCCGCCTACGAGGTCGGTGTCACCAAGCTGCTGTACCTGGGCTCGTCGTGCATCTACCCCCGCGACGCCGAGCAGCCGATGACCGAAGACCTCTTGCTCTCGGGTCCGCTCGAAGCGACGAACGAATGGTACGCGATCGCCAAGATCGCAGGCATCAAGCTCTGCCAGGCGTACCGTCGCCAGTACGGGTGCGATTTCATCTCGGCGATGCCGACCAACCTGTACGGGCCTGGCGACAACTTCGACCTCGACTCGTCGCATGTCCTGCCGGCGCTGATGCGAAAGTTTCACGATGCCCGGTCGGCCGAGCGCAACCAGGTCGAGGTGTGGGGTACCGGTGCGGCCATGCGTGAGTTCCTCCACGTCGACGACCTCGCCGACGCCTGTCTGTTCCTGATGGAGCACTACGACGGTGACCAACACGTCAACGTCGGCACCGGCCTCGATCTGTCGATCCGGGATCTGGCCGAGTCGATCCGTGAACTCGTCAACCCGGACGCCGAGATCGTGTGGGATACGAGCAAACCCGACGGCACACCGCGCAAGCTCCTCGACGTCTCCAAGCTCCGGGATCTCGGCTGGGCGGCGTCGA
>JBDSBE010000031.1:0-46105 GCA_039921745.1 Ilumatobacteraceae bacterium | reverse complement strand
GCGTCCTTGCGTCAGTACGACGTCACTCGATTCGACGAAGGACCATCATGCGGCACCCACTGACGATCTTCATCCTGCTTGCCGGATCGGCAGCCAGTTCATGCGGAGCCGGCGACTCCAGCACGGCACCGACCTCGGTCTCCACGGTCCCGGCCTCGGTGTCCGCGGCTTCTGTGTCGGTGGCGCCGACTTCGCTACCGGAGGTCACCACGCCGGACACAGAGGGATGTACGGTGCCGGCCGGCGAATTGAACGGCGACCTGACCGGCGAGATGGCCGTCGTCGAGATCGACGTCGACGGCGCATCCCTCTCCGGACGATGTGTCGGCACGAGCGACGGCGGAGCCGCGACGGTGATCCTCGAATCCGGCATGCGCGGTGACCGACATCAGCTCGATGCGGTCGGCGACGCGCTCGCGCCGAGGATGCGAGTCTGCAGTTACGACCGTGCCGGGATTGGCAGGAGTGGTGCGCCGACGGGCGCGTACGCTCGAGGCCTCGTCGACGATCTTGAGTCGTTCGTCGATGCGGCCGGTGCCGAACCGCCGCTGCTGCTGGTCGTGCAGTCGATCGGAGGGACCATCGTGCACCGGTTCGCGCAGCGGAACCCTGGCGACGTCATGGGGTTCGTGTCGATGAATCCGGTACGCCGTTCTCGACGTGGATCGAGCGGGCATCGGCCGTCCAGACCCCGGACGAGCTGCAGCAGAACGAGTTTTTTTACGAGGGCGGCAACGAGGAGGGCGTCGACCTGCGCGACACCGAACTGATCGTCGACGAGCCCACTCCCCACGTGCCGTACATCGTGATGTACACCGAGGACTGTCCGGGCGAGTTCTGCGATCGCATTCGGCCCGTGCTCGCCGAGGCAAACGTCGCGCTCGCTGGTCTCGGTTCAGGCGGGCGCTACGTCGTGGTCGACGGAGCGGGACATCAGACCTACTTCACCCATCGCGATCAGATCCTCACGGAGATCGACACGATGGTCGGCTGACAGAGACGGGCGTGTGGCAGGGGGCTCCGCCCGCCGCATCTCCTGACAACCCGACCCACCCCCGTTCTGTTCAGCAAGTGGCACGTGCCGGCCGTGCAGAACACTGAACGGCACGGGGTTCGCCGTCCCGATCTGACGCAGGGGAACATCGGACGCCGAACTGCTCGGCCCGCCTCAGGACTCTTCGGTGGACCGCTTCCCGGACTTCGACGCCGGCTTCTTCGCCCGCTTCTTCGGCGGCGTCTTCGGCGGCTGCTTCGCAGCAGATTCGCCCTTCGGAATTTGGTCGCCCCACACGGACATCGTGAGCATGTGGCCGGGGTGTTTCGCCATCTTTCCGAGCCGCTCGGCCCGTTCGGCGGCAGCTGCGGAACGCTGCTCGACGGTCGGTTGGACGATGACGGGGTCGTCGCGTTCGACGATCAGTGCACCCGTGGACGGCAGCGCGGTGAGCGGTGGCGGGGCCCGATGCAGCGGCGGTCGGACGTCTTTCGGCTTGTCGTCACGGCACAGCGTCTCGACGCAACGGGCCAGGCCATCACGGTCGGTGCCGTACTCCACGAGGCAGCGCAGCATCTCGCACAACTTGTCACCCAACTTGCCGTCGAACGGATCGGTCGGCTGATCGCTGACGGGCCGAGGCACGAACACACCGGCGGTGAGCGACTTCTCGCGCGCGAACGACGAGCCGTACCGACCCACTCCGACGGCACGGATACGGACCCGATGAAGGCCGGCCGACCCGGCGACGAACGACGCCCGCCAACGACCGTCGCCATCGTCGTGGAACGGCACCTTCTCGGGTGCAGTTGACTCCGGCCGGCTGAGTTCGGCCCAGACCTCTGCAGAACCGGCGAATGGCACTCCGTACTCCGCGAGGCTCACCGTGAGACCGACGATCGCCCCGGGGTCGGTCGAGGTCTGGGTGATCTTGGCCTGCATGTCGAGGTTTGATCGAGTGTGCACCACTGCGGAATACGGCAGCGCGCCCCGTTCGGCGATCGCACCGACATCGGCGGTGGACCACGCGAGGTCCGTGAGCCGGTGGGTGAGCGGCTTGAGATCCATCTCCCGACGGAGCCGGGCGACGATGTGCCACGTGCCGGCGTGCGTGCCGTCCGGTCGCCCAGGGATCGCCGGCAGGTCGAGCCGGTAGAACGCGAGTTGCTCGTGGAGTTGGAATTCGACGTTCGGCTCGACGGCTGCGACGGCAGGGTCGATCTCCGTGCCGTCCGGGGCCCGCAGGACGACTTCCACGAACGGCGCCAGCGGGGCCAGGAGGATCACGTCGATGGAAACGTCGGCTCGTGACACCGTGAACGGGATTGCGTGTTCGGAGCCCAGGCGCAGTTCGCCGTCCGGGTCGAGGACCACATTCGCGCTGGTCACGCCGGCCAACATCTGGACGAAGTACTTGGTGAGCAGGAACCACTCCTGCGCGCTCGGCAGTTCGCCACTGACGATGAGGTCACCGCCGGTGTTGGCCGTGATGGCGTGGAGCGCAGCGTCGCTGACCTCACCGGGCCGGCCGAAGCCGATGGCGTAGGTCCGGTTGGTGATCGTGCCGGGCGGAAGTTCGTCGATGTACGGGTGCACGTTCTGGTTGCCGTCGGTGAGCACGAGCAGGGAACGGTTGGTGTGACTGGCGCCCGTGAGCATGCCGAAACCGCTCTGGATACCCAGACCGATCGCGGTGTTGCCTCGCGGGTCGAGCCCTGCGCCGGTCAGGGTGGTGCCGAGTCCGGCGGACTGTGTGGTGATCGGCAGCAGGTTCTCGGTCACGTCGTCGAAGCTGACGACCCCGATCTCGTCGGTGGGGCGCAGCAGCGCGTGGAACGCCCCGACGGCGCTCTTGAGCAGCGCGCTTCGGGTGCTCGAGCCCCCGGCGGCAGCGCTCATGCTCCACGAGCGGTCGAGGACGAGCACGACGGCGTTGTCCTCGCGAGGGACGACGGATGCGGACAGGTCGATGGTCCACGAACCGAGGATGTGCTCACCGCCCGGGACGGCCGCGTAGTAGCCCTCGGTGTCGACGATGTAGGCCTCGACCACCGCCGCGGAGGCTTGGGTGCCGCTGCCGTCGGCCACGAACTGGAACCATGCGTAGGCGTCGACGGTGCCCTGGTCGGAGCCGGGTGTCGAGAACTGGCTGCCCTCGGGGGTGAGGCCGAAGTTTCCGGTGGGGTTGGCAGTGATCCGGAACTGCACAGGCCGACAGCTGCGTACCTCGAAGTGCGCGGCAAGATATTGGGTCATTCCCTGAGGCACCGGCCCGAGCGATACCGAGTTGGCGGTCAGGCTGACCTCAGGGCGGTCGCTCCAGTACCAGATGCTTTCTCCGTGCATCGCGTGGCTGTTGGTCACCTGTTGCGGGGTAGCGGTGCCGCTCCACGGTGCGGTGTCGCCGAGGCCGTGGAAGGTCAGGGTGTCGCCGATGCCGTGGCCGGGCCAGCCACCCGTGTGCACGTAGGGGGTCACGGCGGGGTGGAGGTCCTGCCACATCGTCCACATCCGATCGATCGCGGCGTGGTGCGTCCAGAACACTGGATCGTTGGGCGAACTCATGGTGACCATGTTTCCGCCGACCCACCGGTGCACGAGATTGTGCAGATCTTCGCTGCGGCCACGCAGGCTCACGTAGCTGGTGGCGGCGATCGCGTTGCGGAACGAGGTGCCGGCGCCGACGACGACGTTGTCGTTGTCCGGCAGGTTTGGCGCGTCGCTGCGCTCGGCGAACGCGCGGGTGAAGTCGTCGATCTCGGGTCCGTCCTTGACGACGATGTCCCATGCCTCAGGGTCGAACTCGTAGGGGTACGGCGACGGCGCGCCCGGCTCCTTCAGGACCCGGTCGGCCTGGGCGTCGGTGCCGTCGACGCCGATGAAGTCGTGGGTGAACGGGAACGCCGGGTTGGACGCGGCTTGCCCGCGGGTCCAGTCCCAGTACGGGATCGTGACTCCAAGATCGATCAGACGCAGTTCTTCCTCGAACCGGTACAGGAACTCGCGGTGCCAGGGGAAGAAGGCGGAGTCGAAGTGGGCCCAGCCCGGGTCGGGAGGGAAGTTGGACGCGGACATCGCTTCGCGGTGGACCTGTACGAAGTCGTCGTACCGGTGCTGAGCACCGGGATTGAGGGTGCTCGGCTTCGTCTTGAGCACTTCGCAGGCTCTGATGAAACGCTTCTTCTCGTCGAGTGAGAGATCATTGACGTTCTTGCGGCAGCGCATGGTGCCCCTCCTGGTTTGGCCGGTAGTCCATAGAGGTCCGGAACGCCGATCAGATACAACCCGTGCAGGATTCGGCAGGTTCCGCCCACGAGCGCGCGCCCCGGTGGCGCGGGCGCGCTCGATTGGGCCGGATATGGATCAGCGAGCGCCGCTCGAATTGTCGTTGGACGAGTTGCGTCGGACGGTCGTGTCACTCGGCGACGCGGAGGTGGACACCGTCACCCGCTGCGAGCCGTGGACGGTGCGGAAACGGCGAGCCAACCACTCAACAGTCAGTTGCTGTGGCCAGCGCGATGAGCGGCCAGGAGTTGGCCACGGTGGACGAGACGATGAGAGCAGTGCCGCACGGCGGGGACCTGGGCTCATGCGCCGACAGCGCCGTGCGTCGCACCGTCGAGAGATCCAGGTACGGCGCGAAGTAGCTTCCAGCGGCGTTCGCGCAGCAGTTCTCGGCGCCGTTGACGACCTTGAACCGCCACCCTCCGTCCCGCCTTGCGCTGCACCGCTGCTCAGTCGAACCGAACAGCGGCTTCGGCGGGCTCAGTTGAAGGACCGTCTCCAGATTTCACGATCTGCACCTGGTACTTCGCTCCGAGGTCAGGGTTCAGCCCGGACGATGGCCGGAAGTAAGGCCAGCCGGAACTCGGCCTTCTCGTGCCCGGCGTCGACGATCCCGTGCCGCAGTACGTCGACGGTCCCCCGACTGTCGAGCTCTTTCGCCAACCGCTGAGCGAACGCCCGCTGCGCCTCGTCCGCTGACGCATGCGACTTGCGAACCTTCTCCCACTCCTCCCCCTGCGTCGCCCCGATGAACGCAAACAGCTCAGCTGTGTCGAGCGCCAGATCGGGCGAGAAGTCGTCGCCGACTCCAGCGTGACGGTCGGCGGCATCGCCGATCTTGACCACGGCGTAGCCACCGGCACCAGCAAGCGACTCGCAGATCGCCGTCTCGAATGCGCCCTCGGATGGGCTACTCATCTCGACCTCCCGGAGCGAGCGTTCGCGTCGGGTGTTCCCGTGCGAGGCGGAGGTCGGAGGTGACGACGACGGTGTCGAGTTCCGCTGCCAGTTCGATGTACAGGGCGTCGGCCAGACGCGAATTGTCGCACCGCGCCCAGGCACCGAGCAGCAGGGGTGCGACCGGCACTCGTTCGATGGGTGCAGTCACGAGCCGTTCCAGCCGTGAGCGAGCCCCTTGCGGAGTGAGATCGTTCGAGCGCTGGAGGCGCCCGATCGCCGACATCACTTCCACGTCCATGTGCGCTGGGGCAACGAGCGATCGCCCGTTCAGGGACGCCCGGATCGGCTCGGAACGTTCGCTGCCGAGGAGTAGATCGACCATCGCTGACGCATCGACGACAACCGTGTCAGTCATCGCCCCACAGTTCGTCGCGGGCCTCGTCGAGCGCACGTTCCGCCTGCGCGCCGCTGACGCTCACGGGCTCGAGCGAGTCGAGTGAGTCGAGCCAGTGGTCGATCGAGTTCGCGCCGAGCGCAGTGCGCAGCGCCGCCTGCGTGATCGCCGACACGTTCAGCTCCGCCGACCGCGCCGCGTCCGCCAGTTCGTCGGGTACATAGACATTCAACCGAGCCATACACACATCATACACACTCGCGATCAGAAGTCGAGCAGTAACGCGCCCGCGGGCACGGGCAACCGACCGGACGCGTCGCCGAGAACGACGTCGCAGCCCCAATTACGCTGGAGTCGAGCGAGCTTGACCAACCCCTCATCGACCGGGAGGTCCAAAGAACGAGTTGAGTGGAGATGGCGTGAGTGACGAACGTGTTGTGACGGACGCTGGTAGTACCAGCGGTGCTACCGTTCAGCCGATGGGTGTATTGAAGCGTTCGGTGTCGATTGACGACGGTGTTGCCCGCCCGCGTCGAGGCAGCGGCGAGCCAGGACGGGATGTCGTTCTCGGCGTGGCTCTCGGCAGCGGCCGAGCAGCACTTGCTCGTGCGGGAGGGGCTTCGTGGCGTGCAGGAATGGGAAGCCGAGGCCGGCGCGCTCACCCCTGAACAAATCGCAGCGGGCGAGGCGCTGCTCGCTCGACTGTTGGGCGAGCGTGGCTCGTGATGGCTGGTCTCACGTATGACCGCGGCGCGCTGATCGCTGCGGAACGGGATGACCAATTGTTGTGGTCGCTCCATCGCGCAGCACTCAGGCGCGGCTTGTCGCCAACGGTGCCGTCGGTCGTGATCGCCGAGGCATGGCGCGGTGGTCCGCAGCACCGGCTGTCGCAGTTTCTCAAGGGTTGCCGAGTCGAGCCGCTCTGCGAAGAACAGGCGCGGGCAGTCGGTGCGTTGGCAGGCAGCAGCGGGCTCGATGACATCGTCGATGTCGCCGTGGTCGAAGGCGCCCTACGTCGTGGCGATGCGGTGGTCACGTCGAATCGCTCCCACGTCGCCCAAGTTGCAGACTCGGTGCAGGGCAACCTCCGCGTCCACGACGTGTAGATCACGACACCACGCGTCCGCGGAGACGGCAGCCGGGCAGCGAGTCCGAAACTCTGTCACACCCCCTCGGCATGATGGGAGACATGAACGAGGCAGCGGTGATCGAACGGGTGCGGGAGATCTCCGCCGTGCGCGCCGACTCCGCGGCCGACCGGTCTGCGATCGAGGTGGCGTTACGGGCCTCGTCGCAACTGCGGTCGTGGTTGGCGGCCGGTGATGCTGCATTGACCGCCCGCCTGGCGACGCAGGTCTCGTTCCCGGAAAAGACGATCGCCGACTGCACCCGCTCGACGGTGAACGAGGGCGTCAAGACGAAAGAGCGGTCCGACACGCTGGGCGCAGTGCCGTCGTTCGCCGACGCCCTCGACGACGCAGCGATCACGGCCGCTCACGTCGACGCGCTGACCCGGGCCGGCAAGTCCTTGGACGACGACGCACAGCGCACGGAACTGTTCGACCGGGTCGCCGGGTTGGTCGACGTGGCTGCCGCGGCGACGGTCGAAGAATTCCGCCGCCGGCTGTCGTTGGAGTTGCGCGCGGTGCAACGCGACGACGGCATGGCCCGCCTCGAACGCCAACGCCGCAACACCCGGCTGCGCACGTGGGTCGACAACGACGGCATGTGGCGCTTCTCCGGCCAGTTCGACCCGGTCACCGGTGTCGCGCTCGCCGCCCGACTCGACGCCGCCGTGCAAGCGATGTTCGCCGAATCGGTCCCCGACACCTGCCCATCCGACCCGATCGAGAAGCAGCACCACCTGCGAGCGCTTGCGTTCGCTCGGCTGCTGTCGTCCGACGGGGACAGTGAGGCCGGGGTCGGAGTGCGTCCGGGCCGTCCCGAGTTCGTTGTGGTCATCGATGCCTCAGAGGGTGACGGGACAGGTGGGCCGACCGTCGACTGGGGCATCCCCGTCGAGGTCCCCGGCCGAGTGGTCGCTTCGATGGCCGCCGATGCCGACGTGCACGCGGTCGTCGTGCGCAACGGCGTGGTGATCCACGCACCCGGGCGCCTCGACCTCGGCCGATCGACCAGGCTCGCCAACCGGGCCCAACGACGAGCACTGCGCGGGTTCTATCGAGGTTGTGCGATCCCCGGATGTTCGGTGCCGTACGACCGCTGCAAACTCCACCACCTCATCTGGTGGCGGCACGGCGGCCACACCGACCTGTCGAATTTGCTGCCGCTATGCGCTCACCACCACAGCAAGGTCCACGACCACCAATGGGTCGTTGAGTTGGGGCCACGACGTGAACTCACGATCCGATTCCCCGACGGCACCATACACAACACCGGCCCACCCAACCGCCGCGCCGCCTGACGCGGCCCCGCTCCGTGACAACAGAAGAACCGTCACGGCGACGAGTTCCGAGCACCAGCGCCGTCGTCCCCTGACGATCGGGCCATCGGCAATCCTCGCAAGCAAGATCGACCCCTCTCGCGCTGCGGGCACGTGCCGGAGATCGTCCGGTGCCGTGCTCCGATCGGCTCGTGGAGGGAGTCTGGCTGGAGTCAGCATCCCGGGGGAACGGCGGACGACGAGGTCGAGCGCACGCTGCCACTATGCACTGACTCTGATCTCGGCGGCTGACGCGTCGGTTGCATCGGTGGGAGCCGGGCGTTCGGTTGGATATCAGGCTGATCACGGTGTTGCTGCGCCTCAATCGCTCGGCCTGACGACGCCCGTGTCTCGTTCAGGCGGAATTGAGACGCACCGTGCCCGTGCGGCGGCATTGGCCCTGCTGCTTGTCCGATCAACCGTGCCTCAGAGTTGACGGTGATCTTCGACCGCGAGATACTCAACGTGCTCGAGTGATGCAGTGTTGGGGAACGCAGCAACCGGCCGAGCGGGGCACCTGCCCCACAGTGAGCTGAGAGGGGACACTCATGCAGACACCTGCACCGTTCGGATACGAGCGCGCGACCAGCGTCGACCACGCGATCGAATTACTCGAACAACTCGGCCCGGACGCTCGACTCGTGGCGGGCGGGCACAGCCTCCTCCCGATGATGAAAATTCGGCTCGCGCAACCGGAGCACCTGATCGACATCAATCCGCTCGCGGCCGAGCTCGGTTCGATCTCGATCGATGGCGATGCGTTGGTGATCGGAGCGATGGCACGCCATAACGACCTGCTCGCGTCTCCGCTCGTCGGCGAACATTTTCCGATCTTGCAAGACGCCGAGCGTGTGATCGCCGACCCCATCGTGCGAAACCGCGGCACCGTCGGCGGCTCGCTGTGTCAAGCCGATCCAGCCGAAGATCTCTCGGCCGCCTTGTCCGCGTTGCATGCAACCGCCACCATCCGAGGGCCGGGCGGAAGCAGCCGATCGGTGCCCGTGCGAGAGCTCCACACCGGCCCCTACGAAACCGTCGTCGGCGACACCGAGATCCTCACCGAGATCCGCGTTCCGATCCGCAACGGTTGCGGCAGCGCCTACGAAAAGGTCGAACGCCGAGTCGGCGATTGGGCGATCGCATCAGCAGCCGCCGTCGTCTGGATGGACGGCGGCACGATCACCGACGCCGGCATCGGCCTCGCGGCCGTTGGCGCCGAGCATTTCGTCTCGGCAGGGGCCGAATCTGCGCTGCGCGGTCAGCAGCCGACCGACGAGGTGATCGCGGCCGCCGCTGCAGCCGCATCAGCCGACTGCCACCCCACCACCGACCAGCGCGGCCCGGCCGAATACAAACGCCACCTCGCCGGAGAACTCACCGCACGAGCGCTCCGGCGAGCCATCGCCCGAGCCACCACGACGTCCGAGGGAAACAGCTGACATGTCGCACAATCATCACAACGAGGTCCAGGTCAGCGTCACGGTCAACGGCGATGCCCGCTCCGAGTCATGCGAGGCACGCATGCTCCTCGTCCACTTCATCCGCGAAAAGCTCGGCCTCACCGGCACGCACTGGGGCTGCGACACATCGAACTGCGGTGTCTGCGTCGTGAGCGTCGACGGGCAACCCGTGAAGAGTTGCACGATGCTCGCCGCCATGGCAGACGGAACCGAGATCCTCACGGTCGAAGGCCTCGAAGGCGCCGACGGTCTGCATCCGATCCAGGAGGGTTTCATGGAGTGCCACGGCCTCCAGTGCGGTTTCTGCACCCCCGGCATGATGATCGCCGCCAAGTCGCTGCTCGAGTCGAACCCGAACCCGACGGAGCACGAGATCCGCGACGGCCTCTCGGGTCAACTCTGTCGCTGCACCGGCTACCACAACATCGTGAAAGCCGTGCAGTACGCAGCCGACAAACTCAACGCCCAGCGGGAAGGAGCACACTCATGACCGTGTCGATGGCGGGCTCGTCGTCCGCTCCGCTTCCTGCACGCGCCGCATGCAACTCGTCGCTGGCGCTTCCTTTGTCGCCGGACCACCACCCGCACCACCACTCGGAGCGTGCATCATGACCGATACAGCAGTCCCGATCAGTGCGGCCGGCAACCCGATCGGGTTCGGCCGGATGGTCCGTAAGGAAGACGTCCGGTTCGTACGCGGCAAGGGCCGCTACGTCGACGACATCACACTGCCCAACATGCTGCACGCAGCGATCCTGCGCAGCCCGTACGCCCACGCCAAGATCATCTCGATCGACACGTCGGCCGCTGAGGCGCACCCCAAGGTTCACGCCGTCATCACCGGTGCCGTCCTCGAGACACTCGGATTGGCCTGGATGCCGACCATGTCGTACGACACCCAAGCGGTGCTGGCCACCGACAAGGTGCGGTTCCACGGCCAGGAAGTCGCGTTCGTCATCGCCGACGACCGCTACGCCGCGGTCGACGCGCTCGAACTGATCGACGTCGAGTACGAGCCGATCGACGCGGTGATCGACGCCAAACGAGCGCTCGACGACGGCGTCCCGATCATTCGCGACGACAAAGACGACCAGACCGACAATCACATCTTCGACTGGGAGGCCGGCGACCTAGCCGCGACTGATGCCGCGTTCGCCGGGGCAGACGTCGTCGTCAAGCAGTCGATGCTGTACCCGCGCTCGCACCCGGCGCCGATGGAGACCTGCGGCACGGTCGCCGACATGAATCCGCTGTCGGGCAAGCTCACGCTGTACTCCAACACCCAGGCGCCGCACGCCCACCGCACGGTGTACGCCATGGTCGCCGGGCTCCCCGAACACCTCATCCAGGTGATCGCTCCCGACATCGGCGGTGGCTTCGGCAACAAGGTGCCGATCTACCCCGGCTACGTGTGCTCGATCGTCGGTTCGATCGTCACGAAGCGCCCGGTGAAGTGGGTCGAGGACCGCAGCGAGAACCTCATGTCGACCGGGTTCGCCCGCGATTACCACATGAACGGCGAGATCGCCGCAACGAAAGACGGCAAGATTCTCGGCCTGAAGGTCGACGTGATCGCCGACCACGGAGCGTTCAACGCGACCGCACAGCCGACCAAGTACCCGGCCGGGTTCTTCCACATCTTCACCGGCTCATATGACTACGGCGCGGCGCACTGCAAGGTCAGCGGCGTCTATACCAACAAGGCGCCCGGCGGCGTCGCTTACGCGTGCTCGTTCCGAATCACCGAAGCGGTCTACCTCGTCGAGCGCATCATCGACTGCCTCGCCGACGAGTTGGGCATGGACCCCGCCGAACTCCGGATGAAGAACCTAATTCGGCCCGAACAGTTCCCGTACACGACACCGACCGGGTGGGAGTACGACTCGGGCGACTACCCGCGCGCCCTCCAGCTCGCGATGGACATGGCCGGCTATGACGATCTCCGTCGCGAGCAGGCCGAGAAACGAGAACGCGGCGAGCTGATGGGCATTGGCATCTCGTTCTTCACCGAAGGCGTCGGCGCCGGGCCACGCAAGCACATGGACATCCTCGGGCTCGGCATGGCCGACGGCTGTGAGCTCCGCGTCCACCCCACGGGCAAGGCCCAGATCCGGCTGTCAGTCCAGTCGCAGGGCCAGGGTCACGAGACCACGTTCGCGCAGATCGTCGCGCACGAACTCGGCATCCCGCCCGAAGACGTGCAGGTCATCAACGGTGACACCGACAACACGCCGTTCGGTCTCGGCACCTACGGGTCGCGGTCGACACCGGTCTCGGGTGCGGCCGCGTCGGTCGTCGCGCAGCGCGTGCGCGAGAAGGCCAAGATCATCGCGGCAACGGCGCTCGAGTGCTCCGCCGACGACCTCGAATGGGAACTCGGTCGCTGGCAGGTCAAGGGCGACCCCGACAACGGCAAGACCATCCAAGAGTTGGCCCTGCTCGCGCACTCCAACCTCGAACTGCCCGAAGGCGTCGAAGGCCACCTCGACGCCCAAGCCGTGTACGACCCGCCAAACCTCACCTACCCGTTCGGGGCCTACATCTGTGTCGTCGACGTCGACCCCGGCACCGGGCACGTGACGGTACGCCGCTTCATCGCAGTCGATGACTGCGGCCCCCGGATCAACCCGATGATCGTCGAGGGTCAGATCCACGGCGGTCTGGTCGACGGCATCGGCATGGCGTTGATGGAGGTGATCGCGTTCGACAAAGGGGGTACCCACCTCGGTGGCTCATACATGGATTATCTGCTCCCGACCGCGATGGAAGTGCCGATGTTCGAATTGGGCGAGACGATCACGCCGTCCCCGCACCACCCGCTCGGCGTCAAGGGCGTCGGCGAATCGGCCACGGTCGGGTCACCGGCCGCCGTCGTCAACGCAGTCATCGACGCGCTCAAGCCATACGACGTTCGTCACGCCGACATGCCCCTCACGCCGGCCCAGGTCTGGATGACGATGCAGGGCAAGACGTTGCGGACCGACCTGGCCTTCGAGGACTGACCCCAAGGGGATCGTGATGATGGAGGAACGCGCCAGCGAACTGCGTCGATCTCGTGTGCCCTTCGTCCACGCTCGGGTCGTCCTCGCGGAGGCTCCCACCAGTGCCAAGCCCGGAGCCGAAGCGCTGATCCTTCCGGACGGCACCATCGAAGGCTTCGTCGGAGGCGACTGCGCCGAATCCACCGTGCGCGCCCAGGGGCTCGCACTGCTGGACAGCGGCGAATCGCTGCTCCTGCGGATCACCCCGGCGCCCGAACCCGACCAGGCCGGCAAACTCGTCGTCCATAACCCGTGCCTCTCGGGTGGCACGCTGGAGATCTTCATGGAGCCCGTGCTTCCGGCCCCAACCATCATCGTCGTCGGCACCGCACCGGTGGCCGAAGCGCTTCGAGGCATCGCCGGCCACATGGGTTGGGACTGTTCGCCGTCGAGCGATATCGACAGCAAGCTGTTGGCCGGTGCATCCGCCGTCGTCGTCGCCAGCCACGGGCGCGACGAGGAGGACACGCTGACCGCCGCGCTCGACGCCGAAGTGCCCTACATCGGATTGGTCGCGAGTGGGAAGCGAGGCGACGCAGTGATCGCCTCACTCGGTGTCTGCCCGTCGCACTCGTCTCGGATCCACTCCCCCGCCGGGCTCGACATCGGCGCCCGGACTCCCGTCGAGATCGCGCTCTCCATCATGAGCGAGATCGTGTCGCTCCGCCCGCGGCCATCCGGTCGGCCGGTCACCGAAACCACATCTTCCAACGGGTCGGCGACCGACCCGGTGTGCAAGATGTCGGTCCTGATGGTCGACGCCTCGCTGCATCTCGACCACGACGGCGAACGATTCTGGTTCTGCGGCAGCGGCTGCCTGCGAGCCTTCGCATCGAATCCCGACGCGTATCGGTCGGCGTGAATACGCTCGACGAACTGATTCCCGACGTCGACTCGCTCGGTCGCGCGCTCGCATCGGCCGGCTACCTCGCCGACCAAGGTCTCGCGACTGCTCTGTTCTGCGCCGCCCGCCTTCCGCAACCGATCCTGCTCGAGGGCGAAGCCGGCGTCGGGAAGACCGAGGCGGCCAAAGCTCTGGCGGCCGCCCTCGACACCCGCCTGATCAGGCTGCAGTGCTACGAAGGCATCGACGCCGGCGAAGCGCTGTACGAGTGGAACTACACCCGTCAGCTCCTCGCAATCCGACTCGCCGAGACGCGCGGCGACCATCTTGCCGACGCCGACATGTTCACCGACGATTTCCTCGTCGAACGCCCGGTGCTGGCCGCGCTGCGCCACCGCGGCCCTCGTCCCGCAGTCCTGCTGATCGACGAGATCGACCGTGCCGACGACGAGTTCGAGGCCTTCCTGCTCGAAGTCCTCGCCGACGCCACCGTGACGATCCCCGAGCTCGGCACGCAAGTCGCCATTCACCCTCCGATCGCGATCTTGACCTCGAACCGCACCCGCGACCTCCACGACGCATTGAAGCGGCGCTGTCTCTACCACTGGATCGACTACCCGACCACCGCACGCGCCACCGAGATCATTCGAGCGCGAGTGCCCGAGGCGCAACAAACACTCGCCGAGCATGTCGCCGAGGCCGTCGCTCGGATCCGAACTCTCGATGTGCAGAAGGCCCCGGGCATCGCCGAGGCGATCGGATGGGTCGATGCGCTCCGTCTGCTCGGTTTCGACGTCCTCGACGAGGACGCCGCCGCAATCACGATCGGGTCGGTGCTGAAGTACCGCGAAGACGCTGGTTTGGTCACCGATCGGTCACTCGCCTGGCTCGTCGGTCGCAATGCCTAGCCCCGACCTCGCTGCGATTTCGGCGCGGTTCGCCGCGCATTTGCACGCCGTCGGCGTCGAGGTCGGACCCGACCGGGCCGGGCGCTTCGCCTCGACCGTGCAGCTCGCCCGCCCGGGCACCACCGACGAGCTGTACTGGCTCGGACGAGTTACCCTCACCGGCTCGCCAACCGACATTGCCATCTACGACCGCGTCTTCGCCGACGTGTTCTTGGGCATCGCCGATGTTTCCGATTCTCGCGGCGACCCCAACCAGCCGAGCGTCGACTCGTTCGACCGTCGCTCACCCCGTCCTGTGCCCGACGCCGCAGCGCCGCCCAGGTCAAGCGGCGCGCCGCGCACGTCACCGGAACAGCGCGACAGCGGCGAAATGGCCGACGACGAAAACGTCACCGAGAGGCCGACCGGTGCGCCAGCCAGTTCGCAGGAGCTGCTCCGGCGGCGAAACTTTGCGGCTTGCACACAGCACGAGCTCGCCCAACTCCGCCGGCTTGTATCGGAGCTCGAAGTCGCAGCCCCGCAACGATCGAGCCGTCGACGGCGACGGCATCGCAGCGGCACCAGCGTCGATCACCGAGCCACGCTGCGTCGAGCCCGCCGCACAGGTGGCCACCCGGCGCACCTCATTCGGCGCCGCACGACTGCTCGCCGACGCAGCGTCGTGTTGATCGCCGATGTGTCCGGGTCGATGGAGACCTACTCGCGCGCCTATCTCTACCTGCTCCACGGCGCCGTGGAGGCGTTGCGAGCCGAAACGTTCGTGTTCGCGACCCGGTTGACCCGCCTCACCCGCACGCTCAGGACCAGCGATCCGGAGCACGCCCTTCGAACCGCAGTCGACGGCGTCGACGACTGGTCGGGCGGGACCCGCATCGGCGAAGCGATCCGCGAGTTCAACGACAGGTGGGGCCGGCGCGGCCTGGCGCGGGGTGCGGTGATCGTGATCGTGTCGGACGGGTGGGAGAGCGACGACCCTGCGCTCCTCGGCGAACAGATGGCCCGCCTGAGCCGCCTCGCACACCGCATCATCTGGGTCAACCCGCGTGCACAGAGTGACCGGTATCAACCGCTGGCCGCCGGGATGGCAGCCGCATTGCCTCATGTCGACACGTTCACCAGCGGTCACTCACTCGACGCGCTCGACGAGGTGCTGGCTGCGATCGCCCGTGATTGACGGGGGCGCTCGAGCCGAGCGCACGTTGGATGTCCGCCTCTTCGCAATGGTTGATCTCGATCCTGAACGTCGAGCCGCCTCCGAACAGGCCTGACCCGGGCGTTTGCACCCGGGCCAGGCGAGCGCTCCGGTGCGACCGCCGCCAGGTCGGTCATGTCACTGGATTGCCGTCAGCCCCACGTGCGAGATGCGCGAGCCAGGCCCGTCAGCCGGATGCGACGCCGACCGTTTGGATCTCGGCGACCCGGACCGGGATCAACGTCTCGAGCCGAATCGACGGTCGGACCTCGGACGCACCCGTGCTGGTCGTGTTCGTCACCGACCACACGGCACGCAGTGTCGCCGTGTGATCACCCAGTTCGTCGACGGTGCGGTATGTGTACCCGCACGGCCCCTCCGCCACCGTGTCGTCGCCGGCCGGCAGCGGCGTACCGGCGCCCGGGCACTCGCCGCTCGTCCCGCCGGTACCAGACAGGAACTCGATGTGGTCGAGCCTCGCTCGAGTCTCCGCCCACACGCCCGGCGCAGGCTCAGCTCTGGCAACCACGTCATCAGGATTGTCGACCGCAATCCACAACCCGAGGTTGACGGTCACTCGCACCGATCCGTCCGATGCCAGCTCGAACCCCAGATGCGGGGCGGGCGCCGGCACCCGACGGACCACACGCTCCGTCAGCTCATCCCACAACACCGTCGGGTCGGGCGGGCCCGACACGACCCAGCGCTCACGACCCGCCTCGACGTTGGTTCGATCCGTGCACACCCGCGCCTGCAACACGTAGGTGGTCTGCACGGAGGTGAACGACCGATGTAGGTAGCCGTTTTCGAAGAACACCGTCACATCGTCCTGATGGTCCCCGCCGTCGATCTGCCGCCAGAATCCCTGCTCGTCCGAGAAGTCACGAACTGACGCACTCTTGTTCTGCCACCAGCAATCAGGAGGAGGCGGCGGACGGTCCGGACTCCTGGTGGTCGCCTCCGCTGCGATGAAATCGTTACGTTCGCCGCCTCCGCTTGGCTCCCCTGCGTTTGCGAGGGAGGGGGATGCGCCAACGAGCAGAACCGAGGCGACAACTGTCGAAGTGATCAGTCGCATTGAGCGATCCGCTCGGACTCGTCGACTGCTTGTCCGCGCTCGACCTTCCACGTCCCGTCGACGAGCACGACATCGAACTGAACGACTACCCGGCCGACGCGGTCATCGATAACGCGATCCGAACCGTCGGCGTTGCCACCCCCCTCGACGACAATCCCTGCCGTCACGTCGCACGCTTGGATGGTTGCGAAGTTGCCGTCTTCGCTGATCGCCAGTGACGCGGGCTCGAGGGTGAGGTCGTCATCCTGCTTCGGATTGACGACCGTCCGCAGGTTCTCGTCGCGATATTGTTCAACGAGGTTTCCGAATCCATCGAGCAACACGCCTCGATACACGTCGCCAAGCCGCTGGAGCTTCTCGTCGCTCGTGGGGTCGCGCAGGACATCCACCTTGGCCTGCCATGCCATCTCGACAGCATCGATCACGGCGAGTCGTCGAGCGAACTCGTCGCCCGGTTCGCTCGTGGTGGTTGGTTCGACCGTGGGTGGTGGAGCGATGCTAATTGTCGTTGTCGTTGTCGTCGGGGCGGCGGTCGTCGTGGTCGTGTCGTCGGTCGTGGAAGGCAGATCGGCGGTGGTGCTGATGGTCGACTCGCTCGAGGCCGGCGTGGTCGCCGGGTCGGCATCATCGTCACCGCTGCACGCAGCGATCACGAGCGCAACGACGACAACCGCTACGGCGGCGCCACGAGGACGCCGGATTCGATCGTCGAACGATCTCATCCGGGGCAGCCTACGACCACCCCGTCACCGTCCGGGATGGGTACGACTCCCCATCCCGGGTCCGTCTGCGCGAAGCGCTCCGGAAACTCCGTCACACCGCGTCTGAGCGTGGGTGCACGGATCTGTTGTGGATGTCGAACAGATGCGGCAAATCGGCCCCGCGCGGGCGACCCACGTCGCCCGAACCGTGCCCGCTACCGCCGACAGGAGCGGCCGGTGCCCGCCTCGAACTGTTCGAAGATGGCAGCGGTCTGATCGAACGGCACGAACACCGAACCGCTGTTCCTCAGCGCACTGAAGTCGATGGGCGCAGTCGAGCCGAGATCGGCTCATCATTCGCTCGGTGGCATCCGCCCGCAAGCTCCGTCAACCAGGAAACCACGGTCGACTGTCGCCGCTCTCGCGAGCATTTGACGTCCACCGACTCGTTGTCGAGTAGCGGTACGGCGATCGTGCAGACGATCTCGATCATCATCTCGATGCGGCAAAGGACGCGTGGCTGCGACCCTGTCGCTCAGGCTTTCACCTGGACGAGGGATCGGGCCCGGCGCGCCGTGGAGTGGAGGGCGTCGATGTCGATGTAGCAGCCCTGCAGGTGGCGGCCGGAGCTCGCGTCGAACCCGGTCCGCGAATGGAGGATCCGCCGGTTGTCGAACACGATCGCTTCACCGGCGGCGAGGGTGAGCTCGACGGCGGTCGACTCCAGCCGTTCGACGAGCGCGTGCAGCGCGCCGGCAAACGTCGTACTCGACGGCGTTGCGAGACTTCGGTGGTTGAGCGCGACTCCTCGAACCGTTGCGTCGGCTCCGACATCGATCACCGTGCGGGAACAGCTGAGATCGACATCGGCGTCATGGAAGCGGAACGTCACAGAGGTGTTGGCGAGGATCTCGAACGCCAGCGGATCGTTCGCCCGGAGCCACTCAGCCGCAGCCAACCCGTCCGACAGCACGGTCGCACCGCCGGCCGCCGCCGGGCGTAGGCAGAGCAGCACCTGGACCGTTGGCGTCGGGTCTCGATACGGGTTGTCGGTGTGGAGCGGCAACGCGATCGGGGTGTAGGCGAGGTTGTTGGCGTCCGGCTCGGCTCGCACATCGAACAGGCGACCGTAGTTCGTCTCCCTCACGAAGCCCAGGCGTTCAGCGAAGTGAAGCACTTCACCGGAATCAGGCTGGATCCCCCCGACGTACGCGAGGCCGTCGACGACGACGTCCTCGGCGATCGCCGCGACATCGGCAGCGTCGCGCCTTCTGCCGACGACATCGAACCCACTCCCCCACAGGACCCGCCGGTCCCCCGATGCGGGCGGCGCGTCGAGGATGAATGCCCGGTGTGTGTCGCCGCCACGAACAAGGTCGACACCGAGCGTGCGGTCACCCAAGGCGCTGTGTTCTCGGCGCGTGCCGAGGACAGTCCAGCGGAGGAGGTCGCGAGTGTCGAGCAGATGCTGATCCGACGCTCCATCACGGCACTGTTGGCAGCGGCATGCGTCCCGCGCCCAGACCGGGTCGACCGGGCCGGTTGCGAGCGCGAGTCTGAGCCGTTCCACGTAGGCCTCCAGCGGAGCAGGTTCCACGTCGTTTCGCTTGCCCTCGTCGTCGTGGCGCCGCAGCTGCACGGCTCGCGACGCGTGCGGTTCGGCCTCGAACTCTGCACATTCGGAATCGTCGAACGCGCCGCCCTGCTGGCGAAGTGTGATCTGCGAAGCTTCACTGAGGCGCGTCGCGTCGTCGGTGTTGCTGGCGACGAGGTAGCGCTTCGCGGCGACGTGGAGGCGGATCGGTTCGGTGATCGTCGCAGGGAGCCACGGCCGGAGGAACCGGGCGCCGAGTTCGGCATGGTCCGGGTCGCCGTGCGCTCCAGCTCGACCGACGAGATGACCGACATCGTGGAGCAGGGCCGCCAGCACCAGATCGTCGTCGGCGCCGTCAACCGTCGCGTTGGCTGCCGTCTGCAGAGCGTGGGCGAGCATGGTCACGTGCTCGCCGTAGGTGTGGTCCTCGGACTCGGCGAGCAGTTCGACCAGGTGATCGACCATCGGCCGCTCACGGCCGATGAGGCTGGAACCCTGCCACCCAGGATCGGGGGACAGCCCGGCGAGGTCTGCAACGGTGGGAGCGACGTCGAGCACGGTGGCCCCGACCAACATCGAGCCGGTCGCAACCCGAGGCGACCGGATCGCGACGAACGTCTCCATCACATCGTCGACGACGGCGCCGTGGTTCTTGCCGAGCCCGCCGTGGTCGGTCGTCACGACGACGTCGACACCGTCACCCGCGAGGTCACTCCCATCCAGAGCGTCGACGAGCCGGCCGAACGTCGCATCGGTGTGCGAGAGCGCAGCGAGATACTCGGCGCTCCCCCAGCCGAACTCGTGTCCGGCGAGATCAGGCCGGCAGAGGTAAACGAACATCATGTCGGGCTGTGTCCACCGCAGCATCGACGCGACCGTATCGATCATCAGTTCGTCTTCTGCCGGGTCGTAACCCGAGTCGATGAAGTGGCGGTGGGTGGCGGCGTCGGGCTCGATCAGGCTGTCGATCTGCTTCCAGTTGTTCGCGCTGGCCGTGGTCAGTCCCGCAGCACGTGCCGCCGCCAGCACTGACGGAACATCGGTCATGATCTCCGCCATCGAGTTGTCGATCAGTCCATGGGTGGCGGGATCGACGCCGCGCAGCATCGATGCGTGCACCGGTCGAGTCCAGGGTGGATCGACGGTGCGGGCGGTGAAGCAGCCTGCCCCGTTGCGCACGAGCCCGCAGAGGCGGGGCATCCGCTCGGGCGTCACAAATCTCGGGGCGACCCCGTCGATAGAGACCAGCACCACTCGACGCGGCTCGTTCACGACGGAATCATGACACAGCCGGCGATGTCACGATCATCAGCGTCGATCCGGCGCCGCCAGGCCGAAGTGACTCGGGCGTAGGGTGAGATTTCGGCGCCGCAGAGGTCGAAAGCTGGGCGCGAAGACGGCCGCACGGCGTACGGCTCCGCCCTCGAGCTGTTCGAGAAACCGTGAGTGGGATGATACGAGCACACACACCCACGATCGTGTCGGCGGAACTGACCCCTGCCTTCCAGTCCGACGGGCCGAGCAGGAGAACGGCAGGGAACCATCCATGGCGAGGCTCACTCTTGGCGCGATGACAGGTCACACCGGCCGACGACGATCAGCGCTCCGCACTGTCGAGTCAAGAGTGCTACCAGCCCGCTTGAAACGACTCCGGCAACCGGCGCCCCTGGGCACGACGACGCACCGGACGGCCGCTCCTCCACGGGCCTCCGACCGGATGACCCGAGAATTTCTTCGGTCGGACTGGGGTGCGGCCTCGCAACGGCCGATGACCGGGGTATGGGAACACTCGCTGCGAGCGAGACGCACCGTCAGCACGTGGCGACGATGCCGTCGGTCTGCTCGACGCGCTCTTCTGCAACTCACGGGACGCAATGGTCACGGCAGCGGCACGGTCGTGTACGCCACTCCCGCCGTCTCGTCCTCGGATTCGACAGCTCGGCGGTCGTCGGCGACTCGGTGTTCGACTTCCTCCACCCCGACGATCTCGAGACCGCCGCCGACCGCTTCGTGAGACGACTCGAGTTCGACGGCGCCGACCAGGGGAAGGAAGTCAGGCTGCGCAACTCGTCCGGCGACTGGACCGCTGTCGTCGCCACCGCGTCGCTCGTCCCCGATCCTGGGTTCGGTACCTGCGCCATCACCCTGACTGCTGCCGATGCGGGTGGCAGCGCCACCCTCGAACTGGCGCTCCGCCGGCGGATCGTCGTCGCCGAGTACATCAACCGCCTCGGCGCCGATCTCATGGCGACTCCCGACGCAGCCGACGTGGTCGCCCGGATCGGCGACGCCCTGCGCGAAATCGCCCTGCTGTCCGGGGCCGACTCGGCGACGGTGTACATCGAGCGGCGCGAACGGGAAGTCGTGGAGTTGCTCGCCGAGTGGCGATCGTCGACCCTGCCCGATTCGATCGCGATCGACATCCAAGGTTCCGACGCCCCATCGCGCACCTGCTCACCCGGCACGTTGCGATCGACAATCTGGCCGACGTGTCGGCCGACCATCGCGATCACTACCTGACGGAACTGTTGGGGTCAGACGAGACGATCGCGCTCCTGGCCACGCCGCTGTCGACCGGCGGCCAGCGTGGCGCGCTGGTGCTCGTCCGAACCGGCCCGGCCCGGATGGTGGGAAGCCGATTCCGTGCTCATCCGTGACACCGCCAACCTGATGGGTCGCACCCTGCAAGCGACCTGGTCGGAGGCGCTCCTGGCGCTCACCTATCCGCTCGGCCCGGTCGGGTTCTCGATCCGGACGTTCGACGGCACGTTCGTCGATTGCAATCAGCGGTACCTCGACCTCTACGGATTCACGCGAGAGCAAGCCGCATCCACGAGTCGCTTCGACGTGCTGCTCCCGGAGTACCACGAGTCGGTCCGGCAGCTGTACCAACGCATGATCGACGGAGAACTCGACCGCTTCGTCGTCGAGGTCGAAGTCCTTCGCCCCGACGGCGTTCGGATGTGGACGCGCACGAATGTGGTGCCGATGACCGTGCCGGGCTCCACCGAGCGGTACGCGCTGAACTCGCTCGAGAACATCACGGAGATCCAGCAGCAGCGGATCGAGCTCGAATATGCCGCGTCGCACAATGCGCTGACCGGTGTCGCAAACCGCGCCGAGATGTGCCGCACGATCGAGCGTCGGGCGGCCAGGACGGGCCAACTCCCCGGCCTCCTGATCATCGACCTCGACGAGTTCAAGTTGGTCAACGACTCGCTCGGTCACGCGGCTGGCGACCACGTGCTCAAGACGGTCGCCGAGCGGATCGCCGGCGTCCTGCGTGACTCCGATCTGGTCGCCCGCCTGGGCGGCGACGAGTTCGCAGTGATCGCGCCGAAGCTGTCGGACCGCAACGTCCGAGGCCTCGTCGAGCGCATTCAGCGGGCCGTCAACCGACCGATCGAGTACGGCGAGGGCACGATCAACCAAACGATGAGCATCGGGATCGCCCTCGGCGATCACGGTCGCGACCTGGCCGACCTTCTCGTCAAGGCCGACCGAGTGCTGTACGCAGCGAAACGCCAAGGACGGAACTGTCATCGCACCTTCGACGAGACGATGATCCACCACGACGCCCTGACCTCCTGAGCAGGGCCGCGCGCCACGTCGAATCACGACGAATTGTGCCAGGCACAATTCGTCACGCGCCCGCCCGTCGGGACGGTCCCTCAGTCGACCTCGCGCCCAGGTCGAACAACACAACGACTTGTGCCAGGCAAAGTTCGTCGCGGCGACGCCCAACGCGCCGCGCGAAACGGACCGTGTTGCAGCTGTCGCCGGCGGTTGTCCAGTTCGCTCATGACCGGCGTCGTCCAAGTCCGGCCCCTCGACGACGCACGTTCGGACCGGATCGATCTCGGCCGCAGGTTTCGGGCGAGACCCAACGTCGCACGCTCCCAGGCAGGGTGAACTCGATGGCGAGCGACATCAGCCTCTCCCGTCGACGGTCGGCGACGCAAACGGCGCTCGACCGGCAATGAAGGCGGCGAGCAAATGCGGCGCCTTGCCGTCCTTCGGCGTCCGATCTTGGTTCCGGGGCGTACCAATGCCCGACGGCGATCGGGCGAGCGTGAAGTATCCGACAGCGTGGTCGATGACACGGAGGTCGGCGGCGTGCACAGTTTCGCGTCGGCGTTCGTTCCACGCATGTGTCGAAAACGCAAACGGAGCGCCCACGGCGGGTCCGGGCGCTCCGTTCGGAGTTCTGTGCACATCGAGCAACCGGGCGGATCGGCCACTCAGTGATTCATCGTGATCTCCCCATACCGACTTGAGCACCTTCACCGACTCCTCACCCAGCTTCACGACGACTTGGCGAAGCGCGGGTCGGGTTCACACAAACGCGCCATGACAAGAGGCCCGGTTGACGCAGCTCATAGCCCATCGGTCAGCACAGTGCCACGACACTCGGGGGATCTGGCATGGACTCCGTGTGTGGTGCTCGGGAGACAACATCTTCGAGGAAGACGGGATCAGACCGACGAGGGGTCCGCATCGACGGGGTCCACGCCCGAGTCCTGTGACCCCATGACGACGACAAATGGGCCATCGCCTGCCGCTACATCTCCGAAGCCTGCATGGCCGAACTCAACAACGACGCGACACTTGACCCCGCCGCCACCGCCGAACTCGAACCCGGCCCTGACGGCTACGAGGGAAGCGTCACGCGGTCGCCCAGTCGTTCCTGATGCAAGTCCTGTGCAGCATTGGTGCGAAACGCCAACGGAGCGCTACGGCGGGGCCGCAGCGCTCCGTTTGGAGTTCTGTTCACGTCGAGCAACCGGGCGGAATCGGTGACTCGATGGTCTATCGTGACGTGGCACCAGCAACTTGAGCGCCTTCGCGAACTCCTCACGCAGCTTCACGGTCCTGTGATGTACCGGCATCCTAGTTCACACGATTCCGTCACGTCGAGCGTCCGATCTGACGTTCCGCCGTCACGATGGCGCGACCCTCAGTCGTCCGTTGAAGCGTCGCAGCCGGGACCGTAGGACAGCGACGTCCACGAACGCCGGCGACAGCACCCATCGTGTGCCACCGCCCGAGCACCGACGAATTGTGCCTGGCACAATTCGTCGGTGCTCGGGCTTCGCCACGGTCGGTTTGGTGATGTAGCGTCTGGAACGTTCGTACCGTGAATTTCGCTGACGTTGGGGGACATGGTGGTTGACCAATCCGAAAACAGGGGTCGCCGTCGAGGCCGTGAGCGAGCCGCGGGCACCACTCGCTCGAGCCTCCCCGAGCAGCGCCCGTTCGCCCAACCACGTTTGCTGCACGGGCCGACCACGATCGCCACCGACGACCAGATCGAGACCATCCACGACGCTTCGCTGCGGATCCTCGCCGAGTTGGGCATGAAGGTGCTCGACGACGAGACCCGCGCACTGTTCGTCGGCGCCGGCGCGATCGCCGATGGCCAGACCGTGCGATTCGACCGGGCGCTCGTCGAGTCGCTGATCACCACCGCCCCCACCGAGTTCACGCTCCACGCCCGCAACCCCTCTCACGATCTACACATCGGCGGCGATTCGATGGCATTCGGTTCGGTGGCGAGCGCCCCGAACGTCTTCGACCTGGACGGCGGGCGACGCACCGGGAACCGCCACGACTTCCAGAACCTGCTGCGATTGGTTCAATCGCTCAACTCGATCCACTTCACGGGCGGCTATCCAGTCGAGCCGGTCGACATCCACGGCTCCGTCCGCCACCTCGACACCACACTCGACCTGCTCACACTCACCGACAAGGCGATCCACGTCTACTCACTCGGCCGGCAGCGCAACATCGACGCGATCGAGATGATGCGGATCGCCCGCGGCCTCACCGACGCCGAGATCGACGAGCAGCCCAGCATCTTCACGATCATCAACACCAACTCACCGCTCACGCTCGACGTCCCGATGAGCCACGGCATCATCGAGATGTCACGTCGCAATCAGGTCGTGTGCGTCACCCCGTTCACGCTCGCCGGCGCCATGGCGCCAATTACCTTGGCCGGCGCGCTCAGCCAGCAGAACGCCGAAGCCCTCGTCGGGCTGATGCTCACCCAGATCGTGCGGCCCGGCAGCCCGTTCATCTACGGCAGCTTCACCTCGAACGTCGACATGCAGTCGGGTGCGCCGGCGTTCGGCACGCCGGAGTACTGGAAGACCGCGATCATCGGTGGCCAGCTGGCGCGCCGCTATTCCGTGCCGTACCGCTGCTCGAACACGTGCGCCGCGAACACGGTCGACGCCCAGGCTGCGTACGAGTCGATGTTCTCGATCTCCGGCGCGATCGCCGGGGGCGTCAACCTGATGATGCACGGCGCGGGGTGGATGGAGGGCGGTCTGCACGCCGGCTTCGAGAAGTTGGTGATCGACGCCGATCTCCTGCACATGGCGTCGGCCACGCTCGATCCGTTCGTGGTCGACGACGACACGCTCGCGTTCGACGCGATCGCGTCGGTCGGGCCGGGCGGCCACTTCTTCGGCACCGACCACACCCAGGCCCGGTTCCGCACCGAGTTCTATCGACCGATGATCAGCGACTGGCGCAACTACGAGACGTGGGCGGAGGCCGGCAGCCACGACGCCGCCTTCAAGGCGAACCATCTCGTCAAAGCGTTCCTCGCCGAGTACGAGGAACCGCCGATCGACGCTTCGATCAAGGACGAACTGACCGATTTCGTCGCCCGACGCACCGCTGAAGGCGGCGTTCCGGTCGACTACTGAGCTGTTCTGGGCAGGGTTTGGACGCCCCCGGCAGTCCAAACCCTGCCCAGAACGAGAGATGAGAGGGAACTCGGGTGACGAAGACATCTGCACAGGTGGTGGTGATCGGGGGAGGCGTCGTCGGCGCGTCGGTGCTGTTCCACCTCACGGAGAACGGATGGACCGACGTCGTGCTCGTCGAGCGCAAGGAGCTCACGGCCGGCTCGACGTGGCACGCCGCCGGTGGCATGCACACGCTCAACGGCGACCCGAACGTCGCGCAGCTCCAGCAGTACACGGTGCAGCTGTACCAGCAGATCGAAGAGCGATCGGGGCAGAACTGCTCCATCCACCTCCCGGGCGGCATCACGCTGGCGTCGGACACCGACCGGATGGACTGGCTCAAGATGGCGGTCGCCCGCGGCCGCTACCTCGGGATGGACGAGCTCGAGATGATCTCGCCGAAGGAAGCTCAGGAGCTGTTCCCGCTGCTCGACCCGCAGTACTTCCTCGGGGCGATGTGGGATCCGGTGGAGGGCCATGTCGACCCGACCGGCGTCACCAATGCGTACGCGATCTGTGCCCGCCAGGCCGGCGCCGAGGTCTACCGCCAGACGTGGGTCAGCGAACTCCACCACCGCCCCGACGGCACGTGGACCGTCGTCACCGAACACGAGGGCGAACGCGCCGAGATCCACGCCGAGCACGTCGTGAACGCCGGCGGGCTGTGGGCCCGCGAGGTCGGTCGGATGGCCGGCCTCGAGTTGCCGGTGCTCGCGATGCAGCACCACTACCTCGTCACCGAACCGATGGCCGAGGTCAAAGAGCACATGGCCTCGACCGGGCGCGAGATGCCGATGGCGATGGACTTCAAAGGTGAGATCTACATCCGTCAGGAAGGCGACGGGATGCTGCTCGGCACATACGAGCAGAACTCGCGGGCCTGGTCCGAGCACACCACGCCGTGGAACTTCGACATGGAGCTGCTGCCGCCCGACCTGGACCGGATCGAACCCGAACTCAGCGTGGCGTTCCAGCACTACCCGGCGATGGCGACCGCCGGCATCAGGACGGTCGTCAACGGGCCGTTCACGTTCACCCCCGACGGCAATCCGCTCGTCGGCCCGGTCCCCGGGCTGCGGAACTACTGGACGGCATGCGGTGTCATGGCCGGTCTCAGCCAGGGCGGAGGCGTCGGGTTGACCCTCGCGAACTGGATGACCGACGGCGATCCCGGCTACGACATCTGGGGCATGGACGTCGCGCGATTCGGCGACTACGCGACACTCCCCTACACCAGGGTCAAATCCGAGGAGAACTACCGACGTCGCTTCCGGATCACGTTCCCGAACGAGGAGTTGCCGGCAGGCCGCAACCTCCAGACGGTCCCGATCCACGACCAGCTCGTCGGCCACAACGCCGTGTTCGGCGCCGACTACGGGCTCGAGTCGCCGCTGTGGTTCCAGCGCGCAGGCGAGCCCGCCGTCGAGGAGGTCACGTTCCGACGCTCGAACGCGTTCGATCTCGTCGGCGAGGAGTCACGGGCCGTGCGCACCGGCGTCGGCCTCACGGAGATCTCCAACTTCTCCAAGTACCGGGTCGTCGGCCCAGGTGCGGCGGCGTGGCTCCAGGGCGTCTTTACCAACACGCTGCCCAAGGTCGGGCGCATCAACCTGACCGCGATGCTGAACCACCACGGTCGGGTGATCGGGGAGTTCTCCGTGGCCCGCATCGGTGAGGAATCATTCCTGCTGTTCAGTTCGCTCGGAGCGACCGATCATCATCGGCGATGGTTCCTGCAGAACATGCCGGCCGAACCCGGCTTCACGCTCGACGTGATCGGCCAACGGATGGTCGGGCTCTCGCTCGCCGGGCCGAAATCGCGCGACGTGCTGCAGGACGTGACCCGGTTCGACGTGTCGAACGACAACTTCCGGTTCATGGATTTCCGTCGCCTCGACATCGGGATGGCGTCGTGCGACGTCGGTCGGATGACCTACACCGGCGACCTCGGCTATGAACTGTGGATGGCGCCCGAACTCCAACGCCACGTCTTCGACACGCTGATGCGAGCGGGCGAGCCGCACGACATCCGCCTGTTCGGCGTCCGGTCGCTGCTCACGATGCGGCTCGAGAAGATGTTCGGCACGTGGTTCCGGGAGTACCGGCCGATCTTCACGCCGACCGAGTCGCGGATGGACCGGTACGTCAAGCTCGACCACGACTTCATCGGTCGCGCCGCGCACGAGGCGGCCGGCCCGCCCCGCAAGTACCTGACCTACTTCGAGGTGGAGACCGACCCGGCTGCGCCCGCCGACGTGATCGGTGACGAACCGATCTGGCACGACGGCCCCGACGGCTGGCAGGTCGTCGGGTGGGTCACCTCCGGCGGCTACGCCCACTACAGCGAGAAGTCGTTGGCGCTCGGCTATGTCGATGCCGAGGTCGCGGAGCACCCGGGCGACGGTGCGTTCGAGATCGAGATCATCGGCCGACGCCAGCCCGCCACGCTGCTGCGCGAACCCGTGCTCGATCCTGGTGGGGCGAGGATGCGGAGCTGAATGGCGCGCCTCGTCGACAGCGACCGGCGGACCGCACTCCTCGACGAGGTCGTCATCTACCTGAGCGAGCACGGCCTCGCGAGCGTGTCCCTGCGGCCGATGGCGGCCGAACTCGGTGTGAGCGTGAACTCGCTGATGCACCACTTCGGGTCGAAGGACGACCTGATGATCTCGGCCCTCCGCCGGTCGGGTGCGGTCCAGACCGAGATCGAGGAGCGATGGCTGGCCCGCCAACCCCGGATGTCCCAGGCCGATCTGCTGCGGGCGTGGTGGCGTTGGATCACGGCGTCGTCGAACAATCTCGCGATCGTCCGGCTCGGGATCGAGGCCGCGGCGATGGAGGCGACGCTTGGCGGACTGCCCAGACAGGTTCGCGGGGAACAGGTCGGTCTGTGGCGATCGAACATCCAGGAGCGGCTCGTCGCCGAGGGCGTCCCGGCGGACGCGGCGGTGATCGAGGCCTCCCTCGCCAAGGCAATGTTCACCGGTCTCGTGGTCGATCTGCTCGCCACCGGCCAGAAAGCCCGCTTGACCCGCTCCCTCGAAGTCGGCCTGGCCCGGCTCGAACAGGTCGTGTGGACGAGCGCCGGGCTGTCGGAGCCCCACTTCCCGGCCAGCACCCGGCACCGCGACCGCACCTGACGCGCCGGGCCGCAACGACCGGACTTGCGGCGACGACCGGTCACGGCCGCAACGACGATCGGCGCACGCGAGGGTTCGGCGGCCGACGGTCAGCGAGTCACGACACGCTCAGCACCCGGACGGTTCACAGAACGACCGCCCGTCCTGACACACCCGCGATCCGCCGCGACGACCGCACCCTCGAGTGACGGTGAGATGCTCGATCTCGCCGCCGGCGGCGACGGCCCCGTCGCTCACGGCCGAGACCGGATCCGTCGGGGTGTCGATCGCCGGGTAGCAGCGACTGTGCCGTTCATGGCCTCGGCGGCCGAGCCTGACGCCACGACCGCGCCCCACCGCAACCCGTCCTGAGGGGGCCGACCCCACCAGGCGCTGACCCGTTCCGGCGACGACGGCCCGGTTGCTCACGGCCGAGACCGGATCCGTCGGGGTGTCGATCGCCGGGTAGCAACGACTGTGCGGTGCATGGCCTCGGCGGCCGAGCTTGACGCCTGACCGGGCCGGACGCCATGTCCGCGCCCCACCGCAACCCGTCGGGGCCCGACCCCTCCAGGCGCTGATCCGCTCCGGCGGCGATCGTCGTGACGGCCGACCGATGAGTCCGATCCGAGAAACGCCACGATCTCGACCGACCCGGCGAGGTGACGAACTCGGCAACGTCCCGAAGGGGGTTTGCCCCACCCGGACGATGTGGTGGACATCCGGGTGGTGACCTCCGGGTGTCGGACGTCGAGTGAGTCGCGTGCTATTCAGTGTCGCACAATCGACTATGTTCCTCGTCGATGGCGCTTCCGCCGTCCCAACGATGATCGGGGGATCACATGCCAGGTGTCAAGGTCGATGAAATCCACGGGGGGAACCCGGACGCAGCTGAGGATGCCAGCCTGTACGAACGCCTCGGTGGCGCGTACGCGATCGCCGGGGCGGTCGACTACCTGATCGACCGACTGCACACCAACGCAAGCCTCAACCTGAACCACGGGGTCGAGGATTTCCACGCCGACCAGTACAAAGCCGGCTACAAGTTCATGGTCACCGCATGGTCGATCGAGAAGTCCGGCGGGCCGAAGTGCTACTTCGGCAGCGACATGGTCGGCGCCCACGATCACCTGGCACTGACCGATTACGACTTCGACGTCACCGCCCACGAGATCCGCAACACCCTGTACCAGATGGGCGTGCCCCAGCGAGAAGTCGGTGAGTTCATGGACATCATCGAGAGCTACCGCAGCGACGTGGTCAACGCCGGCTGAGGGCCCTCGGAGCTCCGGAGTCGACCGGCGACGGCCGACCCGGCGGGGTTCAGGCTCGTCGATGTGTCGAGATCGGCTCCAAGCGGGCGAACTGCTCGCTTCCGGGTCGGCCCGAGTCACGGGAGACTTTGACCTCGCAACTCTGCCGGGCTGCACTGCTTGGTCACCTCAGACGTGCGGCCCCCGATCCCAGCGTGTTCGCGAAATGTCCTGCCAGATCTGGACGTCGCGGCGTTGGCTTCACCGAACTGGTCGACTTCGGAACGATCACACGACGAATGCTCGCACAGCCGGAGGCTGCGTGACCCCGCGACAGCTGCATGATCGGCGACACGTCGCCATGCAGCAGCACGGTCAAACGCACGGGGATTCGATGCGGTGGTCCACGTCGGTGAGGTCACCGAGCAGCCCCGGGCCCCTCATTCGACCGGCTGAGTGGCGGTGCCCCGCTCGAACGGGGACGATCAGAGCAGCATGCGTCGACCGGGTCAAGCCTGCGGCCGCTCGATCGGCGACGCGGCCTCGGGACGATTGGTCAGGAGTGCGATCTCGTGATTGACGAAGGTGACGATTTCGTGATCGGTCATGGACGCGCCACGAGCTTCAGCGCTCACGAACGTCGCTTCGTCCAGCTCTGAACGCAGGCGATCCACGTCGTGCACGAGCGCTTCGGCGTCGGTCGGTTCGAACGGCAGTGCATGAGCGGCTCCCACTGCGTTCAGCGCGCCGTGGAGCACGGCCGCCGGTTCGAACGCCTGCAGGCCCAGAAAGATCGCGAGGACACGGCGGAGCGAGAGCCACTGGTTGGCCCAATCGCCACCTCGATACCACAGGTCGACGACGTTGGCGTACCCGCGGAGTGCCGCCAACGGATCGTCGCGTCTCGCGCTGAGCCAGTGGACTTCGGTCAACGCGAATGCTTGCACCCAGCGGTTGCCGGCACGGGCCGCGAGGTCACTGGCCAGTTCGAGATGATCGAACGCCTCGTCCGGGTCGACGCTCTCGAGCGCGAGCCCGCGGGCGTAGTTCGCTTGCGCGGACGCGGTGGGTGACCCGACCCGTTTCGCAGCTTCCCATGCTTCACCGGCGAGCATCGCGCCCCGGATCGAATCGCCGGTGGAGGTCGAAGCAACCGAGAGCATGTACAGCGCATGGGCAGTCCGGCCCGGGTTGTCGGATCGACGCGCACTATCCAGCATGCGGCGCATCCAGCCGAGTGCCTCGTCGGTGTGTTCGAGGTAGAACAGGGCGTTGCCGAGCACCCGTTCGGGTAGCCCGCCACCCGACGCTCCCGTGTCGTTCTCGACCTGCACCGCGTGTTCGGCCAGGGCGACTGCCTGCGCCATGTCGCCTCTGACGAAATGGCCGTACGCGCCGAGACCGATCGCCATCGGCAGATCCGGCTCGCCGTACACGCCGGGCAGCAGCGTCGTCGCTTCGGCCCACGTGGTGATCTCGTACTGGACGCGACGGATTGCGAATTCGGCCAGGCACGTGACCAGGGACAACGCTCGACGGGCGTCCCCTCGCCCAACGGCAGTGACATGAGCAGCACGGAAGTTGTCGAACTCGCGCTCGAGGTCGTCGGACCACACCAACTCGTCAGGGCTGTCGAGACCACCCGCACCGACCATCGCGAGCCCGAGGAACCATTCGAGGTGGCGATCTTCGGTCGCGATCACGTCACCTCGTTCGAGCGACCGGTCGAGACCGAACTCTCGCAATGGTTCGAGCACGCGATAGCGCGGCCGGGTCGGATCGATCAGCACGACCATCGACTTGTCGACGAGACCGGACACGTGACTCAGCACGGACTCACCGGGGTCATCGAGCGAGCACACCGCCTCGGCCGCCGTCAGATCGAACCCGCCCGCAAAGACGCTCAACTGCTCGAACACGGATCGTTCGGCATCGGTCAGCATGTCGTACGACCACTCGACGAGATGATGGAGCGTCCGGTGGCGTCCGTCGGCGCCACGCTGAGCTTGGCCGGCCATCTCGGCGCGCTGGCTCAGGCGGACGGACAGCGTTCCGACGCCCATGGTCCGGAGCCTGGCAGTGGCCAGCTCGACACCGAGCGGCAATCCGTCGAGTCGCCGACAGATGTCAGCGACGACGTCGACGTTCTCGTCCGTCAGCACAAAACCTGGCGTCGCGGACGCGGCGCGAGCTGCGAACAGCAGTACCGCAGCCGACGACCGCTTGTCGAGCGCGCTCGCGTCGCTCGAAGGCACGTGGAGCGGGTGCAGGACGTGGACGTACTCCCCGGCGAGACCGAGTGGCTCGCGGCTTGTCGCCAGAATGCGGAGTTCCGGGCACGACGACCGCAGCCGGTCGACGAGGGGAGCGACGGCGTCGATCAGGTGCTCGCAGTTGTCGAGCACCAGCAGCATCTTCGTCGATGTCAAATGCTCCTCGATGGTCGATTCGATGGTTTGGAGCTGGTACGGCTGGATGTCCAACGCACGCGCGATGACTCGCGCCGTGCCGTCGAGGTCGCGTTGCGATGCGAGTTCGACCACCGTGACGCCGTGGTCGAATCGGGCCGAGACAGTCGCGGCGAGCCACGTGGCAAGACGTGTCTTGCCGACCCCGCCCGGACCGACGATCGTGATCACAGGTTGGTCGATCAGGGCCGAGGCGAGGTCACTCACCACCATGTCCCGACCGATGAACTCGGTCGGTCCGAACAACTGCTGCGCCGTTCGGTTCCCACGTCGACCCGCGCCGACCTGAGGCGCTGCGGCGAGACGCGGATCATCATCGAGAATCTGTGCCTCGAGGTCAACCAGCACAGCTGATGGAGAAAGCCCGGTTTCGTCCTGCAGGGCCGACCGGAACTCGGCGGCGCGACGCAGTGCATCCGCCTGACGCCCACATCGATAGAGGGCCACCATGAGCAGTCGCCAATACGTTTCCCGGAGCGGATGCAGGACGACGAGCGATTCCAACTCGCCGACCATCTGTGCGGCGTCATCGGTCGCCAGACGGGCCTCCATCCAACGGTCAGTGGCGACGAGTCGGAGTTCCTCGACTCGCACCGCCGTGCTGCGAAGTTCAGGGTGATCCGCGAATATTCCGAACGCCGGGCCGTGCCACGCCGCCACTGCTGACCCGAGCGCCTCACCTCCGCGGTCGAACTGTGTCGCCGGCGACTCGCCGACCAGCCGCTCGAACCGGATCATGTCAACCTCTCCGCCGAGGGTGACGAGGTGGTAACCGGCCGTTTCGAGGTCGATCCTGAAACCGGGATCGAGCACCGACCGGAGACGCGAGACCAACGATTGGATCGTCGCGACGGCCGACTTCGGAGGGTCGTGAGGCCACAGCGCATCGACCAGCCGATCGCACGACACCGGTTGCCCGGCATGTGCGATGAGTACCGCCAGGAGCAACTCGGACTTGGGCCCGCCGAGCGGGCGTCTGACACCATCGGCAACGACCGCGACGCCGCCGACGATCCGCAACTCCACGACCTCGACCGTCATCGCCCAGCTCCCACTGCCATGCAACCGACCTGCACGGCGTTTGCGTGCAGGTTGCACGCGCGTCGGATCATGATCGCAGGGTCGGAGAGTCGATCACGAGTCTCCACCACCACAGGAGGTCAGAACATGAGTTGGAACGTGTCCGGAAGCTATTTCGAAGCCTGCAACTGCGAGGCGATCTGCCCGTGCATCGTGCTGAGCCCACCGACCACCGGGGAGTGCACGGCGCTCGTCGGCTGGCACATCGACGAAGGAGCATTCGATGGACTGGAGCTGTCCGACCTCAACGTCGCCCTCGCGGTGCACTCCCCCGGGCACATGGCCACCACCATGTGGCACGCCGCTGTGTATCTGGACGACCGTGCGACCGAGGAGCAAGCAGCGGCACTCGGCTCGATCTACTCCGGAGCGTCGGGCGGTCACCCGGCGGTGCTTGGGGCCCACATCGGTGAGGTGCTCGGAGTCGCCAGCGCTCCGATCGCATTCGACGTCGACGGCACGTCGAGTTCCCTGCGGATCGGCGACGTCGGCGACGTCAAGGTCACGGCCATCGCAACCGGCCAGGGCGGCGAACTGATCACGATCAACAACCACCCGCTCGCAATCGCGCCCGGGTACGAAGCTGTGGCCTCACGAGTCGATCACCTTCGTTTCACCGACCATGGATACGAGTGGGAACTCTCGGGGACCAACGGACTCGTCTCCCCGTTCTCCTACTCCGGCTGACCGATGTCCGTCTTCTTCGGTACACAGCCACCTCGAACCCGCTTCGTGACGGCGACGGGCGTCATCGCCGTGACCGTCATCGCCTGGGCGTACCTGTTCTTCCTCGCGGCGCGGATGGGAGCCATGGGGTCGCCGCTGTCGATGCCGATGACCTCGGCGTGGACCGGTGGAGACATCGTGCTGATGTGGACGATGTGGACCGTGATGATGATCGGCATGATGATGCCGTCGGCTGTGCCGATGATCACGGCGTACTCCGCCACCGTTCGGTCTCGTCACGCGACGTTGCGAGGTTCCACACCCGCCTTCATGATCGGCTACGTGGGTGCCTGGAGTGGATTCGCCGTCATCGCCACGACGATCCAGTGGATGCTCCACGATGCCACGCTCGTCGACCCGATGGGCGTCTCCACGAGCAACGCGCTCGGCGGTCTGATCCTCGTCGGTGCCGGCACCTACCAGTTCACCAGCGTGAAGGGGGCCTGCTTGAAACAGTGCCGCAGTCCGCTCGGGTTTCTCCTCAACGCCTGGCGTCCGGGTGCCAGAGGCGCATTCGTGATGGGCCTGCACCATGGCACGTTCTGCATCGGATGCTGCTGGGCGCTGATGGGTCTCCTCTTCGTCCTCGGTGTCATGAACCTCTGGTGGATCGCCCTCGTTGCAGCACTCGTCCTCTTCGAAAAGATCGTCCCGAGCGTCACACTCACACGATGCATCGGAGCCGCCCTCATCCTGTGGGGCACCGCACTCGTCGTCGGCGCCGGGTGAGCCTCGTCAGACTCGGCCCGCACGCGTACACGAACGGACGACCGATCGCGACGCATCGGTGGGCAACATCGTGCGATCACGTCGTCGCGGAACGTCAGCCCTTCTCGGTCGTCGGGTCGATCATCTTGCTGACCGGTGTCACCAACGTGGCTGGAAAGCCGCTGCGCTCGGCGTGCTCGGAGATGAGTGCCTCGCTGTCCGCGACGTAGACGCAGAACGTCTTGTCAGCCGTGACGTAACTGTGCTCCCACTGGATGTGCTTGCCCTCGGACTGCATGGCACTGAGCACGTCGTTCGACTGTGACGCAGCACCCTTCAACGCTTCTCTGTCGGCCGAACCGATTTCGGGAATCGATCGCTCGATGACGTACCGTTGCATGAGATCCTCCTCTGAGTTGTCCAGCCCGACCGTACAGCATGTATCGACACCGCCCATGCCGAAAATCCCACGCCGGGGTTCGGGGGCATCTCGTCCCGAGTTCGTCGATCATGCGGACCTGGTCCACCAGTATCCGACCACCGTCGTGCGCCAGACTGAGTGGATGGAGCAGTTGACCGAACCGACGTGGTTCATTGACTCGGAGAGCCCCGCAATCGATGCGTTCGTGGAGCGCGCCGTCGGCCAACAGGCAGGGGATGACGAGACGAGCCGGGCGGTCGCCCTCTTCCTGGCCGTTCGAGATCAGATCCGGTACGACCCGTACAGCATCTCGACCGACCCCGGCGACTACCGAGCGAGCGCCGTTGCGATCGCCGGCTCCAACTGGTGCGTCCCCAAGGCGGTACTGCTGACCGCCGCCGCACGCCACGTCGGAATCCCGGCCCGGCTCGGGTTCGCCGACGTGAGGAACCATCTGACGAGCGAGAAGCTCACCGCCGCGATGGGAACCGATCTGTTCGCGTGGCACGGGTTCAGCGAGCTGCGGTTGAACGGTCGTTGGTTCAAGGTCAGCTCGGCGTTCAACGTCGAGCTGTGCGAGCGGATCGGTGCCAAAGTGCTCGAGTTCGACGGCACCGCCGATGCGCTGATGCACCCGTTCGACGAGGCCGGGCATCGACACATGGAGTACGTCGCCCAGCGTGGCACCTTCGACGACCTCCCGCTCGATCGAATCCTCACCGACTTCGCGGAGATCTACCCCGGCCTCGTCGCCGCCGCGGCGTCGCCGTGCGACGACGTGTTCGACCCGTCACCCGACCGCTGACGCCGGCGTGACGAATTGTGCCTGGCACAATTCGTCGGTCATCACAGGTCTTTCACGAGGCGGAGCGCGTCGTAGACCGCGGCGTGGATGTTGCGACTGCTGACCGCATCGCCGATCCGGAACAGTTGGAAGGCTCCGTCCGGGTTCCGGATGAGCGACTGCGTTCTCCCGTCGATCAGCGCTCCGTAGTCGACCGCGCCGAGATTCGACGATTGTGCCTTGAGCTCGAAGTACGTGTCGGCGAGCGCACTCGTGCCGTGATCGGCCACCACGTGATCGACATGGCGAACGGTGCGATGGCTGGTGTGGTCGCTGCCGATCTCTGCGCACAGCCTGCCGTTCTCGACACGGACCGACAGCACCCGCTGGTGCAACGTGATCCGGGTGTCGCACTCGTTGAACGCACGCGCATACGGCACGTGGTTCATGCCGCCGACCTCGATCCCGAACATTCGCTCCGGGGTCACGATCTCGAGATTCGCGCCCGACCGCGCGATCACCTCCGCAGCCGACAGCGCAGAGTGGGTTCCATTGTCGTCGTAGAACAGCACGTCTCCCGTCGGCGTCACGTCACCGCCCATCACGTCCCAACTCGTCGACACCTGATCGGCCCCGACCTCGAACGGCGGGAGCTGCGGCTGACCCCCGGTCGCGACGATCACCACGTCGGGCCCGAGCGCCGTCACCGTGGCGCCCTCGGCGAACGTGTCGTAGCGCAGGTCGACACCGAGCCGTTCGCACTCGGACACGCGCCAGTCGACGATTCCCTGCAGATCCTTGCGACGCGGATTGCGGATCGCGAGGTTGATCTGGCCGCCGGCCCACGGCATCGCCTCCAACACGACCACCTCATGGCCACGTTCGCCCGCCACGCGAGCAGCTTCGAGACCTGCCGGCCCCGCGCCGACGATCACGACCCGACGCGACGTGGACGCGCGAGCGATCACGTGCGGCATCGTCTGCTCACGGCTCGTCGCCGCGTTGTGGATGCACAGCGCCTCGCCGGCCTCGTAGATCCGGTCGAGGCAGTACGTCGCGCCGACGCACGGGCGGATCTCGGCCTCGCGCCCCTCGATCACCTTGCGCATCAGGTGCGGTTCGGCCATGAACGCGCGGGTCATGCCGACGAGGTCGAGCTTGCCTTCCCGGATCGCGTGCCGAGCAGACGCCACCTCGTCGACCTTGGCGGCGTGCATCACCGTCAACTCGGTGTGCTCGCGGACACGGCCCGCGAAGTCGAGGTGCGGGGCCGACGGCATCCCGTGGATCGGGATCACCTCGGTGAGCGCGACCTCGTCGGCGACGTTGCCCCGGATCACGTTGACGAAATCGATCAGGCCCTCGCGCTCGATCCGTCGGAGCATCTCGAGGCCGACCGACGTCACGATCCCGTCGGCCAGTCGCTCGTCGATCGCCATCCGAAGCCCGACGATGAACTCGGACCCGACACGTTCACGGATCGCCCGCAGCACGCGCCAGCCGAACGTCATGCGCGCGTCGAGGTCGCCACCGTACTCGTCGTCGCGACGGTTCGTGACCGGTGACCAGAACTGGTCGAACAGGTGGCCGTAGGACTCGATCTCGACACCGTCCATCCCGCCCGCCCGCATCCGCTCGGCGGCGTCGGCGTACTTGCCGACGATCCGGTCGATGTCCCAGTCCTCGGCTTCTTTCGGAACCGCCCGATGTGCCGGTTCGCGCAGCGGCGACGGCGCGAGCACGGGTAACCAGTCGTCCTGCGCCCAACCGGTGCGACGGCCGAGGTGGGTGATCTGGATCATGCAGGCCGCACCGTGCTCGTGGACCTCGTCGGTCAACCGCCTGATCCACGGCACGATCGCGTCGTCGTAAGCGTGGAGGTTCCCGAACGCCGGCGGGCTGTCCTCGGCCACCACGGCCGAACCGGCGGTCATCGTAAGCGCGATGCCGCCCTTCGCTTTTTCGACGTGATACAGCCGATAGCGGTCCTTGGGCATGCCGTCTTCGGAGTAGGCCGGTTCGTGCGCTGACGAGAAGACCCGGTTGCGCAGCGTGAGGTGCTTGAACGTGTAGGGCCGGAGGATCGGATCGTCGCCGGTGTCGGTCATCTCGTCCTCCTCGCCGGTCTACTCAGCAGCCGCGGTCACGGCCGTCAGGATGATCGCATACGCGACGATCCCGGTAAAGAACCAGGCGAAACTCGACGATCGCCCCTCCGGTAGCTCCTGTTTGAACACGTTGAGCAGCACCGAGCCACCAAGGAACGCGGTGAGTACGCTGACCACGACGGTCCGGGTGGGGGCGGCGCTCCACGCGATGCCCCACCCCAGCAGGAGTGCGCCGACGAGGGCGGGCCGGCCGTACCGGGCGAACCTGATCGGATAGTGATCTCGCAGCGAACGGTCGATGAGGACGAAGTGCAAGCCCATCGCAACGGTGAACAGCGCTGCGAACCAGGCACCGGTGCGAACCCGCAGCGGCATCGTGTAGGTGATGAGCACGTTGTAGACGCAGAACGACGCCAGGTGGAGGTAGAACACGGCCGGCGGCGCTTCGGCTGCGTCGCCGACCCGGCGGCCGGCGAGTTGTTCGAGCCCGTAGAACACCGTGAAGCCAATGAGCGCGACGAGGAAGATCCCGAGATCGACGAGCGGCGTCAGGGTGATCCGGTCGTCGAGCGCCGTCGCGATCCCGACGTTGCCGTCGGCGAGTTCGGGCAGCAGGTGCAGGAACACGTAGGCCACGCTGATGCCTCCCCCGAACGAGCCCATCGCCCGCTCGGGCACGCCGGGCAGGCGATCGAGGTGCGCAGCGCCGAGATGCAGGCCGGCCAGCAGGAGCGTCAACCCGAGTGCGAAGACCAGACTGGTCGACACGCTCACCGGTCGACCCGTCGCGTCAGCGGCTGCTGCCGTTCGTCACGGATGCAGTCTGTCGCGACACCCGACCGTGGCGGTGGTTGGTCACGGTCACCGACTGTTCCCGCAGCCAGCGGGGCAGTTCGATCTCGGGCGCTGCGACCGGGTCGGCGTCGTCGAACGAGATGTCGTGACGATGGCAGGCCGCCGCGATCGTGACCGCCTCGCCGACCTCAGCGCCATCGACGGCGTGGCCGATCGATCGGAGTCGGTCGACGCCGAGTACTCCGAGGCGTTGCACGAAGGCGTCGGTTGGCTCGTCGGCGGCCTCGCTGATCACGAGTCGACAGCCGGTGGTGTGCGCGGCGAGGCGGACGATCTCGCGTTGCCGGTCGATCGCAGCCGGCCCGAACCGAACCGCGATACCGCCCAGCAGTGAGCGATAGCGGAACCCGTTGCGTTCCGCTGCCAGCCCGGTCACGTCGTGCTCGAGAGATCCGACCGCATCCCACCACCGCCGGAACCTGGGCTCCATCTCGGAGATCGGCACCGACTCGTCGTCGAGCCACCGACACAGGGTGTGGACGTAGTTCGGACCGCCGGCCTTCATCGTCGGGCCGACGACCGATCGCTTCCACCCTCCGAAAGGCTGCCGCTGCACGATCGCGCCGGTGATGCCACGATTGACGTAGAGGTTCCCGGCCTCGACCCGCCCGAGCCAGTCGTCGATCTCGTACGGGTCGAGCGCGTGGAGCCCGGCCGTCAGCCCGAAGTCGGTGCTGTTCTGGATCTCGATCGCATGGTCGAGGTCATCGGCTCGCATGATGCCGAGCACGGGCCCGAAGCACTCGCGACCGGCGAACCAGGAACCGGGCCGCACGCCGAGCTTGATGCCCGGCGACCACGAACGTTGGTCATCGGAGAGGCACCGCGGTTCGAGCAGCCACGATTCGCCCGCCTCGAGCGTGGTGAGGGCCCGTTCGAGTGCCTCCCCCGGTGGGTCGACGAGTGGCCCGACGTCGCTCGTGAGATCATCGGCCGGACCGGGCCTGAGCGTCGCCGCCGCATCGCGGATGCGTTCGAGAAACGCGGCGCTGTCGTACAGCGGCGCCTCGAGGATCGCCAGGCTCGCAGCCGAGCACTTCTGACCGGCGTGCCCGAACGCAGAGGCGATCAGGTCGGCGACGGCGTGATCGAGATCAGCCGTCGCCGAGATGACGAGCGCATTCTTCCCGCTCGTCTCGGCATGCAGGCGGAGGTCTGGCCGCCACGAGTGGAACATGCTGGCGGTGTCGTGGGCACCGGTGAGGATCACGACACCGACATCGGGATGGGTGATCAAGCGGCGACCCGCTTCGTCATCGGATGCCGTTACGAACTGCAGCACGTCGCGCGGCACGCCTGCGTTCCAACACGACTGGGCGATGCGCGCCGCTGTCCTCACCGTCTGCGGGGCGGGCTTCAGGATCACCGTGTTGCCGGCGGCGAGCGCTGCAAGCACACCCCCCGCCGGGATCGCGTACGGGAAGTTCCACGGCGGCGCCACCACCACGGTTCCCCGGGGCATGGCGCGCGCCCCGTCGACGTGTTCGATGCGAGCCCCGGCGCGCGCGTAGTAGCGGGCGAAGTCGACCGCTTCGGAGACCTCGGGATCACCCTGCTCGACCGTCTTGCCGGCTTCGGCTGCCATTGTTGCGATCACACGACCCCGATCGATCTCGAAGTGATCGGCCACGGCGTTCAGGATCTCCGCCCGATCACGGTTGGCCGCCCACGCGGGCCGTGCGGCGACCGAAATCGCCACGGCCCGGTCGACGTCGGCGACCGACGGATGACCCCCCAGCTCGACCCCGTCGGCGTGATCGTCGACGGCGAGCGCGTCGGCGCGTGTCGTCGCCAGGTGTCGGCCGATCCACGATCGGTTCGCCATCTGGGTCCAGTCGGTGTCAGGCGCATTCGTGAACGTATCGTCGATGGTCGTGTGACGGAGTGCCTGCGACCGGTCCTGGTGTCGATGCGCGTCCGCCGAGACGCGATGGCGCTCACGGACGGCCGACGCGAACTTGGCGGCTTCGGTCGCAAACAGCTCCTCGTCGTCCGCGAGGTCGAACACGTGCGCCAGGAAGTTGTCGGGTGACGTGTTCTCGTCGAGTCGGCGGACGAGGTATGCGATCGCCGCCGGGAAGTCGTCCCGGGTCACGACCGGCGAGTAGACGAGCAGGTCGCCCGTCGTCGCACGAACGGCGTCGGCCTGGGATGGGGCCATCCCCTCCAGCATCTCGAACTCGAGTCGGGACGGCCGACCATCCATCTGCCGGCGCACGCCGAACGCCCAGGCGACATCGAAGAGGTTGTGGGTCGCGACGCCGACCCGCACCGCATCGTCGAACTCGGGCGCCGCCAGGATGTCCAGTACCGCCTTGTAGTTGGCGTCGACCTCGGCCTTCGACAGGTACGGCGCAACCGCCCAACCCGCAAGCTCCGCCTCCACGGTCTCCATCGCCAGGTTGGCGCCCTTGACGATCCGGATCTTGATCCGTCCGCCGCCGCGGACCCGCCGCTCGACCGCCCACCGGCCGAGCTCGCGCGCGCACCGTTGGGCATCCGGCAGGTACGCCTGCAGGACGATCCCGGCGTCGAGCGACTCGAACTCGGGCTCGTCGAGCATGCGACGGAACACGGCGATCGTCAGATCCAGATCGCTGTACTCCTCCATGTCGAGGTTGACGAACTTGGGCGGGTCGAACGACGCCGCAGCCTCGTACAGCGGCCGCAACCGGTCGACGACACGATCGACCGTGTCATCGAACGCGAGCACGCTGATACTCGGACAGATCGCCGAGATCTTGACCGAGACGTAGTCGACGTCGGGGCGGCGGATGCGGGCCAACACCATGTCGAGTCGGCGGCGCGCCTCACCGTCGCCGACGATCGCCTCGCCCAGCACGTTGACGTTGCAGCGCACACCATCCGACGCCCGGCGAGCAAGATGATCGGCGAACTCCGGGTCGCTCGCAGGCAGGATCACGCCATCAGCCTCGGCGCGCAGTCGGCGCTGCACCAACGGCATCACGAGTCGAGGCGCGAGCGGCGCGACCCGGGCACCGGCCGCGAGCATGACGCGATCCACCAGTGGGAACGCAGACAGGTCGGACCCGCGAACCAGTTCCGCCAACCGGCGTGCGGCCCGGGCGGGAATCGAGATCCGCGACACCTCGTCGGTCAGGCTGACCGTGAAGTCGGCCGCCGCCGGATTGCTCACCAGGGTCCGGAGCCGGCGCTGTTGCAGGCGCGCCGACACGCCCGACGCTCGGTCGACCGCAGCCGCTTCGTCGACGAACCGGCGGGCCAGCGAGATCGCGTCCTCGATGCGCCGTTCGTCGTCGGCGTCCACCGAACGATCGTCGATCCGGCTCGTACCGGAGCAGGGTTCCATCCATCCATCGAACACCAGACCGCATCGAGCGGGCTAGCACGAATCCGACACCGGTACGCTCCGTTCGTACAACGGATCCGAACCCATGACTGTCGCCGAGACCCACCCCGAACCGACCCGGTTGCTCCTCGATCTGTTCGCCACCGTCCCGCACGTCATGGTGTCGGTCAAAGCCGACTCCGGTCGGTACGTCGGCGTCAATGAAGCGTTCGTGCGGCGGGCTCGCCGACGGCATCCGGCGGACGTGCTCGGCCGTCGGGCGGCCGACCTGTTCCCAGCGGCGCTGGCGGCGTCCTATGACGCACAGGACCACGCCCTGCGCACCACCGGCCAGGCTGTCCGCAATCACCTCGAACTGATCGCCGATGCCGACGCCGATGGCGAACGTCGCTGGTACCTGACCAGCAAGATCCTCAGCGAATCCGCCACTCACGGCAACGTCGTCGTCGCGACCTCGGTCGATGCCCAACTCGGCGACCGGTCATCGACCGGGCTGCGCGCCGCGATCGAGCTCGCGCACGACCGGTTCCGAGACGGGCTGACGGCGGCCGAGATGGCTGGGGCAGCCGACATGAGCACCGACCGCCTCGAACGGGCGATGCAGCGGGTGCTCGGGATCTCGCCAAAGCAGTACGTACTGCGGATTCGAGCCGAGCACGCGGCCACGCTCCTCGCGACGACCGACGAGACGATCGCCCAGATCGCAGCCGACAGCGGCTACTTCGATCAGAGCCAGCTCACCCGGCAGTTCCGTGCCCATGTCGGACTGACACCGAACCGTTACCGATCGCAGGCCCGGGCACCACGACGCAACGACGCCTGACGCTGACCGACCACGACAACGTCAACGTCAACGACCCGGCACCCAGCAGCGCCGTGTCGCGATGCTGCCCCGGAATCGGCCAGGAATCGCGACGCGGCGGCAGCACCCGACCGTTCCCCGCCGACTCAGTACCACATGTCGGGCATCGCGTCCTTCTTGCGCGCGATGTAGTCGCACAGGGCCTCGTCGGTCGCTGCGTCCAGCGCCGGCGCCTCATAGGCGGCGAGCGTCTGGCGGACCTGCTCGGCGGCACGCTGCTCCGTGCTCGACTCACCGGCGTCACGCCACTGCTCGAAGCTCGTGTTGTCTGCCGTCGGCGCATCGTAGAACGCCGTCTCATAGTGCCGAAGGGTGTGCTGCGACCCGAAGAAGTGCTTGCCCGGCCCGACCTCGTGGAACCCGTCGATCGCGAACTCGTCGTCGTCGAGCGAGACCCCCTGGAGATAGCGGTGCAGGCTCCCGCAGAAGTCGACGTCCATCATGAACTTCTCGTACCCCATCGACAAACCACCCTCGAGCCACCCGGCCGAGTGGAGGATGAAGTTCGTGCCGCACAGGATCGCGGACATCATCGACATCGTCGACTCGGCCATTGCCTGACCGTCGGGCAGCTTCGACGCCGTGAACGCACCGGCACAGCGCAGCGGCAAGCCGACGCGACGGGCCAGCTGTCCGACCACGAGCGACCCGATCGCCGGCTCGGGGGTGCCGAAGGTCGGCGAACCCGACCGCAGCGCCATCGACGACAGGAAATTGCCGTAGATCACCGGTGAGCCCGGGCGGATCAACTGGCCGAGCGCGACCCCAACCATCGTCTCGGCGTGCGCCTGCGCGATGTCGCCGGCGAGCGTGACGGGCCCCATCGCCCCGCCCAGGATGAACGGCACGACGACCGGCGCCTGATTGGCCTCCGCGTACGCCCGGATCGCGCCGGTCATGGCGTTGTCCCAGACGAGCGGCGAATTCACGTTGACGTTGCCGAGAATGACGCAGTTGCGATCCACGAAGTCGGCGCCGAACAGGATCCGAGCCATCTCGACCGAGTCGCGGGCTCGTTCGGGAATGGTCACCGAGCCCATGAAGGCTTGGTCGTTGAGCTTGATGTGGCTGTACACCATGTCGAGATGACGCTTGTTGACGGGCACGTCGACGGGCTCGCAGATCGTGCCGCCGGAGTGGTGCAACCACGGCGCGGCATGCGTCAGCTTGATGAAGTTCTGGAAGTCTTCGAGCGATGCGTAGCGTCGCCCGCCGGCGAGGTCGCGAACGAACGGCGAGCCGTACGCCGGCGCCATCACGACGTGGTCGCCGCCGATCATCACCGACTTGTCGGGGTTCCGGGCGTGCTGCATGAACTCGCCCGGTGCAGTCTTCGCGAGCTCGACCACCATCCCGGGCTCGAACCGGACCCGCGACCCGTCGATCGACGCGCCGACCGCCCGGAACTCCTCGCGGTCACGCTCCTCGTTGATGTCGATGCCGACCTCGGCGAGGATCTGGTCGGCCTTCCGTTCGATCAGGTCGAGACCGTCCGGCGACACCAGATCGTGCGGCTTCACTGCGCGCGTGATGTACGCCGGAGCGCTCGGTACCGCCCCGATCCGTTCCTCCAACCGAGCTGCCCGCCCGCCCCCACGTCGTGTCATCCCCGTCCCCTCTCCGTCTCAGCTCTCCCTCTCAGCTCTCGTTCTGGGCAGGGTTCGGCGCCCACAGCAGTCCAAACCCTGCCCAGAACGAGAGCGGGTCAGCCCATCACGGTGCCTGATGTGACTGCTGGTTCGCGTCGGCGCGAGAACGCACCGAGGTCGATCTGCCTGCCCGTACGAGCCCCGGTGAACTGCACCGGGTCGGCGTCGTGATCGTGCCCACTGACCGAAGCGTCGATGATCGCCCGCATGTACTGCCCGGCGAGCGGTGCGTTCTTGAACTGGTTGCCGCTCGTGGCGCAGGCCATGAAGAAGCCGGGCATCGACGAACGGTCGTAGATCGGCACCCAGTCGTCAGCCGCGTCGTACAGCGCGGCGATGCCCGTCGGGCGGTTCGGCACCCCGAACTCGGGCACGCGACGCGCCATGCGCATCATGTAGGTCTCGAACACTTCAACGGTCGGATACTCCGAGTTGGTGTCGGGATCGTCGACCCAGTGCAGCTCGTCGCACTCCGGCTCGGTGCAGCCGATGAGCACCGTGCCGCCGGGCTGCGGGCGGAAATACTGACCGACATCGAGGTCGGCGACGAGCGGGGCGCCGTCTTCGAGTCGGGCCCCGGGCGGCGCGGGCGCAGCGAACACCTCCTGGCGCAGCGCACGATGCCCGATCCGCATGTCACCCGTCACGTTCGCGAGCCGATTGATCCCGCTCGAGTACGGCCCGGCGACGTTCACGACGATCGGTGCCTCGATCGACGTGCCGTCGCTCAGCGTCACACCGGTCGCCCGTTCGTCGTCCCGGTCGACCGAGACGACCTCGGTCCGGAACCTGAACTCGGCACCGTGCCGGCGCGCGGCGAACGCGAGGTTCTTGGCGGCCAGCATCGGGTCGTCGATGAACCCGGCATCCGGGCTGTAGATCCCCGACAGGTCACCGTCGGGGTCATCGGCGAACGCCGGGTCGTCGACGCGCTTGGGCGGGTAGTACTTGCCGGTGTCCAGCCAGGGAAACCGGTCACGCAGACCCGCCGCCGAGAGGTCGTCGTAGGCGATCCCGAACTCGTCCCACAGCTCGAGCATGCGAACGCCGTCGTACCCCGTGGTGCGCAGGATCAGGTTGCCGGTCTGGATGAACCGGCACATGCCATCGGGGTCGACCCCACCGAGATGCGCTTCCCAGTCGGTCCAC
>JBDSBE010000030.1:0-51641 GCA_039921745.1 Ilumatobacteraceae bacterium | reverse complement strand
CGTCGGGCCCGGTCCGGGGGGTGAGGTCGGTCATGTCACGTCCAGTACTTGTCGGCGTCGTCGATCTCGTCACCGAGTCGTCGGCCTTGACGGATCGCCCGCCAGGCGAACCCGCCGACGACGCCGAGCGTCAGCGCATAACTGCCATAGATGTAGCCGGCGTTGTCCATCGCGATCATCGCGACCGTGCTCACGAGGAGGCTCCCTCGGCCTGCCGGGCGGCCAGCGCCGAATCGAGGCCGCGATCGTCGAGTTGGTCCTGCATCGCGAGCGCTCGGCTCCGGTGCAGGAGCAGCCAGATGTAGAGCAGCGTGAATGCGATCACGCCGACGAACAGGCTGAACAGCATCAGACCGTCCATCTTGACGTCGCCGGTCGGGTCGGCGACCGACGCGTCCTGATGGAGGCTGCGCCACATCTCGACACTGAAATGCACGAGCGGAATCTCGATCACGGCCAGCAGACCGATGACGGCACTGCGCTTGGCCCGCTGGTCGTGGCTCCCCCCCAGGCCGCGCACGGCCAAGTACCCGATGTACGACACGAAGAGCAGAGCTGTCGTGGTGAGCCGGGCGTCCCATTGCCAGAACACGCCCCAGGTGATCCGCCCCCAGAGCATCCCGGTCACGAGGGTCAGCGCCATGAACACGACCCCGATCTCGGCGCTCGCCCCGGCGAAGCGATCGAACCCGAGTGAGTGCTTCTTGGTGAACAGGTACAGCCCGGAGCAGACCGCCGTGACGACGAACGCGAGGTAGGCCACCCACACGGTGGGGACGTGCACGTACAGAATCCGGACGGCGTCCTCCTGGTCGCGATCAGCGGGCGAGAACCCCAGGCCGAACGCCAGCAACCACCCCATCGTGACGACGGTGGCGATGCCGAGGGCCCGGTTCGCACCTGTGCCGGTGCCACGACGACGCACGGGCGATGTCTCGCGGCTCGGTGAGCCGTGGACCGGGGAGGTGGAGGTCGTCGTCATCGGATCCGTTTCGTCGGGCGTTTCAAGAGGACTCTTCGATCAGCGGACCGAACGCCAGAGCGCCACCGACGCCGAACGCGACGGCGAACACGGCGAGCAGGCCGATCCACGGCCAGCCCTCCGAGAGCGCCATCCCGCCGGTGCCGAGCGCGGACTCCACCGCTCGAGTCGCCCCGATCAGGACGGGCGCCACCACCGGGAGGACGAGCAGCGGGAGCAACGTCTCGCGACCCGAGAAACCGGCGGTGAGGCCTCCGTAGAGCGTACCGACGCAAGCCAGCCCAACGGTCGCGGCGACGAGGGTCGTGACCAACAACATCACCCCCCCGATCGGGAGCACGGCGCCGTACAGCACGATCGCGGCGATGACGAGCACGACCTCGAGCACCGCGAGTTGAGCTGCGAGCGCGAGCGACTTCCCCCAGAAGATCGCGATCGGGTCGGTGCCGGCCACCCGCAGCGCATCGAGCGCTCCGTCGTCGACCTCCACGGCGAACGAGCGCTGCACCAACAGCATCAGGCTGAAGAGCGTCGCCAGCCAGATCAGGCCCGGCGCGACGCGCTCGAGCAGGTTGGACGCATCGAGTGCGAACGCGAACATCACCATCGTCACACCGGCGAACGGCAGCACCTGGTTGATCAGGACCTTGCTCCGCCATTCGATCCGCAGATCTTTGCGAGCGACCAGGATCGCGATGCTCCAGCGGTTCACCGGATCCGCCCCCCGACGACGTCGACGATCCGGTCGGCGAGCGAGCCGGCCCGTTCGAGCTCGTGGCTGGCGACGAGCACCGTCGCACCTGATGCGACGGCCTCACGGAGGACGGCGTCGAGCTCGTCGCGGCCTGCGGCATCGAGACCGGCGTGCGGCTCGTCCAGCAACCAGAGTTCGGCTCGGCGAGCCACCAGACATGCGAGGGCGACGCGTCGTTTCTGGCCAGCCGACAGTTTCCTCACCGTCAACTCCGCCAACCGACCGTCGACGCCGAGGCGCTGCATCGCCGCCGACACCTCATCGGGCGATGCGCCGACGGTGGCTCCCCAGAACGACACGTTCTCGGTGACCGACAGGTCGGCGTAGAGACCGTTGCGATGACCCAGCAGACCGACCCGAGGCCGGATCGCCTCCCGCTGGGTCGCCACATCGAGTCCGAACACCGCTCCGGTTCCACGTTCGACGGGCAGCAACCCCGCGCACAGCCGCAGCACGCTGGTCTTACCGGCCCCGTTCGGCCCTCGGAGGAGCACGATCTGACCGGATTCGACGACGAGGTCGACGCCGGCGAGCACGGGAAATCCGCCGAGGACCGCCACGACGTCATCGAGGCGGATCGCCGGCCCTGACGCTGCAGCGCCACCCGTGTGGTCCCGATCCGTCATAGCCGTCGCCACGCTAACGCCGGGCCGGACCGGCGACCCATCGACGTGGAGACCGACCGGCGATGCGAACGGTTCGCCACTATCGTGCTCGCCGTGACGGACCAGATCGCGGTTGACGACGTCGATGATTCGACAGGGGTCGAGTCGGCGGGCGGCCCGCCATCCGGTTCGGTACCCGTTGCTGCCTCCAGACCAGGCCGTTTCCGCCGCACGCAACGGATCAGTAAGTGGGATCGCCCGCCGGACCCACACGACTGGCGATTCTGGGTCGGCAACCTCGGCAAGGTCCTGATCGCGACCGGCCTCTTGCTGTTCGGGTTCGTCGCGTACCAGTTGTGGGGGACCGGCATCGAGACCGCCCGGGCCCAGAACGAGTTGGAGAGCCAGTTCGAGGCGCAACTCGCCGATGCCGAACCTGCGATCATCTCGACGGTGGCGCCGGACGACGAGCCGACGCAGGTGACGACCGCGGTGACCACTCCGACGTCGTCGGCCAGCCCGTCGACCGGTGACGCAACCGTCGGTACGGTCGCCCCCGACGTCTCCCCGAGCACCGTGGTCGACGAGACGTTGCCTGCGATCTCCGACGCCGACATCACCCTGCCCGTCGCCGTCGACCTCTTTGAGGTGGCCGTCGAGCAGCCGGCGCGACGAATCGTGGACGGCGAGGTGCTGGCCCGTTTGGAGATCCCCCGGATCAGCGATGAACCCATGTTCATCGTGCCCGGTGTGTCGCTCAACAACCTGAAGAGGGGCCCCGGCCACTATCCCGACACCCCGCTGCCGGGCCAGCTCGGAAACGCATCGATCGCCGGCCACCGCACCACGTACGGCGCGCCGTTCTTCGATGTCGATCAACTCAGAGCGAACGACGAGCTGATCGTCACCTACCCGAACGGCGACCGGTTCGTCTACGACGTCACGTCCACCGAGATCGTGTCGTCGTCGGACTACTACGTGGTGACGACGACCGACCCGAACATCGCCGAAATGACCCTCACGTCGTGCCATCCGAAGTACACGGCCCGCGACCGGATCGTCGTCCACAGCGTGCTCAATCCGACCAAGTCGTCGAATGTGGGCATCTCGACGTTCTACGAACTCGAAACCGACGACGCGCCGATTCCGGGCGACGACCCGGTGCTCAACGTCGATCAGCCCGACGTCAACGACATTCAGATCACCGAGACCGAGTCCGCACGCGGCGAGCTCTCGGCTGCGACTTCGAGCGTCGGCACGATCGCCGAGGTCGCCACCACGCTGCCGGCCGGCATCAGCGACGACGCGTCCGACAGCACGTCCGACAGCACATCGGACGATTCCGTTCCCGCCGCCCCCGCCGGTGACGTGACCGAGCGACCCGACGGCGACATCACCACGGCGACCGACGCCGAACCCGCGCCGGTCGACGCGTTCAGCGCCGGCTGGTTCGACGATCGCGCGGCGTTCTCGCAAATTGCGCTCTGGGGCCTGGCGCTCACGATCATCTCACTGCTCGCGTATCAGGTCAGCAAGAAGTTCCGCCACGACTCGATCGGGTTCCTCGTCGGTATCGCACCGTTCCTGTTCGCGCTCTACTTCTTCTTTCAGAACGTCAACCGCCTCCTCCCCCCAGGAATTTAACCCGAACGCGTGAGAGTCGGCCCGGCTGTGGCGGGCCGACTCTCACGCGTTCGGGTTAGCGGCGGGCGTCGCGGATGCGGACGAAGCTGAAGGGGAGGCCGGAGGCGACCACCGCGTCCATCAGGGTGCCGAGCGTCGGGGTGAACCGGAGCTCGACCTCGGCGTCGGCGTGGAGTGCGAGGAGGTCGTCGAGCACGTCGACGCGTTCGGGGAACACGATGTCGTCGGCGATGTACTGCCCGTCGGCGTCGGGCCACGGTTCGAACCGGGCGCCGTCGAAGGCGTAGCGGTAGATCCGGGCGGTGCGCATCCGGTCGAGCCACCCTGATTCGGCGGCACAGATCCGGGTTGCGTCGGTGCCGAAGATGGTCCGCAGGATCTGCTGCTGGTCATCGTCGTATGCCCACACGCTGATTCGGGGGCAGTGGCGCGGAAACCAGTAGAGCGGCTCGTGTTCGGCGTCCATCGCCCACACCGCAGGGGGATGCCCAGGGTTCGTGTCGGGCACGTAAGGAGCGAACCGGTCGATCGACCCGTCCTCGCTGAAGTGGTACACGGTCTGCGGCGTGGCCGTCATCGCCGTCACCCTCGGCGACGACGCCAACGCCTGATTCTCCCGGTCCACCCCCACGCCCGCAGTCTCGCGCACGGCGGCTCGGCGATCGTCAGTCGCCGCGGAACACGGCGGGTCGCTTGGCGAGAAACGCTGCCCGACCCTCGATCGCGTCGTTGCTGCTCCACGCCCGAGACCGTGCGGCCTCGAAGGCCGGAACACTCTGACGGGAGGTCGCAGAGGACTCGAGCCAAACCTTGTGCGCCGCGATCGACAGGGGTGCCAACGTCGCGATCTGCGCAGCCCATGCGAGTGCGTGATCGAGATCGCCCAGGCGGTGGACACCGCCCGAGGCGTGCAGCTGCTGTCCGGTGTAGGTCTCGGCGGCGAGCAGCATCGCCCGCGCCACGGACGCCCCGAACTCCTGCGCGATCCGGTCGACCGTCCAGCTGTCGATCACCAACCCGAGCCGGGCGGCGGGCACGCCCACGACACTCTCGGGCGTCGCGACCCGGAGATCGCAGACGGCGACCAACTGTGCACCGGCACCCAGGGCCGGCCCGTCGATTGCGGCGATGACCGGGGCGGGCAAGGCAGCGAAACCGTGCAGCACGCGCTCGAGATCCCGGGCGAACACCGCCTGGTCGACCCCGTTCAGATCCGCTCCGGCGCAAAAGGCCGGCGGCGCTCCGGTCAGCACGACGACGCGGGCGGAGGCCGCATCGGCCTGTGCGGCGAGCAGCTCCACCAGCGTCGCATGATCGACGGCGTTCCTGCGTTCGGGCCGATCCAGCGTGATCTGCAGGACTCCCGTACCGACGTCGGACCGTTCGTCAACCCGTACCATGGGCGCAGACTATGGCCCTCCCCTCTGCTCCGACCCCGTCGACCGATCCGGTCCGTGCCCGTCGCCGCCAGTTCGCCCGATGGACACTGCTCGCGAATCGAGTCGGCTACCTCGTCCTGAGCCTGGCGATCGCGCTGTTCGTGATGGCCTTCCTGTTCGGTTTCACGGCCACGATGGCCACGATCATCATCATCACCATGGTCGTGTCGTTCGTGCTGCTCGCGCCCAGCATCGTGCTCGGATACGCAGTCAAGGCCGCTGAACGCGATGATGTGGAGCGAGGGTTCTGACGCGGTTACCATCCGGTAACCCATGAACAGTCCTCGACTCTCCGCCGACGCCCGACGAGAGCAGATTCTCGACGTCGCGATCGACGTGTTCGGCCGCTCCGGTTACTACGGGGCGTCGATGAACGACATCGCCGAGGCGGCCGGCGTGACGAAGCCGGTGCTGTATCAGCATTTCGACTCCAAGAGCGACCTGTACAGCGCGCTCCTCGATGAAGTCGGGGCCCGCATGCTCGACTCGATCGCGAAGGCGACCGCGGACGCCACCGACGGCAAACAGCAGACCGAACGCGGTTTCCAGGCCTACTTCCGCTGGGTCGCCCACCGCCACGACGAGTTCATGCTGCTGTTCGGCGGGAGCGCCCGTCACGACAGTGACTTCAGCGCCCAGGTCCGTCGCATCACCAACGACGCCGCAGCCGCCATCGCGCCATTGATTTCCATCGACCTCGAACCCGAGCACCGCACGACGTTGGCGCACGCCCTGGTCGGCCTTGCCGAAGGCGCCAGCCGTCGTCTCGTCGGTCTGGGTGAGGCGTTCGAACCCGATGCGATCGCACGCGAGGTGAGCGCGCTCGCCTGGGCAGGGCTCCGGGCCGTCAGCCCGACGAACTGACCAACGGTCGCTCCCCACACGACCGCGCTCAAGGTCGGCATCCCACGGGCCGATCTGATGGTGATGTTGACCTCACGCCATGTTCTCGCGGCAACCATCGTTGCACTCTCGGTGATCCCCGCCGGTTCAGCGGTCGCGTCACCCGCCGAGACGATGTCCGTCGACGGAGCCGAAGCGGTTCGTTCACTCGCCACCGAAGCGTCAGAACTCCTGGTGCTCGAGTTCGATCTCATCAGGCTCGTCGCCGCTGACGGCGCACCCGTCACGATCAGTGACGACCTCCAGCGGATCGACAACCGTGGGCAGGCGACGCTCGTTCAACTGCAGGGTCTCGGCGTCACGCTCACCCCGGCGATCGAGGCGACCCTCGACCGCCTCCCCGCCGTCACCGGCGATTCCGACGCGGACGCAGTTCCGCTGTTCCCACGAGCCGTCGTGTACCGGGCCGCGGTCGACGACCTCGCCCGGATCGCAGCCGTCCCGAGTGCAGTTGCGCCGGTCGGTGACGGAAACAGGGGCCCGTCGTACGGCCTGCTGCTCGTCGCCGCGATCTCCCTGCTCGCACTCGGCGGCGCAGCACTCGCCAACACCCTGTGGAGACGCCCGCAGTCACGCGAACTCGCCGAGCAGACCTGGAACGACGGGTTGACCGGACTCGCGAACCGTCGTCGACTCGATCATGACATCGCCAATCGATCCGGCGAAACCGCGACGACGGGCGTGATCCTGATCGACGTCGATCACTTCAAAGAGTTCAACGACGCGTACGGCCGGCACGTCGGCGACGACATTCTCCGACGCCTCGGCACCCTCCTCGCGCACCACGTCCGGATCGACGACGTGGTGTACCGATCCGGCGACGAGGAATTCTGCATCCTGCTCCCGGACGCCGACCCAGCCGACACGCAGATCGTCGCTGACCGGATCGTGGAGGCGGCGCACAGCATCGACCTTCCGAACGGGGCGAACATCACCGTGTCGGTCGGCTATTCACGCACCGAGGGCATGAACGTGATCGACGCCGTCGACTTCGCCGATCAGGCACTGATGCGAGCCAAACAGCAGGGTCGCGATTGCGCCGTGTACGCAGACTCCGTGCCCGCCGGCTGAGCGATCAGCTTCGCACGACGAGGCCCCGGTACCCGTCGACGAATCCGGCGGCGCGCAGGGTGTCGGCGACCTCCTGACTCACGGCACCGCCGTCCAGCTTGCGAACCTCCACGGCACGCTCCCGACCGCTCGTGACGAGACCGGCGAGCGCCTCGGCCCAGGAAGGATCGGCCCGGCCGTCCGGGAACATCACCAGATGATGACTCCGCCGGTCGAACCAGACCAGCGGCACCCCCTGCCGCAGCACCGTGAGCGCGTTCGCGCTGCGTGACGGGCGTCCGGCCGTCTCGGGCCATGCCAGTGCCGCGCCGTATGGCTGGGCGGGGTCGGTGGTCGCGACCACGATCGGGGCCGGCGCCCGGTCGGCGTCGAGTTCGACGTCGACGGTGTCGCGGGTGGCGCGGAGCCGTTCGACCGCACCGGGCAGGGCGAACTGCGCAGCCCCGAGCCCAGCGACGAAATAGCCGCGCCGGGTACGCCCGCGTTCTTCGAGCACTTTCAACACGCCGTAGACCGAGGCATAACCGCCCTGCACACCCTCGGCCAGAACCGCCTCGCGCGTGATCACACCATGACGTTCGAGCAGTTGGAGCGCTTGGGCATGCGCCGCTTCGGTGGGCGTCGGCGCGGGTTCGAGCAGCGGTTGCACGAGGCTCCAGCGCCCGGCACCGGCGGGTGGGCCGAGCCGTGTGAGGCGACCGGGACGCGGGCGACCACCGCTGCGCTTGCGCGACGTCGTCGACGACTTCACGCCTCCGCCCGCGAGCAGCGCGCGCAACGGTGCCAGCGTGTCGTTGGTGACCTCGCCCGCCCACACCAGATCCCAGAGCGCCACGAGCAGTTCGGTGTCGGTCGACCCCGGAGCGACCTCACGGAGTTGCCCCCAGAAGCTCGCACCGCGCCCGGCCAGGCAGTCGCGAACTGCATGATGCAGGGCTCCGTCGGGCGGATCGGGCAGCTCCCACCCCGGGGCGAGCAGTGCGATCTGGTCGGCGAAGCACAGTCGGATCCGTCCGTCGCGCGACCCGATCGCGCCGGCCCCCGTCCACACGACCTCGCCGGACGTGCACAACTCGTCGAGCATCGCCGGGCGGAACCCGATGATGCGGGACGGGAGCACGTCTCGTTCGAGCATCGACGAGACGATCGGTGCGCCGGCGAGCAGACCGATCGAATCGACCAGCGCCTCGATCCCGCGTCGTTCGGCCGGAATTCCGTGCCAGTTGGGGAGGAACCGACCGAACGCGGATTGATCGACCGGCTCGACCTCCTTGCGGAGCACGGCGAGCGAACGGCGCCGCAACTGGCGCAGCACGTTGACATCGCACCACTCGCGCTGCACCCCGTCCGGGCGGAACTCACCGAGCACGAGACGCTCCTCGCCGGCCAGAGCGGCGATCGCGCCCTCGATCCGCTCGGCGGGTGCGGCGAACCGGCGAGCCACGTCGGAGACGAGGAACGGGCCGTGCGTGCGTGCGAACCGGCCGACGACCTCCTCGAGTGGCCGGGCCACCGGTTCGGTGAACGCCATCGGGAGGCCGAGTGGCACCGAACACCCGAGTGCGTCGCGATAGCGCGCTGCATCTTCGGCCGCTGCGAACCTGATCTCGTCGCCGATCCCGATCTCGATCGCGCGACGCTCCTCGAGCAGCGTCGCGAGCCAGACGCTGCCGTCTCCGTCGCATCGTACGTCGACCTCGGCTTCGGTCAGGTCGCCGACCTTGCGCAGGACGTCGTGCAACTCATCGGCCGATCGCGCCCGGCGACCGTCCGCAAGGCACTGCAACTCGAGCTCGACATCCGCGAGGACCCCGGGATCGAGCAGCTCGCGCAGCTCTTCGGCGCCGAGCAGTTCGCGCAGCAGGTCGCGGTCGAGCGACAGCGCGGCGGCGCGCCGCTCGGCCAACGGTGCGTCGCCCTCGTACATGTACTGGGCGATCCAGTTGAACAGGAGGCTCGACGCCATCGGGCTCGATGACTGGGTGTCGACCTGGACGAGCTTGAGCTGACGGGTTCGCAACTGCCCGAGGACCTCGCGCAGCGCCGGCACGTCGAACACGTCCTGCAGACATTCGCGGCTCGTCTCGAGCAGGATCGGGAACGTCGGGTATTTCGATGCGACGGCGAGCAGGTCGGCCGCCTTCTGGCGTTGCTGCCACAGGGGCGTCCGGCGATCAGGTCGTCGGCGCGGCAGCAGCAGTGCTCGGCCCGCGCACTCACGGAACCGGGCCGAGAACAGCGACGTCTGCGGGAGCGACGACACGACGAGCTCGTCGATGTCCTCCGGATCGATCATGAACACGTCGAGGTCCAGTTCGTCCGCCGCTTCGGGGAGCCGGATCACGATGCCGTCGTCGCCCCACATCGTCTCGACCGGGAGATCGTACTTGTCGATCAGGCGGCGCTCGATCGCCATCGCCCACGGCGCGTGCACGGGCGTCCCGAACGGGCTCAGCACGCACACCCGCCAGTCACCGATCTCGTCGCGGAACCGCTCGACGACGATCGTCCGGTCGTCGGGGACCGCTCCGGTCGCTTCCGCCTGCTCGCTGATGTACTGCACGACGTTGTTGGCGGCGAACGCGTCGAGTTCGTAGTGGTCGCGCAGCCGAGCGCGTGCGTCGTCCTCGGGCATCGCCCGGATCTCACGGATGAACGCGCCGAGCGCCCGCCCGAGTTCGAGCGGACGACCCGGCCGGTCGCCGTGCCAGAACGGCATCTTGCCCGGCTCACCCGGCGCCGGGGTGACCGTGACCCGCTCGAACGAGATGTCTTCGATTCGCCAGGTCGACGCGCCGAGCAGGAACGTCTCGCCGGGACGGCTCTCGTAGACCATCTCCTCGTCGAGTTCGCCGACCCGGGTGCCGTCGGGGAGGAACACGCCGAACAGGCCACGGTCGGGAATCGTGCCGCCGCTGGTGACGGCGAGCCGCTTGGACCCGTCGCGGGCCCGGATCACATCGTTCACGCGATCCCACACGATCCGGGGTCGCAACTCCGAGAACTCCTCGCTCGGGTACCGACCGGCCAGCAGATCGAGCACGTTGGCCAGCAGATCGTCACCGAGGTCGTGGAAGTTCGCGCATCGGCGGATCAGCGACGCCAGCTCCGAGACGGCGACGTCGCCCGTGATCGCCGTGTGGGCGACGATCTGCTGGGCGAGCACGTCGAGTGGATTGCGGAGATACCTGGTGTGCTCGATCTCGCCGTCGAGCATGCGACGAACCACGACAGCCGTTTCCAGCAGGTCACTGCGGTGCTTCGGAAAGATCGACCCCTTGCTGGGCTGGCCGACGCTGTGGCCGGCCCGCCCGATGCGCTGGAGACCACGACTCACCGCACCGGGGGACTCGACCTGGATCACGAGGTCGACGGCGCCCATGTCGATCCCGAGTTCGAGCGACGAGGTCGCGACGATGCCGCGCAGCACGCCCCGCTTGAGCTGATCCTCGATCACGATCCGCTGCTCGCGCGCGAGGGAGCCGTGATGCGCCTTCACCAGTTCTTCGGTCACGAGGCCGGTCTCGGGGTTGACACCCACGCCCTGCTCCTCGGCGAGCTCGTTGAGCTTTGCGGCGAGCCGCTCGGCGGCACGTCGGGCATTGCAGAAGATGATCGTCGACCGATGGGCGAGCACGAGTTCGAGCACCCGCGGATACACGCTCGGCCAGATGCTCGATCGTTTGGCAGCATCGCCCTGCGGCCCCATCGGCGCCGAGTCGTCCCCCGGAGCACCCATGTCCTCGACCGGAACCACGACCTCGATGTGCATCTCCTTGCGAACGCCGGTGTCGACGATCTGGACGGGTCGCGGCGAATCCGGTGAGGAGTAGCCGCCGAGGAAGCGTGCCGTCTCCTCGAGCGGACGCTGCGTCGCCGACAGCCCGATCCGCTGCGGCGGACGGTCGGTGATCTCTTCGAGGCGTTCGAGCGTGAACGCCAGGTGGGCGCCGCGTTTCGTCGTCGACATTGCGTGGATCTCGTCGATGATCACCGTCTCGACGCCCTGAAGGGTCTCGCGGGCCTTCGAGGTCAGCATCAGGTAGAGCGACTCGGGCGTGGTGATCAGCAGGTCGGGTGGCCGACGGATCAGTTTCTGACGATCGTTCGACGGCGTGTCGCCGGTGCGCATCGCGACCTCGGGCGCGGTGAACGGCTCACCGATCCGCTCGGCGGCGAGACCGATGCCGATCAGCGGCGCGCGCAGGTTCTTCTCGATGTCGAACGCCAACGCTCGCAGCGGCGAGATGTAGAGCACGCGCGTGCGGTGCGTGCGCTCCTCGGGGCGCGGTGAGGTGACCAGACGGTCGATGGAGGAGAGGAAGGACGTGAGTGTCTTGCCGGACCCCGTCGGTGCGCAGATCAGCGTGTGCTCGCCGGCGACGATGTGCGGCCAGCCCTCGATCTGAGGCGGCGTCGGTGACGGAAACGACGACGCGAACCACTCGCGCACGGCCGGCGAGAACGCCTCGAGGACGGGGTGGTCAGCGATGAACGCAGGCTAGCGACAGGGTGTCGCGCGCTGAACGAGCCACCACAGGTTCACCCGAAGGGGCGTCCGCGCGGTCGTAGCATCGCCCTATGCGGCGCACGCGCGGAACGAACGAACTCGAGGCGGCCGGTGGTCGGGGCGCCACGGCGCCGAACGGCAAGGCCGTCGAATCGGTGTGGGATTTTCCGCGGCCACCGGCCGTCGAGCGGGTCGATTGGCGGATCCGTGTGGTGCAGGCCGGCCGCACGGTGGTGGACGCACCCCACGCGATCCGCGTGCTGGAGACGAGCCAGGCGCCGGCCTACTACGTGGCCGACGCGTACGTCGACCATTCGTGTCTCGACCCGACCGACCGGCAGACGGGCTGCGAATGGAAGGGACGTGCCGAGTACGCGGACGTGGTCGTCGACGGCCGCCGGCTTCGCGGCGCCGGATGGACGTACCCGGAGCCGACACGAGCATTCGAGGCGATCGCGGGCCACTGGGCGTGGTACGCCCAGGCCGTGGACGAGTGCTGGGTGGACGACGAGCGGGTCGCTCCCAACGACGGCGACTTCTACGGTGGATGGATCACCGCCAACGTGACCGGCCCGTTCAAGGGCGCGCACGGCACGCTGTTCTGGTGACCGGTTGTCGGCTGACGGGCGTTCACAAAATCTGCCCATCGCTCATCGCGACCGTTCTGGTCGTCCGCATCCGATCGAGCATCATGCGATCGTGGGTGACGAGCACGATCGTGCCCGTGAACGTGTCCAGCGCCTGCTCGAGCTGTTCGATCGCCGGGAGATCGAGGTGGTTCGTGGGTTCGTCGAGCACGAGCAGATTGGCGCCGTTCGCCATCAGGAGCGCCAGTGACGCGCGCGTCCGCTCCCCCGGCGACAGCGATGCGGTCGGGCGGTCGATGTGCGCTCCGACCAGACCGAACTTCGCCAGGAGGGTGCGTGCCGCTGCGACGTCGGCGCCGGTGGCGTCGGTGAATGATCGGATCAGCGTCGCAGCCCCGGTGAGCTGCGCTCGAACCTGCTCGATCTCCCCTACCACGACGCTGCTGCCGAGTTCGGCCGATCCGGCCGCCGGTTCGGTCCGGCCGAGGATCAGATCGAGCAGCGTCGACTTCCCGGCGCCGTTGTGGCCGACGAGCGCGATCCGGTCGCCGTACGAGACGAGCAGGTCGACCGGCCCGAGCCGGAAGTCACCGCGCTCGACGACCGCACCGGTCAGTCGCGCCACCACGTCCCCGCTACGTCGTGGCTCCGGGATCTCGAGCCGGAGCTCCCATGGTTCGCGTGGTTTGTCGACGGTGTCGAGGCGGTCGGCAGCGCGCTTGGTCTGGGCGGCCTTCCCTGCCAGCTGTTCGGTCTGGTCGAGTCGAAACGCACGGATGTTCCTGTCGGGTTCGTCGCCAGCCGAGCGCCTGACCCGGGCCACACCCTGCTGCGCCCATTCCCGCTGCTGCTGCGCACGCTCGGCGAGGCCCCTGCGTTTCGCGTCGTAGTCGTGGAAGGCCGTCCACGCGTGCAGCCGGGCACGTTCCCGCTCGTCGAGATACGACTGCCATCCGCCGCCGAACACCGTCAGGCGATGCGTGAACTCGTCGATCTCGGCGACGTCGGTGACGACATGGTCGAGGAACCGTCGATCGTGGCTGACGAGCAGTGTCGGCGCCGCGAGACCGAGCACCCATCGTTCGAGGCGGTCGAGCCCGTCGAGGTCGAGATCGTTGGTCGGCTCGTCGAGCAGGTACACGTCGAACTTCGACAGCAGCAGGGCGGCCAGGCCGGCCCGTGCTCCCTCTCCGCCCGACAGTGTCGAAGTCGTCTGGTCCAGCAGTCGGGCCGACATCCCGAGATCGGCGGCGACCTCACCGACCCGCGCGTCGAGGTCGGCCGCGCCCAACCCGAGCCATCGGTGCAGGGCCGTGTCGTAGCGGTCGGCGGCACCGACATCGCCGTCGGCGAGCGCGAGCGTGGCGCCGTCGAGTTCGGCCTGCGCCCCGGTCACGCCAGTTCGTCGAGCCAAGAGGTCCCGGACCGTCTCGTTCGATCGTTCCGGCTCCTGGTGGAGCCATCCCACTGTCGCGAGCGGAGGAGTCAGACGGATCTCACCGGCGTCGGCCGGGATGGCCGACGCGCAGGCTGCGAGCAGCGTCGACTTGCCGACCCCGTTCGGGCCGACCACGCCGACCCGACGGCCTGGGGCGAGCAGGAGGTCGACGTCGGAGAGAATCGGACGGGGGCCGCGCGAGACCGTGACGTGATCGAGCGACAGCGTTGCAGACATGCGAGACTCCAGGAGCGAACGAGACGGGCTGGGCTCGTCACTCGCGCATGACGGAGTCTGGCAGATCGGACGGCAGCGTTCACGGTCGTTTCGTTCGATGTGCGGTCCATGAGTACCGAGCGACGATCGCCCGCGTGCACGACTCACGTCAGCCGGTTTGCGACCGCGGCGTCATGTCGCATATCTTCACAGTTGTGCAGAGATCAGCGACCGCCACACGCGAACGATGCGCCGAACCGACGATCGACACGGCCCGAGTCGACTCGACGGCCGCATCGCTGATCGACGTCGACGAGGCAATCGATCTCGCCGAGATGTTCCGGCTGCTGGGCGATCCGACGCGCGTGCGGATCCTGTTCGCGCTGCTGGAGGCCGGGGAGCTGTGCGTCTGCGAAATCGCCGCCGTCGTCGACACCTCCGACACCAAGGTGTCCCAGGCGATGCGGCTGCTGCGCGGCGCCGGCGTCGTGCGCAATCGACGCGCCGGACGCAACATCCACTATCGGCTCGACGACGACCACGTCCGCCTGCTGCTCGAACTGTCGCGAGAGCATTGCTCGCACGGTCTGGACGATCGCTGATGGGCCGCGACCACGACCACGGGACCGGTCTGGCGCGTGCCGGCGAACGCCATCGAGGGCGGCTCACGATCGCGTTCGGGATCATCTTCGTGTTCTTCGTCGTCGAGGCCACCGCCGGGTTCATCACCAACTCCCTGGCGTTGCTGTCCGACGCCGGCCACATGCTGACCGACGTGATCGGACTCGGCATGGCTCTCGCTGCGATCCAGCTCGCCTCGCGCTTCGAACGCACCCGAACGGAGCGACGGTCGAGCCACACGTTCGGCTTGTACCGCCTCGAGATCCTGGCAGCGTTCGTCAACGCCCTGCTGCTGTTCGGCGTGGCGATCTGGGTTCTGATCGAGGCGGCCCGTCGACTGTTCGGTGAGCCCGAGGTGCTCGGCGTGCCGATGCTGATCGTGGCCAGCCTGGGCCTCGTCGCGAACCTGGTGGCGTTCTTCCTGCTCCGGGAAGGATCCAAGGAGTCGGTCAACGTCGAGGGCGCCTACCTCGAGGTCCTGGCCGACACCATCGGCTCGGTCGGCGTGATCATCGCCGCAATCCTGCTCGAGGTGTTCGGATGGGCATGGGTCGACCCGGTGATCGGTGCGGGCATCGGCCTCTGGATCCTGCCGCGGACCTGGCGTCTCGGTCGACGCGCGGTACGGATCCTGCTCCAGGCCGCGCCCGAACACATCGACCTCGACGCACTTGCCGCTCAACTCGCCGCGATTCCCGGCGTAGTGGACGTCCACGATCTCCACGTGTGGACGCTCACCTCCGAGATGGAAGCGGCCTCCGCCCACCTGATGACCGAGCGTGGCACCGATGCCCACAGCGTGCTCGACCAAGCCCGCATCGTCATGACCGACACGTTCGGCGTCACCCACGGCACGTTCCAGATCGAACCGGATGATCACACCGGCTGTGAGGAAGTGAGCTGGTGAAACGATCACGACTGGGCGCACGACACTGCGCCACCGAACGATCCGATTGGCGTGGGCGACCGTGGCCTGCTCGCGACGCGCGTGGAGGCTTGGAACGACGACACGTGCTGCTGAGCTCACCGGACCGATTCTGGTCGGCCTCGGCTCACACCGGGGGCGTGTCGGCCGATCCCGTCGCACCGTTCAGCTGATCAACGACCCCGGCGTGCACGTGGACCTGGACGGCATCCAGGTGCCGGACGCCATCGACCAGCGTCGTCTCCGTCGTCGAGGCGAGCCGATGGCCGTCGGCGACGGTCGCGGCAGGGTCCACATCGATCGTGAGGTCGGCCGCGAGTCGATGGCCGAGCCACCGGACGCGGGTCGACGACACCGACCGCACGCCTGGCACCCGCGCTGCGACTCGTTCGATCTCGTCGACGATCGACGGATCGACCGCGTCCATCAGCCGGTGGTAGATCTGGGTCGCGGCACCGCGGAGCACGGCGAGGATCGCAACCGCGATCAACAGCCCGACGATCGGATCCGCCCGCTCGAATCCGGCCCACACCCCGACCGCTCCAGCGGCCACGCCGAGTGATGTGAACCCGTCCGTCCGGGCGTGGTAACCGTCAGCGACCAAAGCCGCCGAACCGATCGCGCGCCCTTCGCGAATTCGGTACAGCGCAACCAGTTCGTTCCCCACGAACCCGGCGACGCCGGCTGCGAACAGCACACCGAGATGCTCGATCTCGCGAGGGTCGATGAGCCGGTCGATCGCCTCCCAGCCCGCGATCACCGCGGAGAGCATGATCATCGCGACGACGAACAGGCCGGCCAGATCCTCGGCCCGGCGGTAGCCGTAGGTGTATCGGCGATTCGCCGGACGTCGCCCGAGGCGGAACGCGATGAACAGCGGAACCGCCGTCAAGGCGTCGGAGAAGTTGTGGATCGTGTCCGCCGCCAACGCAACCGAACCCGTGGCCACGACGAGGACGACTTGCACCGCGGCGGTCGCCATCAGGGCCGCGAACGAGATCTTCACGGCTCGGATCCCGCGTCGGTCGCTCTCGAGGGCGTCGTCGATCGAATCGGCCGCGTCGTGACTGTGCGGCGCGAAGATCTCCCGCACCATCCCCATCAGCCCTCCGTCGTGCCGGTGTTCGTGGTCGTGTTCGTGGTCGTGGTCGTGTTCGTGGTCGTGTTCGTGGTCGTGGTCGTGGTTCATGCGTCCGACCCGGGGGCGTGGTGTCGACCACCGTCGACGAGGTGATCGGCCTGCAGCAACGCTTCGGTGGTCAGCAGCTCGATGTGACGACTGCTCACCCGGTAGAACTTTCGATTCCCGTCGCGTCGCACGATCACGGCATCGGCCGCGCGCAACTTCGCGAGGTGCTGCGACACCGCGGCCGGTTGCGACTCGACGTGTTCGGCGAGTTCGCTGACCGAGTGCTCACCGTGCAGGAGCGCCCAGACGACACGCAGCCGCGTCGGGTCGGACAGCAATTTCAGCAGCATGACGGCGGCGTCGAACTCGGCCGCCGACGGCTCTTCAACTCTCTGCGCAGACACGCAGACAGAATACCAGAGCCGGGTGGACGGCCGTCGCAACGAGTCGGCAGGTTGGGCGGAGCCGGACGACCGGCCAGAATCGAAGGTCCCGTGAGCACCGTCACCCTCCGACCCTGGCAGCGCGATGCGTTCGAACTGTTCCGCGCCGCCGACGGCCCGGACTTCCTCGCGGTCGCCACACCGGGTGCCGGCAAGACCACGTTCGCACTGGCGTGCGCACGCGCCACGCTCGCCGAGCAGACGCGCCGGCTGGTCGTGGTCGCACCCACCAGTCACCTCAAGATCCAGTGGTCGCTCGCGGCGCACCGGCTCGGCCTCCAACTCGACCCCGACTGGGGGCCGGGGCAGGGCATCGCCCGCGACGTCCACGGGATCGTGACGACCTATCAGCAGGTCGCCATGCCGGCATCGGCCGAGGCGCTCCGAGGTCTCGCCGCCGACGGGATGGTGATCCTCGACGAAGTGCACCACGCAGGGCACGAACGAGCCTGGGGAGACGGCATCCGGCGGGCATTCGAACTGTCGTCCAAACGGCTCGCGCTGTCCGGCACGCCGTTCCGCAGCGACAGCGCCAAGATTCCGTTCGTGCGATACGACGTCACGGCCGAGGGTGATCTCGCCCACTGCGACTACACCTACGGATACGCCGATGCACTGCGTGACGGCGGCGTCGTCCGTCCCGTCTACTTCCCCCGGATCGACGGCCAGATGGAGTGGAGTTCTCCGTCCGGCGACGTGCTGCGGGCGAGCTTCGCGGACGAACTGGCACGCGATCAGGTGTCGGCTCGACTGCGAACGGCATTGTCGCTCGACGGCGACTGGCTGCCGACGGTGCTCGGCCAGGCCCACGATCGGCTGCGCCGGATCCGAACCGAGCAGCGTGACGCCGGTGGCTTGGTGATCGCGACCGACCAGGAACACGCGCAGGGAATCGCCAGGCTGTTGCGCGACCGCCTCGACACCACCGCCGACGTCGTCGTGAGCGACGACCCCCTGGCATCGCGCAAGATCGCCGAGTTCGCGGCCAACGACCGGCCCTGGCTCGTCGCGGTTCGCATGGTGTCGGAGGGCGTCGACATTCCCCGGCTGCGCGTCGGTGTGTACTCGACCACGACGTCGACCGAACTGTTCTTCCGTCAGGCGGTCGGCCGCTTCGTGCGCTGGCAGGCAGGTCGCCCGACCCAGAAGGCATACGTGTACGTGCCGGATGACGCCCGCCTCCGCCATCATGCGTTCCAGATCGCGGAGGCTCGCCGTCACGTCCTGCGGCCTCCCACCGAACGCGACGACGAGTTCTCGGCCGACGGTGACCTCGACCGTCAGGTCGACATCGACGACCCGGCGGAGCAGCTGTCGCTCTTCTCGGTCGTGTCGTCCACGGCGACGGGCATCAAGTTCCACACCGTGACCGAAGCCGGGATCGAGATGTTCGATCTGGATCACTTCGACACGGAACCCGATCCGCCATCGCCGAACCTCGCCGACGATCCGCTGCTGTCGATCGACCTGCCGGATGTCCCCACCGAAGCCGGGCTCGTGCCATGGGGCGCGCTGAGCGTGGCCGAGCAGAAGGATGACCTTCGCACCCGTAACGCCGACCTCGCCAAGCGACTCGTCGACATGACCGGGTGGGGGCACGCCCGCGTCCAGGGCGAGCTCAACAAGCTGGCTGGTGTGTCCAAGGTGGCCACTGCGACGATCGATCAGCTCGAGCGGCGACTCCGGTACGGCGACAGCTGGCTCCGCCGTCTCCGACGCGGCTAGTGACGCGGTTGAGTGACGCGGTTGAGTGACGCGGCTGAGCGACAGTACGCGAAGCTGAGCGGATGGTGTCCCACGACGACATCCGCGCGATCGCGCTTTCCCTGCCCGAGACGACCGAGCGCGCCTCCTACGGCGGCAGGCCGTCGTTCCGGACGTCGGCGAAGATGTTCTGCTGGATCCGCGACGAGCCCGAGGCGCTGGTCGTCTGGGTCGCGACGCCCGAGGACACAGCGGCGCTGATCGCCACCGACCCGGCGATCTACTTCACGACCGACCACTATGAGGGGACACCGATCGTGCTCATCCGTCTCGACGCGATCGGCCTCGACGAGGCCGAGGAGATGATCGTCGACTCGTGGCGGCAGCGGGGTCCGGAACGGCTGGTCGCCAGGTGGGAGACCGAGCACGAGCCCTCGCGAGATGGGGTCGCTGCGTGCAGACGGCGACCGTCCGAGCGCGGCGTAGAGTGGGTGGATGCCGATCGCCGGAGAACATCATCCTGCGTTCGAGGAGTACTGCGAGTGCATCTTCGAACTGGCCGAGGACGACATGGAGATCATCCAGGCGCGGATGGCCGAACGTCTGCAGGTGAGCCGCCCCGCGGTCAGCGAGATGATCCGCCGGCTCGAAGCCGAAGGGCTCGTCACGAACGACGGATCGATCGAACTGACCGACGACGGGCTCGAGTTGGCCCAGCGGGTCGTGCGTCGGCATCGCCTCGCCGAACGGTTCCTCACAGACGTCCTCAAGCTCTCGTGGGCTGAAGCCCACCACGAGGCCGGTAAGTGGGAGCACATCATGAGCGACAATGTCGAGTCGGCGATGGACAACTTCCTGGGTTCGCCGACGACATGCCCGCACGGCAACCCGATTCCCGGGAGTGACTACGTCGAGCCGGATTCGGCGCCGCTCGCCGACCAGGCCGTCGGTCAACGCTTCACGGTTCGCCGAATCCCGGAGGAACTCGAGTTCACGCCCGGCCTGCTCGAGTTCTTGGAGGAGTCGTCGCTGCGTCCCGGCTGCCGTGGTGTGATCACCGCAGCCTCGCCGGACGGCACGGTCACGGTCGAGATCGACGGACGCCACGTGGGGGTCGGCGCCTTTGCGAGCGAACGGATCATGGTCACCGCGTGACGGTCCGCGCTGCCGGCGTCTGTGCGCTGGCTGCCGTGCTCGCGCTGGGGGCGTGCGGCACCACATTCGTCGACGAGACCGTCGCCACACCCGACACGTCGCCGACTGCGACGACCACCACGCTGGTACCGGTCGAACCGGATGCGCCACTGGACGACGTGCTCGGCGAGATCGAGACGCTGATGTTCGACCTCGACCAAAAGATCGTCGACAACGACGGTCAAACCGAGACGCTCGACCGAATCGACGAGCTGTGGTCGGTCGCGGAACCCCGCATCCGCGCCGGCGACCCGAACGACGTCTACAACTTCGATCAGGCGATCCAGCTCGCACGCACCGGCGTCGAGCGCCGTCGACCGGCCGATGCCAGCAAGGGGTACAAGATCATGCGGACGGTGATCGACGCCTACGAGGCCTGATCGGGCTCGCGACGCCCTGGCGCGCGAAGGGAGAGGGCGAGGAGGCCGCCGACGCACGGCAGCGTGATGATCGCCGTTGCCGTCCCGACCGACAGGCTCGTCGCAGCGAGCACCCCGACGACCGTCGGGATCACGAGGGCCGTCAGGCTCGACCCCGTCCGCAACCAAGCAACCCCGCGTCCGCGTCGGCCCCTGAACTGAGCCGCGTCGTTGTACAGCTTCGGGAAGAACGTCGAGATGCCCACACCGGCGACCAGGTAGGCGACGAGGACGACCCACCGGTTCGGAACGAATCCGGCCGCGGCCAGCCCGCAGCCGGACACGACGACCGCCGTCCGCAGCAGCCGGTCGTCGCCGAGGCGGAGTTGCGCGAAGTCCCCACCGAAGCGACCAACCGTCATCCCCAGGGTGAACGCCACATAACCGAGACCGGCGAATCCGGCGGTCGCGCCGAAGTCCTCACTGAGTCGAAAAGCCGCCCAGTCGCTGGAGACGAACTCCACGGTGACCGACAGCGCACCGGCGAGCGCAAGCAGCGACAGCGCCACCATCGCCGCTCGACTCCGGTTGACAGCCGTCGACGCGTCGCCGGCGTCCTCGCCACCCTCGTCGACCGACAGGAGCCCACGCCCCACGAAGACGAGTGCGATCAGCATCCCGACCGCCGCCACGGTGAGATGCGCGGCGAGCGACACCCCGCTGGCGGCCGCCCGAGCGGCGGCCAGACCACCGACCACCGTGCCAAGACTCCACAGGCCGTGCAGGCGGTTCATGACCGGGACGTGGCGACGAGCGCTCAGCCAGGAGCCCTGCAGGTTCATCGACACGTCGACGAGGCTGTCCGCAATCAACATCAACGCCAGACCGGCGACGAACACGACGGGGGCCGTCGCCAACCCGATCACCGGTAGGGCGGCCACGAGCAGCCCACCGCCGACGATCAACGTCCGACGAGTGCCGAATCGTTCGATCACGGTCGGGGACCTCAGGCCGCCGATCGTGCCGATCGTGATCGCGATCGACATCATCAGACCGAGCCCGTCCAGCCCCACGCCGATCCGCTCGCGGATCTCGGGCAGGCGGGGCACGAAGGATGCGACCACCGCACCGTTGACGAAGAACTGCACGGCGACCGACGTCAGCGCCCGGCGATCGACCTCGGATGTCGGCCGCTCGACGATCGACGGCTCCGCGGTCACCCGGAAAACCTATCGCTGGGAGCCCATCCGGCCGCCCGTCAAGGATCGGCACGTTCGCCTCCGACACCGATTGTTCCGGGTACCGTGCGCCGATGTCCGTTCGCCGCACGATCATGCTCCTCTGCGGGTTGGCGCTCTACGGACTGAGCCTGACGCTGCTGCTGCGCGCCGACCTCGGCCTCGACCCGTGGGACGTGTTCCACCAGGGTCTCGCCGACACGGTCGGTCTGTCGCTCGGCACCGTCATCGTGCTCACCAGCTTTGCGGTCCTCGCCCTCTGGATCCCGCTGAGGGAGCGACCCGGTGTCGGGACGATCGCCAATGCGCTCCTGGTCGGCCTCGGCGTCGAGGTGTTCTCGGCCGTCTTCCCCGACATCGGTTCGATCTGGTTGCGGTGCCTCCTACTCGTGCTCGGCATCGTCGTGAACGGCATCGCAACCGGGATGTACATCGGGGCCGGCATGGGGCCAGGGCCGCGCGACGGTCTGATGACGGGCATCGCCCGTCGACGAGGCTCCATCCGCGTCGTGCGGACGTCGATCGAGGTGGCGGTGCTGCTGACCGGAATCGCGCTCGGCGGTACGTTCGGGATCGGCACGCTGCTCTACGCCGTCTCGATCGGCCCCCTCGCCCAGGTGTTCCTCCCATATTTCGCGGCGCGAGCGGACGACGATCGGGTGCTCGCCACAGCCCGTCTGTGATCTGATCGGCGGCGCTCGCCGATGCACGTCGCGATACCGTTGCCACATGAGCGCGTGGGCTCGACCCTCCGCAACGACGAGCGAGCTGGAGATCTTCGCCACCGGCAGCTCAACCCTCGTCGCCGTCGACACCGAACCGTCGCACGCGATCGCGACCCTGCGCAGAGGCATCACGATGCCGGATTTCCACGCCCGGCCCGGCCATCGACCGGGAACCCGCGTGGCCCTGACGAGCGCTCGGGCGGGCGGCGACACCGATGTCGTCCGTCCCGTCCTGATCGACCCCTGGCTGGCGTGGGAACTCGCCGACTCCGGCGCGCTGTTCCACGACCCCGTCGACGGGCTCCTGGTCGAGGAGCGCAACGACGAACTCCGGAGCTCGCTCACGTGGTGCGCCATGCTGACCGGTGACGGCATCCGCCCGACGGCGACCAGGCTCCACCTCCGCGCTTCGCCGTCGATGGTCGTCACCGTGCTGGAGCTCATTCCGCAGCGTCGTGTCCGGTGGAACCGGACCGCCTTCGTCCGGGCGGCCGTCGCATCGATCGAGACGCTCGCACACCGCCTCGAACTCGCCGCCGACTCCTAAGACTGCACGTCTGGGCGCTGCACGTCTGGGCGCTGCACGTCTGGGCGCAGCACGTCTGGCAACTCGGCGTGGTGGACCACGGACAAGCGCTGGGTGCTCCGGGTCAGCGCGACGTAGAGCGCCCGCAATCCGTGCTCTTGATCGGCGACGATCCGGGCCGGCTCCACCACGACGACGGCGTCGAGTTCGAGGCCCTTGACCACGCTCACCGGCACGACCGTGAGCGACTGGTCCAGCCCGCTGCTCGCGGCCCGGCCGTGATCGAATCCGCGCGCCGACAGCGCGTCGGAGATCTCGTCACAGAGGTCATCGGGCGCAACCACTGCAACGCTGCCGCCCAGGTCGGCACGGAGAGCCGCGACCTCGTCGACGACTCCGTCCACGAGATCGTCCACACGGAGCACTCGCGGTGCCGTATCGCCGATCCGGACCGAGTCGGGCACGCGGAGGCCGGGCGTGGCAACAGCCATCACCCGATTCGCCAGCTCCATGATCTGCTGGGGGATGCGGTAGCCGACCGAGAGGCCGATCACTCGGGCCGGCTTGCGATCCGGCAGGTACTGCAGTACCTCGTCCCAGTTCTCGGGCGCCAGCGGCCCCGTGGCCTGCGCAAGATCACCGACGACGGTGAGCGAGCCGCTCAGCGAGCGGCGGGTCGCCATCTTGAGCTGCATCGGGGTCAGGTCTTGGACCTCGTCGATCACGATGTGCCCGAACGTGCGGATCTCGTCGTACTCGTCGATCTTGCCGTTCCGGCCCGGCTTCGGACCGAGCACTTCGCGGGCGTCGTCGAGCAGGGCGACGTCGGCCGCCGTCCATCGCACCTCGTCCAACGACTCCGAGCGGCGGCGGTGGAGCGCTTTGTACTCCCGGTCTTCCAGCCGGCCACCGGCGGCCAGGCGGAGCAGCCCGGTCGAGCCGAACAGGTCGTGGAGCAACTCGGCGGGGGTGAGCAGCGGCCACATCCGCTCCAACGCCTCCCGGATCTCAGGCAGTGAACGAACCTCCGAGCGGACCTCGCGCGGCGTGACCTCGTCGCCGCGCCAGGTCGCAGCCATCGCTGCCCAGCACTCACCTTCGACCCACCGGCGCGCAGCATTGTGGCGACGGAACCGGCGACGGGCGTTGCGCACGATCCGGGACGTCTCGGTCGCGCGGAGACGGACGTATCCGGATCGGAACGGCACCACGAGGTCGTCACGAAGCGGGCGCTCGCGGTCGTTCACGGCGTGATCGATCACATCGCTCATCCGGGCGTCGCCTTTGACCCGCGCCGACAGCGGCGAGTCGTCGTCCTCGTGACGCTTGGCGATCGTGACACCCGGGATCAGATCGGACAGGACGACCTGTTCGATCCCGGCTTCGCCGAGCGAGGGCAGAACCTGCTCGATGTACTTGAGGAACACCCGGTTCGGGCCGATCACGAGCACGCCCTGATCCTCGAGCGGAAACCGGTGCGTGTACAGCAGGTACGCAGCACGGTGGAGTGCGACGACGGTCTTGCCGGTGCCCGGCCCACCCTGCACGACGAGCACACCGGCCTGTGGCGACCGGATGATCTCGTCCTGCTCGCTCTGGATCGTCGCCACGATGTCGCCGAGCGAGCCGGTTCGACCGCGCTCGATCGACGCGAGCAGCGTGCTGTAGCCACGCAGGTTCGCGCCGGGTGACGATTCGGTGAGACCCTCGTCATGACCGACGCCGAGGTGACCGGCGCCGAACAGTTCGTCTTCGATGCCCAGCAGCTCGCGACCCTCGACGGCGAAATGCCGCCGCCTGGCCAGACCCATCGGTTCGCGCCCGGTGGCCCGATAGAACGGTTCGGCGACCGGAGCACGCCAGTCGACCACGACCGGATCGGCATCCTGGTCTGCGACGGCGAGTCGGCCGATGTGGAAGCTCTCGATCCCACGGGGGGCGTCGTCCGTGCCGCTCGGCTGCTCGGTCCGGCCATCGCCCGCCGCATCGACACCGGCGCCCGTTGCAGCATCGGCATTCGCATCGTGATCGGCATCGTCGTCGTCATCGCGAAAGCGATCGACCCGGCCGAAGACCAATGCGGCATTGCCGAGGTCGAGGTCGGTCAGGCGCCGGATCAGTGCTTCGTCGAACGCGTTGCGTTCGAAGCGGGCCTGGAAGGTACCGCCGAGATCGGCTTCGCTGAGGTCACGGAGTTTCCAGGCGACTGTGCGACTGGTCTCGAGACACTCGTAGGCGTGATCGATGTACGCCTGTTCGTCGGCGAGGTCAGGGTGGTGTTGGGTCATCGATTCCGTTGCAGATCGGTCTCGGTAGCCTGGCTCGACCACCGAATCGGGGGTCGAGATATTCTAGCGGCGCCGGTAGCGTCCTCCATCAGATGACCTCGGAACCGACGAGTAGCCACCCTGCGGACAGCGATCAACGGTCCAGTCCGTTCCTCGATGCGGCTGCCGGCCGGCCCGCCGACCGGACCCCGGTCTGGTTCATGCGGCAGGCCGGGCGCAGTTTGCCGGAGTATCGGGCCGTGCGCGGCGACGGGTCGATCCTCGATGCGATCAAGCAACCCGAGCTCGCGGCCGAGATCACGATGCAGCCGGTTCGTCGGTACGGCGTCGACGCCGCCGTCCTCTACAGCGACATCGTGGTGCCGCCGCACGCGGTGGGGTTCGGGATCGACGTCAAGCCGGGCACCGGCCCGGTCGCCGACCGACCGCTGCGCTCGGCGGACGACCTGGCGAGACTGCGTCCGCTCGAGCCCGGTGACGTGTCCTACGTCGCCGACACCGTCGACCTGCTCGTCGACGAACTCCCCCATGACGTGCCGCTGCTCTCGTTCGCAGGTGCACCGTTCACCGTCGGCAGCTACCTGATCGAGGGCGGCCCGAGCCGCACGTACCGCCACACGAAGGCGATGATGCACCGCGACGAGGGCCTGTGGCACCAGGTGATGCAGCGCCTCGCCGAGAGCGCGATCACCTTCATCGACGTCCAGCTGGAACACGGCGCGCGTGCGTTTCAGCTGTTCGATTCGTGGGCCGGCTCGCTGTCGGTCGCCGACTACGACCGCTACGTGTTCCCGTACTCCGAGCACGTGTTCACCGAACTGCACGTCCGACATCCCGGCGTGGTCGGAATCCACTTCGGGATCGGGTGCGATCATCTGCTCGAGCGAATGTTCGCGGCCGGTGCCGACGTGATCGGCCTCGATTGGCGCACACCGATCGGTGATGCCCGTCGGCGACTCGGACCGGACACCGTCGTGCAGGGCAATCTCGACCCTGCGCTCGTCCTCGCGGGGGCGGAACCTGCGGTGGTAGGCGCCAGAGGGGTGATTGCCGACAATGCGGGCCACCCGGGACACATCTTCAACCTCGGCCACGGGGTGGACAAGGACAGCGATCCCGACGTGCTCCAGGCCGTTGTCGACCTGGTCCACAGCGAAACGAGCCGGACGTGAACACCACCAAGGTCGCGGTGCTGCTGATGGCGTACGGCACACCACGCTCCCCCGACGAGATCCTGCCGTACTACACGGACATCCGTCGGGGCCGGGCCCCGACACCCGAACAGCTCACCGATCTGACCCGTCGGTACGAGGCGATCGGCGGGGTTTCACCGCTGGCGACGGTGACGGAGGCCCAACGCGACGCGATCCAGGCTGCGCTGGATGCGCTCGACCCCGATCGCTACCACGTCACGCTCGGCCTCAAGCACGCGGATCCGAAGATCGAGGACGCCGTCGACGACATCGCCGAGCAGGGCTTCGAGCACATCGTCGGCGCGGTGCTCGCACCGCACTACTCGGCGTACTCGGTGGGCCAGTACCTCGGGCGCGCGCGTGACGCAGCAGCTCCGCACGGCATCACCGTTGCCGGCGTCGAGTCATGGGCCGTCGACGAGGCCTTCGTGAACTTCATCGCCACCGACCTCGGCCGGCGCCTCGAGACATCGCCGACGCCCACTCGAGTGCTCTTCACCGCCCACTCGCTCCCGGAACGGATCATGACCACCGGCGACCCGTACGTCGACGAGCTCCGTTCGACCGCCGAGGCGGTCGCTGCACGGCTCGGCCTCACCGAGGGCGTCGACTGGCAGATCGCCTGGCAGAGTGCGGGGCGCACCCCCGAGCCATGGATCGGGCCCGACATTCTCGAGGTCATCGACGGGCTCGCCGAACAGGGCGACGTCGCCGGTGTCGTCGTGTCGGCGGTGGGTTTCGTCGCCGATCACCTCGAAGTGCTCTATGACCTCGACATCGAAGCCGACGCTCGCGCCGAGCAGCACGGGCTCGCGTTCGATCGGACGGCGAGCGTCAACGACACGCCCGCCGTGATGGCGGCCCTCGCCCGCCGCATCCACACCAGCGCCCCCAGCACCGAGCCGTGACCCACCGCTCTCGTTCTGGGCAGGGTATGGACGCCTCAGAGCGTCCAAACGCTGCCCAGAACGAGAGCGGTGGTGGGGTGTCGAGGCGGGTCTTGGTGATCGGGGGCGGGATCGCCGGGCTGTCGGCTGCCGTCGCACTGCTCGACGAGCCCGGCGTCGAGGTCACCGTCCACGAAGCGACGAGCCGGCTCGGCGGCAAGATCGCCACATCCGAGTTCGCCGGCGTCGACCACGTCGACGAGGGCGCCGATGCCTACCTGACACGCGTTCCCCACGCCGTTGCGTTCGCATCGCGACTCGGGGTCGTCGATCTCACCTCACCGACCGACGCGTCGGCCGCGGTCTGGCATGGGCGGCTGCACGACATTCCCGCAGGGATCGTGCTCGGGATGCCGGCCGCGATCCGCCCGTTCGCAACCACCTCGCTGCTGAGCCCGCGCGGCAAGGCACGCGCTGCGCTCGAGCCGCTGCTCCCGCGCCGTGACCCCGGCGATTCACTCGGCCGGCTGATCCGGTCTCGATTCGGCGACGAGGTGCACGAACGGTTGGTCGACGCGCTCGTCGGGAGCATCTACGCGACCGACACCGACCGATCGAGCCTCGTTGCCGTGCCGCAACTCGCCGGTCTCGCACGGGATCACCGCAGTCTGCTGCTCGGCGGACGCGGCGTCCGTCGGCTCGCCGCCGAGGCCGCACCCGGTCCGATCTTCGCGACGCCGCGTCGGGGCATGGGTGCACTGGTCGACGCCGCAGCTCGTGACATCGTGCAGCGTGGTGGCGTGATCGACACGGGCCGACCCGACACCTCGATCTCGGCCGACGGCGACGGATGGCGGGTCGATGACGAACGGTTCGATGCCGTCGTCATCGCGACCCCGGCCGACGTCGCAGCTGCCCTCCTGGGCGCCGTGGCCCCCCAATCGGCAGCTGGCCTGGCGGCCGTCGAGTTCGCCGATGTCACGATGGTGCGCCTGTCGATTCCGGCGGACCGGTGGCCCGAACGGCTCCACGGCCGCAGCGGATACCTCGTGCCCAAGCCCGACCAGCGATACGTGACCGCGGCATCGTTCGGCTCGCAGAAGTGGGCCCACTGGCAACCGGTGGGCGGGGCGCAGATCATCAGGGCATCACTCGGACGCGATGGTTTGCCGGTCGCCCAACTCGACGATGCAGCAGTGCGCAACCACACCCTCGACGACCTGTCCCGCCATCTCGCCATCGATATCGACCCGAGCGAGATGTCGATCACACGCTGGGCGAATGCCTTTCCCCAGTACCGGCCGCACCACCACGATCGCGTCGCCGCGATCGAGCGCGCGTTGCCGGCCACGGTCGCGCTCGCCGGCGCGAGTCATCGTGGCATCGGCATCCCGGCCTGCATCGCCGATGGGCAGCGTGCTGCGGCACGGGTCAAGGCGTCGACCGGACTTCCCGATGAGTACCTGACATGATGGAAACGATGTTGGCGAGAACGAACGACGGTCAGACCAGCTCGATGTGCCGGTCACTCGGCGCGCTCGGCACTGCCGGTGTGCTGCTGCTCGCATCGTGTGGCGGATCGGAGGACTCGGCCGTTGCCGACCCGGCCCCGGTCACCACCGAGTCGACGGTGGCGCCGAGTACGACCACCGGGGCGCCCACCACCACGACCGAGCCGACCTCGACCTCGACCACGACGACCGATGCGCCTGCGACGACCTCGACGACCGAAGCGCCTGCGACGACCTCGACGTTCGGCTCAATCGAGACGCTGCTGCCGACCACGTCCACGACGAGCACCATCGTCGTCGCGGCGCCCGTCGTCGCCGCGCCCGCCGCGGTGAAGCAGACGCCGATCAATCCGCCCAAGGACTCGTACGCTGCCGAGCCGGTCATCGAGGTCGGATCGATCGTCATCCCCAAGATCGGCGTCGACATGACGATGTACGAGGGAATCCGCCTGTCCACGTTGGACTACGGGCCTGGTCACTGGCCGGGCACCGCCATGCCCGGCCAGGCCGGCAACGTCGTCGTCGGCGGCCACCGGACGAGCGGGCACGCAGTGTTCCGCAACGTCGACAAGCTGACCGCCGGCGACGAGATCATCTTCCGCGACTCGACGGGTACGCACACCTACCGCGTCAAGAGAGTCGAGATCGTCGACCCGAGCGCGATCTGGATCGTCAACCCGACGCCGACCCCCACGGCCACGTTGTTCGCCTGTCATCCGCCGGGTTCGACGAAGCAGCGCATTGTCGTGTTCGCCGACCTCGTCGGCTGATGCCCGACAGCGCCGACGAGCGATCGCCGCTCGGGCGACTCGCTCTCGCCGCGCTCGCAGGGTCGGCCGTTGCCGGCTCGCTCCCCCCTTGGGGTTTCTGGCCCTTGGCGTTCGTGGGGATCGCGCTGTTCGAGTCGACGGTCGGCGACGACCTCACGCGACGCTGGCGTGTCGGGCTGGCGTGCGCATTCGCCGGCTCGTGGATGCTGATCGGCATGGCGTGGATGTGGTACCTGACCGCGCCGGGATACATCGTGACATCCGCACTGTTCGCTGCCCTCCACGGGGTCGCAGCAGCCGTGGCACCGACCGGACGCTGGCGCGTGATCGGGCGCGCGGCAGCGCACACGCTCGCCGAGATCGTGCGAATGCTCGTGCCGTTCGGCGGTGTGCCACTCGCGACGCTCGGGATCGCGCAGGCCGGCGGACCGCTGATCGGTGTGGCTCGCGTCGGCGGTGTGATCCTGCTGACGTGGCTGGTGTTCCAGTTGGGGTTCGCTGCAGGAGCGCTGATCAGGGCCTTCGCGGTCGACCGTGACGTCGTCCTTCACCCGGACGGCCGGCCGGCGGCAGTCGCGATCGGCGTTGCCGTGATCGTTGCTGTCGCCGCTGTGATCGCGCCGACCGGTCGCGACCTCGGGGTCGAGCCGCTCACCGTCGCGGCCGTGCAGGGTGGCGGGGAGCAGGGAACGAGTGCGCTCGAGGTTGCGAGTGTGACGGTGACGCAGGCGCACCTCGACGCCACCTCGACGATCGAATCGAGCCCCGATCTCGGTCTGGTCGTGTGGCCCGAGAACGCGATCGACGTCAACGACGCGGCGTTCGAGGACAGCGCTCAGTTCGCAGCCGTCGCAGCCGAAGCCGACCGGCTGGGGGCTCCGTTCGCGGTCGGGGTCACGCTCGACTCCGAGTTCAGCGCCCACCCGTCGGCGGACAGCTTCGTCAACGCGCAGTACGTCGTCGCCGCCGGGCGAGCGATCAGCGGCTACGAGAAGGTCCGGATCGTCCCGTTCGGCGAGTACGTGCCGTTCCGCGGTGTGCTGGAGGCGCTCGGCGCTCCGCTCGACCAGATCGCCTCGGACGCCACCCGTGGACGTGATCCCGGCGTGATCGAGCTGCCGAACGGCACACGGGTCGGCGTGATGATCTCGTGGGAGGTGTTCTTCGGCGACCGCGGGCGCGCCGCCGAGCAGGGGGCGCTCCTGCTCAACCCGACCAACGGCGCCAGCTACACCGGCACGATCGTCCAGACACAGCAGGTCGCGTCGAGCCGCCTGCGCGCCGTCGAGACCGGACGCTGGGTGGTGCAGGTGTCCCCGACCGGCTTCTCGGCGTTCGTCTCACCCGACGGCACGGTGCTGCAGCGAACCGCCGTCGGCGAACGCCGGGTGATCACCATGGCCGTGCCGCTGCGCGAGGGCACCACGTGGTACTCCGCGCTGGGCGACGGGCCGTGGATCGCCGCCGTGGTCGTCGGCTTCGGGCTCTCGCTGTGGTTCGCGTCGCCTGGGCGCGTCCGACGTGTTCGCAGGACACGACCTCGATCTCCCGATCCCGGGTGACCCTCACACCTCGAGCATCAGGGTCACCGGTCCGTCGTTCACGATCTCGACCCGCATCTCGGTCCGGAATCGCCCCGTCGCGACGATTGCCCCACCCTGCTCGAGCCGGTCGACGAGACGGGCGACCAGGGGCTCGGCGTGTTCAGGACGGGCGGCCGCGACCCAGCTCGGTCGACGGCCCCTGTCGGTGTCTCCGTACAGTGTGAACTGGCTGACGACGAGGATCGCAGCCGATTCCCCGTCGGCGGCACACATGGCCAGGGACCGGTTCATGACCCCGGCTGCGTCGTCCAGGATCCGCAGGTTCCAGATCTTCTCCGCCAGCTTGTCGGACGTGGAAGGTCGGTCGTCGTGGGTCACGCCGACGAAAACGCAGAGTCCGGCCCCGATCTCTCCACAGCGCACCACCGAAGCGTCCTGCCCAACGACGTCGACGCTCGCCCGCAGCACCCGCTGCACCAGACCTCGCATCCGAGCAGCCTGCCACGCACGCACTGGTGTGACGCGACGGGTCGGGCCATGATGTCGCATGGACGACTCACCCGTCATGATCGCGTCCGGCGACATCGCAGTCGACGTCGAACCGACTCAGGGCGGGCGGATCGGCCAGATCACGGTTTCCGGCACACCGCTCCTCGTCGCCCACAGCGACGTCTTCGCCGGTCCGCTCACCTGGGGTGCGTATCCAATGGTCCCGTGGGCCGGACGGATCCGCAACGGGACCTTCGAGTTCCGCGGGCGGCGATATGAGCTGCCAAGGAATCACGGGAACCACGCCATGCACGGCGTCGGGTACGTCAGCGAGTGGGAGGTCGCCGAGCACGACGCGACGTCGATCCGCCTGACGTTGCAGCTGCCGTCCGATGCCCGATGGCCGTTCGGTGGTCGCGTCGAGCAGCGATTCCAGGTTGCCGACGATGGCGTGAGGTTGACGATGCGGGTCGACGCGGACGATCATGCGTTCCCCGCGTCGTTCGGCTGGCATCCGTGGTTCCGCAAGCCCGACCGTCTCGACTTCCGTCCGGTCGCCATGTACCGGCGCGACGACGACCACATCGCGCTCGACGAACTCGTCGCCGTGCCGCCTGGTCCGTGGGACGACTGCTTCGTCAATGATCAGCCGATCGGGATCACCGTCGACGGTGTGGACCTTCGATTCAGCTCGACGTCGTCCTGCTGGGTGGTCTACGACGAGCCGGAGCACGCCACGTGCGTCGAACCCCAGACGGGCCCCCCGGACGCCGCCACGATCGCGCCGTTGGTGATCGAAGCGGGTGGCTCGGCGGCACTCACAGCCCGATTAGATGTGATTGTGTAATCATGAGTGGTGGCGACTGAGCTTTTCTCCACGTAGCCTGTGCACATGCCCGAACTCTCCACCGGCCTCATCCTCCCCGTGATCACACTGCCGGCCGTTGTCCTGCCGGGCGCGACGATCACGCTCAACCTCGACGAGCCCGCACTGCGAGATGCCGTCGAACGTGCCCGTGCCGACGCCGACGGTCGCATCGTGATCACCACTCCGTCCGATCCGACGATCGGCGTGCTCGCGTCGGTGCCGAACGTCGGCCAACTCCCGAACGGCGCCCCCGTCGCAATCATCCAGGTCACCGGTCGAGCCCGCATCGGCGAACGCGTCGACGACGGCATCGGCGAGCGCATCAGCGCCGAACCGATCACCGACGACACCCCGAGCTCCTCCGTCGACGCCGCCACTCGCGAGCTGCGCGCGACGCTCGAACTGATCGCCGAACAGCGACGGTCACGTCGACTGCCCGAAATCCTCCGAACCGTGAAGGCGCCGGGGGCGCTCGCCGACGCAGTGGCGATCTGGGCCGAACTCTCCGACGACGATCGCTCGCGGGTGCTGCGCTCCGTCGATGTCGCCGATCGGGTTGCAGCGATCCTCGCATGGGCGCGCAGCCACCTCGCCGAACTGCAGGTCGCCGAGACCATCCGCAACGACATCAGCGAAGGCATGGACCAGCACCAGCGCGAGTTCCTCCTCCGCCAGCAGCTCGCAGCGGTTCGCAAGGAACTCGGGGAGGGCGACGATGACACGACGGACGACTTCCGCGCCAGGCTCGACGACCTCGATGCGCCGGACACGGTCAAGGCCGCGGTCGCCAAAGAAATCGACCGGTTCGAGCGGATGAACGCACAGTCGCCCGAGCACGCCTGGGTCCGGACCTGGATCGAGCGGGTCTTCGAGATGCCCTGGGGCACGGTCAGCGACGACACGCTCGATCTCGACGCGGCCAAGGAGCAGCTCGACATCGACCACTACGGCCTCGACGAGGTCAAGGACCGGATCATCGAGTTCCTGGCGAGCCGCAAGCTGCGACACGATCGCGGTCTCGACGACCGGGCCCTCGACGACGACCGGGCGCCCCGGCGTGGCGAGGGCGCGATCATCACGTTGATCGGGCCTCCCGGCGTCGGCAAGACCAGTCTCGGCGAGTCGATCGCGAGGGCGATGGGCCGCACGTTCGTCCGGGTCGCCCTCGGTGGCGTGCGCGACGAGGCGGAGATCCGAGGCCACCGCCGCACGTACGTCGGCTCCCAACCGGGACGCATCGTGCGGGCACTCCAGGAGGCGGGCACGATGAACCCGGTGATCCTGCTCGACGAAGTCGACAAGCTGGCAGCCGGCGGGTGGTCCGGCGACCCGACGGCCGCACTGCTCGAGGTGCTCGATCCGGCGCAGAACCACACATTCCGCGATCACTACCTCGAGGTCGACCTCGACTTGTCGCAGGTGGTGTTCATCGCGACCGCCAACGTCGCCGACACGATTCCCGGCCCGCTCCTCGACCGGATGGATCTCGTCAGACTCGACGGGTACACCGAGGACGAGAAGGTGTTCATCGCCAACCGCTACCTCCTCCCCCGACAGGTCGAGCGGGCCGGTCTCACGACCGACGAACTCTCCCTCGGCGACACCGTCGTCAACCAGATCATCACCGGATACACCCGTGAGGCGGGGGTGCGCTCACTCGAACGCGAACTCGGCCGACTCGTCCGCAAGGTGACGGCCAAAGTGGCCACCGGCACCGCGACACCGGTGATCGTCCAACCCGACGAGCTGTCGACCTGGCTCGGTCGGCCGAAGGTCGACGACGCAATCCCCGAACGCACGAGCGTTCCCGGCGTCGCGACCGGTCTGGCAGTGACCGGGGCGGGCGGCGACGTGCTGCTGATCGAGACCACGGCGTTCCCGACCGGCCCCGACACCGAGCCGGGCCTGACGCTCACCGGCCAGCTCGGCGACGTCATGAAGGAGTCGGCCCAGATCGCGCTCAACTTCGTGCGGTCGCACGCCGACGATCTCGGACTCGACGCCGACATGCTGCGCCAGCGGTTCCATCTCCACGTGCCGGCGGGCGCCGTGCCCAAGGACGGCCCGTCGGCGGGGATCACGATGACGACCGCCATCGTGTCGCTCCTGACCGGCCGCCATGTGAAACCCACGATCGGGATGACGGGCGAGATCACACTCCAGGGTCAGGTGCTGCCCATCGGCGGGGTCAAGCAGAAGGTCCTCGCCGCCCACCGCATGGGCCTGACCGAGGTGATCCTGCCGAAACGCAACGGGCCTGATCTCGACGACGTCCCCGAACGGGTTCGTGCCGAGATGACGTTCCACCTCGCCGACACCTACGCCGACGTCGCCGCCGTCGCCTTCGCATGACGAATTGTGCCAGGCACAATTCGTCATGGTGATGCGGCCGTAGCCTGGTCCGATGCCCAGATCGGTCCTCGACCCCGACGCGCCGCTGGCGCTGGCGTACCTGACCTATCGCGGCAAGCCGCACGTCGGCGGGCAGGGCGTGTACACGCATCATCTCACCAAAGCCCTCGTCGACCTCGGCCATTCGGTGGAGGTGTTCGGCGGCCAACCGTATCCGGTGCTCGACGACCGGGTCACGCTCACCAAGCTGCCGAGCCTCGATCTCTTCAACGACCTGTACCCCGGGCGGTTCCCGGCCTACTGGGAGTTCAAGACCCGCTACGACTTCCTGGAAACAGCCGTGTTCTCGACCGGCCAGTTCGCCGAGCCACTCGCCTTCAGCGCACGGGTCAACCGGCTCCTGCAGGGGCGCCTCCGCGAGTTCGATCTCGTTCACGACAACCAGTGCCTCGGCTACGGCATCACCAAGCTTGAACAGCAGATCCCGTTGATCGCCACCCTCCATCACCCGATCACACGCGATCGGATGCTCGAAATGGAGGCGGCGCCGAACCAATTCAAACGGTGGTCGATCGGACGCTGGTACGGCTTCGTGAAGATGCAGGGCCGGGTCGCCTCGAAGCTCCCACGCATCGTGGTCGTCAGCGAGAACTCGATCCAGGACATCCACACCGACATGGGCGTGTCGCTTGATCGCATGCGGCTCGTGCCGGTCGGAGTCGACCCAGACCTGTTCCGGCCTGACCCGACGGTCGCCCGGGTACCCGGGCGGCTGATCACGACTGCGTCGGCCGACGTCGCGCTCAAGGGGTTGGCGTTCCTCGTCGAGGCGATGGCCAAACTGCGCACCGACGGCATCGACATCAGCCTGACCATCATCGGCAAACCCAAGCCGGGCAAGTCGATGGACCTCATCGACGAGTACGGCCTCGCCCCACACATCGACTTCGTGTCCGGCGTCACCGACGAGCGGATCGTCGAGCTGTACAGCGAAGCCGAACTCGCCGTCGTCCCGAGCCTCTACGAGGGGTTCAGCCTGCCGGCGATCGAAGCGATGTGCTCGGGAACGCCACTCGTCGCGACCGACGGCGGCGCCTTGCCCGAGGTCACCGGCTCCGACGGCGAGACGGTCTTCCGGTGCCGGAAAGGCGATGCCGGCGATCTCGCGGCAACGATCCGGTCGGCGCTCGCCGACCCCGAAGCACGTGATCGAATTGGCGCAGCCGGTCGCCAGCGGGTCATGGAGCGTTGGACGTGGCGTCGGTGCGCAGAGCTCACCGTCGAGCAGTACCGCGAGGTCCTCGCGATGCCGCACAACGTCGTGAAGCTCCGCCGGAACGGCCGCCTCCATGCGTGACGAATTGTGCCTGGCACAATTCGTCGGGCGGGGGACGGCATCGTGCTGACGATCCGTTTCGACGAACTCGGCCTCCGGGCCGGCGACCGTGTGCTCGACGTCGGAGCCGGCTTCGGCCGACACGTCTACGAATGCGCTCGTCGAGGCGCGCACGTGGTCGCGCTGGACTACGCGGCCGACGAGGTCGTGCAGACGCGAGACACGCTCGCAGCCATGGTCGAAGCCGGCGAGATCACCGCAGACAAGCTGGTCGGTGTGCTGCGCGGTGACGCCACCGTCCTGCCGTTCCCCGATGCCACCTTCGATGTCGTGATCACCTCAGAAGTGCTCGAACACATCCAGGACGACGTGAGTGCGATTGCGGAGATGGTCCGCGTGCTCAAGCCCGGCGGGCGGTTCGCAGCCACCGTCCCGGCCTGGTTCCCCGAGACGGTCAACTGGCGGCTGAGCGACGAATATCACGCCCCGAAGAGCGTCGGTGGTCACGTCCGGATCTATGCCGACACCGAACTGCGGGCCAAGCTGCGATCCGCTGGGCTCGACGTCGACGGCCGACATCGGGCTCATGCGCTGCACACCCCGTACTGGTGGCTGAAGTGTGCCGTCGGGCCCGGGAACAACGACCATCCGGCGGTCGCCGCATATCGACGGTTCCTCGAGTGGGACATCATCGAACAGCCGGCGGGCACGAGGATCGCGGAGAAAATCCTGTCGCCGGTCATGGGCAAGAGCTCCGTCCACTACGGAACGAAACAGCGCGCGTGAGCACGATCCCTGACCTGCCGGGCGTGCTGTCCTGCGACGATGTCGTCGTATCCGGCGGCCACCTCGCGTCGCTGCAGACGGCGAGCGGGATGATCCCGTGGTTTCCCGGGGGCCACTGCGACCCCTGGAATCATGTCGAATCAGCGATGGCCCTCGACGTCGCCGGCTTCCACACCGCCGCCGAACACGCCTACGAGTGGCTCGCCGACATCCAGCGCGCCGACGGCAGCTGGCACAACTACTACATCCCCGACGGCGGCCGTGACGACACCGTCGAAGATGCCAAGGTCGACACGAACGTCTGCGCCTACATCGCCACCGGCGTCTGGCACCACTGGCGGTGCACTGCGGATCGAAGCTTCGTCGACAACCTGTGGCCAACCGTCGAGCGTGCGCTCGACTTCGTGCTGTCGCTGCGCCGCGATGACGGCCTCGTGCTGTGGGCAACCGAAGCCGACGGCACCCGAACCTGGGACTACTCGCTGCTCACCGGGACGTCGTCGATCCAGCAGGCCCTGCGCTGCGGTGCCGCCACTGGCCTCGCGACCGGCTCGCCACGGCCGGACTGGGTCGTTGCTGCCGATGTCATGGCCGAGATGGTCAACAGCCGCCCGGACGCGTTCGAGCCCAAGACGAGGTGGGCGATGGACTGGTACTACCCGGTGCTCGCCGGGGCCACGGTGCACGAGGCTGCGAAGGTGCGGCTCGCCGACGGTTGGCCGACGTTCTCGATGGAAGGGCTCGGCATCCGGTGCGTCACCGACGAGCCGTGGGTGACGGCGTCGGAGACTGCAGAGGCCGCACTGGCATTCGCGGCGATCGGTGACGTCGACACCGCGACCGACCTGCTGCGGTGGATTGCGCCGCACCGGCTCGAATCGGGTGCGTACCTCACGGGTCTCGTCCACCCCGATCGGATCGTGTTCCCCGATGGCGAGCACACCTCCTACACGGCGGCTGCGGTCGTGCTCGCCGCCGACGCCATCAAGGGTGCGAGCGCGGCGAGCGACCTCTTCGTTCCCGCTGCGCTGCGAAGTCCGATCGTCTGACGGCGACTGCGGGGAGGTTCGGACCGGAGCCGAGCCCGGCTCGTGCGGACTCGTACACTCGCTCGGGTGGCACGCCTCCTCCAGTCGACCCTCGCTCGCACCGTCCTGAGCATCTGGTCGTGGTTCGTGCTCGGCACGGTCATCATCGTGTTCCTGCCGCTGGTGGCGATCACCCGGCTCGTGACCGCGCCGTTCGACCCCGGTCGATACCACGCCGGGCTGCTGTTCCGGAAGCTGACCGTCGTCCACGAGAAGCTCAACCCGCTGTGGACCTTCACGGTGACCGGCAAGGTGCCGACGGACCCGCGCCACCCGTACGTCGTCGTCGCCAACCACGAGAGCTTCGTCGACATCCTCCTGATCTCGCAGCTCCCGTTCGAGATGAAGTGGATGAGCAAGAGCGAGTTCTTCAAGATCCCACTGCTCGGCTGGATGATGTCGCTCGCCGGCGACATCCGGCTCGTGCGCGGCGACAAGAAAGCCAGCGCCCAGGCCCTGATCGACACCCGTGATCGGCTCGCGAAGAACGTGTCGGTGATGATCTTCCCGGAAGGCACCCGCTCACAGACCGGCGAACTCGCCGAGTTCAAAGAGGGTGCGTTCCGTGTCGCGATCCAGGCCGGTGTCCCGGTCATCCCGCTCGCCGTGGTCGGCACCCGTGATGCACTCATCAAGCACGACTGGCGGTTCGGCTACAGCGACGCCGAAGTCCGTGTGCTCGAACCGATCCCGACCACCGGGATGACGAAGGCCGACGTGCCGGCGCTGCGCGATCGCGCTCGCGATGCAATCGCGGACGCCCTGGAAACGATGCGCGCCGAACGGGCCTGACCCCGTGTTCCAGACTCCTGTCCGCGTCGTCCAGACGCTGCGACCGCAGATCGCGCCGGGCATCCTCACGGCGACGGCGGTGAGCACTGTCGTGTTCTCGGCGACGCCGTTCCTGATCCGTGGGGTCGCGCGCGATCAGGGCGTCGACGTCAGCACCGTCGCCGTGATCTCCACGGCCCAGCTCGCCGGGTTCAGTCTGACGACCTGGGCGGCCGGTCGATTTCTGCGGGCGCGACGAACGATGCTCGTCCTCGCGGTCGCGATCGGAGTCGTCGCCAACCTCGCATCGGGTTGGGCGCCGTGGTTCTCGTTCCTCGTCGCGACACGGCTGGTGAGCGGCGTCTCGCTCGGGTTGATCGCCTGGATCGCATGGGCCGAGGTCTTCGGCGACGACGACAAGGTCGGCGATGTGGCCGTGATCGGGCCACTCGTCGGAACGGTGGCGTCACCGATCATCGCAACGATCATCAACCGCTCCGGCCCTGACCTGCTGTTCTACGGGCTGGCGGCGATCTACCTGATCCCCCTGCTGTTCATCCGCGGCACCCACCTCGACGCGGCGGCGCGTCCGAAGCACCCACGCCATCGGCCGACGAGGGCAGCGGCCGCCGTCCTGATTGCTCTGGGCATGGTCACCTGCGGCGGTTCGGCTGTGTTCCTGTTCGTGAGTGTGATCGGCCAGGACCGGGTCGGGCTCAGCCCGATGGTCGTGTCGCTCGCGTTCTCCGCCAACGCGCTCGCCAGCGTCCCGTCCGCGCGCTATCGGGGCGAACGACGGCTCCCCGGCATGTGGATGGGCGTCACGGGCGCGATGGCCGTGCTGATCTGCGTGGTGCAACAGCCGGCGGTGTTCTGGATCGCACTGCCCGTGTGGGGTTTCGCGTTCTGGATGGGCGTTCCCGGAGCGTTCACCCTGCTCGCCGAACGCTCGAAGTTCCCGCAGGAGCGAGCCGGCGACGCGCAGTCGATCATGGCCGCCGGACGGGTCGTCGGCCCACTCATCGGCGGCGCGATGTGGGCGATCTCGCCGACGGCGCTCGGGATCGTCGGCGGCGGCATCATGGTGGCGGCCGGTGTGCTGATGCTCTACGTCGAGTGGCGAATCCGCCCCCACGTGCTCGGTGGCCTGGTCAGACAGCCGTGACCATGACGGCATCGGCGAGCGCACCACCGTGGCGACTCCAGGTGGTGCTGCTCGGGTTCGTCACGATCGGATCGTTCGGGCTGATCCTGTACGGGTTCGGCGCGTTCGTCACGCCGATCCGTGACGACACCGGGTGGTCCAACGCGGCGATCTCGGCCGCCTTCGCGATCGCAACGCTCGCCGGCGGCGTGCTGTCACTCGGCGCCGGCCGGATGCTCGACCGCGTCGGTGCCCAACCGGTGATGGCGGCGGCCCTGATCGTCGGCTCCACGTTGTTGATCCTGAGCTCGACCGCTGACCGCGCGTGGCAGTTCATACTCGCGTGGGGTGCCGGCGGTGCGGTCGCATCGGCCGGGCTCTACTACAGCGCGACGATGGCCGTCACCGCTCGGATCGTCTCGGAGACGGATCGACCGCGGGCGTACACGTGGCTGACGGTGATCGGCGGTCTGGCCTCGCCGATCGCGTTCCCGCTCGCAGGCGTCTTCGTCGAGGCATGGGGTTGGCGGGCCGCGATCAGAGCGATGGTCGGCTTCATGGTCGTGTGTACGACACCGGCGCTCATCTGGGTGCGCGGCGACCGGCTCGCCATCGCCGACCCACAAGCGGTCGACGAATCGTCAGGATTCGGCGACGTCCGCGAGGCGCTCCGATCACACGACGTCAGGCGCTGGTTGCTGGCGAGTTCGGCGGCGATGGCCGGGCTCGTCGCAATCCAGGTTCACCACGTCGGCGCGATCGAGGCGACGGGCGTCTCGATCGGCTTGGCATCGACGATGGCGGGCATCCGTGGCTTCCTGTCGCTTCCCGGTCGAGCCGCCGCGTCGACCGTCACCCGCCGACTCGGGGTCGTCGGAGCCCTCAGGATCACCTACGCGATCATGACGCTGGGCACGATCGCGCTCATCCTGGCCGGTTCCATCGCATGGGTCTGGCTGTTCGTCGTGTTGACCGGCGTTGCATTCGGATCGATCTCGCCGCTCCAGGGCCTGTACTCGGCCGACCTCTACGGCCGCCGACGGATCGGGTCACTGATGGGGATGCAGCAGCTCGTACTCGGCGCTGCGAGCGCCGCGGGGCCGCTCCTCCTCGGGTTCACCATCGACGCCACCGGGAGCTACACGCCCCTGCTCGTGATCGCCACTGCGCTCCAGATCATCGCGCTGGTGTCGTATCGCGAGCCGTCGCTCCGAGCAACCAGCCGATCCCGGTGATGGTGCGTGTGCGACACTCTCGGCGTGGTGTCACTGCTCGTGGTGTCCGGACCGCCCGGGGCGGGAAAGTCCACGGTCGCTCGGATCCTGGCTGACCGCCACTCGCCGAGCGCGCTCGTCGAGGGAGACGAGTTCTTCCGATTTCTCCGTGCCGGCAGGATCGACCCGTGGCGGGTCGAGGCCCGTGACCAGAACGCGGTCATCACCGACATCCAGGCGACCGTCGCAGGTCGCTACTGCTCGGCCGGGTATCGCGCGATCTACGACGGCGTGCTCGGCAGCTGGTTTCTCGAGCGATTCGTCGTGGCCGCCGGGGTACCGGTCGACTTCGCCGTGATGCTCCCGACCATCGAGACCTGTCTGCATCGGATCCGGACCCGGGTGGGGCACGACTTCCACAACGAGGACGCGGCCCGGGCTCTGCACCGCCAGTTCAGCGTCGAGTCACCTGACGCTCGGCATGTGGTCGACAGTTCGCAGTCGTCGGCCGCCGAGACCGCCGCCGAGATCGAGTCTCGTCGGGCCGCCGGCTCACTGCGCGTGGGCTGACCCGGCAGCCTCACCGACGAGCGCCCACCGCCAGGCTGCATAGGCGACGGCCGACGAGATCACGAACGCAATCGACAGCGGCAGGATCGTGCCGTCGAAGCGAGCGTCGATGAGGCTCCCGACCACCGCCCCGAGCACGCCTGGAACCATCCCCAACATCGCAGACCCCGTGCCGGCGACCGAACCGAGCGGACGCATCGCAGCGGCGTTCAAGTTCGGGATCAGCATCTGCTGGAAGAACAGCACCGACCCGAGCAGCACCACGAACAACCAGAACGGGGGCGAACCGGATGTGACTGCGGCCACGAGGGCCAGCGCGCCGGCCGCCGTCAGATTGGCCATGAAACCGAGCCGGATGATCCGGGCCAGCCCGACGCGCTCGACCACCCGACCGCTCAGGTACATCGCGGAACCCATCACCAGCGCGATCGCTCCGAAGAACACAGGAAACCACTCCGCCATGCCGAAGACCTGATCGAGAATGATCTCCGAGCTCGCGAGGTACGACAGGAACACCCCGTACAGCGCGGTCAACGAGAGCAGATTCGCGATCGTCCCCGGTGAGCGGAGCACGGTCCGGCAGCTCGCCCACACGTCGCGACCGCCGAGCGTTCGTCGGGTCTCGACCGTGAGCGTCTCGGGCAGTTGCGTCACCGATCCGGCGACGATCGCGGCGATCACCACGCTCCCCCAGAAGATCGCCTGCCACGGCCCGATCGCGAGGACACCCGTCGCAATGATCGGCGCGAACGTCGGCACGAGAATGAATACCGCCATGATCAGCGACATCTGCTTCGCCATCTGCTCGCCCTCGTACGCATCGCGCACCATCGCCATCGCGGCGACGCGAGGGCCGGCGGAACCGAGCCCCCACACGAACCGGGCGACGAACATCACCCACAACGACGGAGCCAGGACCGACCCGATTGCGCCGACCACGTACAGGGCCAGACCGCCCCACATGATCGGGCGCCGCCCGAACCGATCGGCGAGCAGGCCGGCGGGGAGCAGACCCAGCGACGACCCGATGAAGAAGAAGGTGATGATCCCCGTCACCGACGTAGCGCCCTCGGCGAGATCGAACGCCGTGCGGATCTCCGGGAAGGCCGGCAGCACGCTGTCGATCGCCAACGCCGTGCACGCCATGCACGCTGCCAGCGTCGCGATGAACCCTCTCGAGCCGGGGAGCAGCACGGCGCGATCGCGCTTTGCGTTCGGCACCGAGGTCACACTCACGACGACAGGGTATGAGTTCGCCCCCACATCGGCCACACTCGGGGCGTGACTGCACCCATGCCGATCGCCCGCCACCACCACCGCTGCTCGATCGACGCGTTCGCGTCGATCGTCGACGACGAGCACGTGCTGGTGAAGCACCCCGGCCTCGGGACGTCGCCGCGATGACCACGTTCACCGACCTCGTGGGGTGCTCGCTCCCGGTCCAGCAAGCCGCGATGTCCGGCATCGCCACACCTCGGCTGGCAGCCGCGGTCGCCGAGGCCGGCGGCCTCGGCATGCTCGGCGTCGGTCGCCCGACGATTGCTCGCGTCGTCGCCGATCTCGACGAACTCGACCGACTGACCGAACGACCGGTCGGCGTCGGATTGCTCGTCGAGTTCCTGGAGCCCGAGATCCTGGAGGTGGTCGTCGATCGCCGACACATCATCGAGTTCTTCTGGGGGTGGCCGGACCCGTCGCTCGTGCCCGCTGACCATGTCGTCGGCTGGCAGGTCGGCAGCGTCGACGAGGCACGCGCCGCCGTCGACGCCGGATGTCGGTACATCGTCGTCCAGGGCATCGAGGCGGGCGGTCACGTCCGCGGCGTGACCGAGCGGGACGAACTGCTCGCAACCACCCGCCTGGCCGTCGGCGACGACGTCGCAATCGTCGCCGCCGGCGGGATCGGGACCGCCGCCGACGTCAGAGCCGCCCTCGAGCGCGGCGCCGACGGCGTCCGGGTCGGCAGCAGGTTCGTGGCGGCCGACGAGTCCGACGCACATGACCGGTACGTCGAGTTGCTCACGGATTCCGTCGGCACGGACACCGAACTGTCCGAGGCGTTCTGGGTCGGTTGGCCCGACGCGGCCCACCGTGTCCTCACGTCGGCGGTGGATGCATCTGGCGACGGCGCCGATGTGATCGGTCGCATGCCCGGTCCGGACGGCTCGATGCGACCTGTCCCCCGCTTCTTCGTGTCGCCGCCGACGCGCGAGTTCGACGGAAACATCGACGCGATGGCGCTCTATGCCGGCATGGGCATCGACGCGATCACCGGTCGCGTCCCTGCGGCCGAGATCCTCGCCGACCTCACCAGCGACCTCCCCGGTCAGACGGGCAGGTAGACGTCGGCGTCGTCGGGCGGCAGCAGGTCGTTGCCGAGGATGATGTCGGCGGCGCGTTCGGCGACCATCATCGTCGGGGCGTAGATGTTCCCGTTCGTCACGATCGGCAGCACGGACGCGTCGACGACCCGGAGGCCCTCCACCCCGTGCACGCGCATCGTGGCGGGGTTGACCACTGCCATCTCGCCGACGCCCATCGCACACGTGCACGACGGATGCAGCGCCGTCTCGCTGTCCTTCGCGACCCAGTCCATGATCTCCTCGTCGGTCTCGACGCTCGGGCCTGGTGAGATCTCGCCACCGTTGTACGGCTCGAACGCCGGCTGGGTGAGCACCCGGCGGGCGGTGCGGACCGCCTCGATCCACTCACGCCGGTCGCGCTCGGTCGACAGGTAGTTGAACCGCACAGCAGGATGCTCACGCGGGTCGGTCGAGCGGATCTTGACGGTGCCCGTCGAATCGCTGAACATGGGCCCGACGTGCACCTGATAGCCGTCACCTTCCGTGGGCGCCGACCCGTCGTACCGGATCGCGATCGGCAGGAAGTGGAACATCAGGTTCGGGTACGGCTCGTCAGGGTTGCTCTTCACGAACGCACCCGCCTCGAAGTGATTGGTCGCCGCGGGGCCCCGTCGGAACAGCCACTGGAGGCCGATGATCGGCATCCGCCATTTGGCGAGGTGTCGCTGCATCGACACCGGTTGTCGACACGCGTATTGGATGTACACCTCGAGGTGATCCTGCATGTTCTCGCCGACGCCCGGCAGTGCGTGCACCACCGGGATGCCGAGCGGTTCGAGATCCGCCGGGTCGCCGACGCCTGACAGCTGCAAGAGTTGCGGTGAGTTGAACGCACCACCGCACAGGATGATCTCGGCCCCGCGCACGGTGCGGTCCCGACGGTTCCGACGATACTCGACACCGACGGCCCGTTTGCCGTCGAACACGATTCGGTTGGCCTGCGCACGGGTGACCACCGTCAGGTTCTCGCGATCCATGACCGGATGGAGGTAGGCGCGTGCGGCACTCAACCGACGCCCACGTCTGACGTTCTTGTCGAAGGCTGCGAACCCTTCCTGGCGGTATCCGTTCACGTCGTCGCTCAGGCGGAACCCGGCTTGCGGGCCGGCTTCGAGCCACGCCTGGAACAGTGGGCTCGTGGCGGGTCCGCGTTCGAGTTCGAGCGGGCCGTCGTCACCCCGCCACGCATCGCCACCGGCCAGACACTTCTCCATCCGCTTGAAGTACGGCAGACAGTTCGCATAGTCCCAGTCGGTGAGTCCTGGCAGCTGCGCCCACTTCTCGTAGTCCATTGGGTTCCCGCGCTGGAAGATCATCCCGTTGATCGAACTCGATCCCCCGAGCACCTTGCCGCGCGCGTGGTACACGCGCCGGCCACCCATGTGCGGCTCCGGTTCGCTCTCGTACTTCCAGTCGTAGAACCGACTCCCGATCGGATACGCCAGCGCGGCCGGCATGTGGATGAAGACGTCCCACTTCCAGTCCGTTCGTCCTGCCTCGAGCACGAGGACACGATTGGCCGGGTCGGCACTCAGCCGGTTGGCGAGGGCACAGCCCGCAGACCCGCCGCCGACGATGATGAAGTCGTACGCGCCCTCTGATTTCATCGCCGCAACGATACAACCCGGGCCGGGTCAGGTGTCGGTCGACCGCGTCAGCTGGAGCAGTCGATGACGTCAGCTCGAGCGGTAGATGACGGGGGTCGTCGCGATCTGCGAACCGGCGGCCGGCTCGATCGTGATGCCCCACTCCTGCGGGTTGATGTCTCCGATGTCGGCGACATCTCTGATCACGCCACCCTCGGCGTCGAAGAGACCCGCCGGAATGGAGGTGCCGTCGGCGATCGCCCAGAGCGCGTACTTCAGGGTCGGGTCCAGGTCGGCGAGCCCGTCACCACGCAGTGCGACCTGATGACGCCCGGGTGACCAGACAACCTCGACCGTGCCGGTCTCGCCGGCGAGCTGCACGACCTCCGCGTCGGCTGCGGCGATCACGTCGTCGTACTCGGATCCGCCACGGGTGCCGGAGACGACCAGCGCACCAATCGCGAGGATCGCAACGGCGGCCGCAGCGGCGAGCACCCTCGACACCGTGGAGAGCCTTCGTCGGCGTTCGTCCAGTCGGATCACCGGCGCCGCAGCCTGTTCGGGAGGAGCCACCTGCTCGATGCCCGACAGCTTCGCCATCACCGAGCTTTTCAGTCGCATCGGGGGCGCCGCGGACGACGTCTCGGCGAGGTTGCCGACGACCTCGACGAAGCCCGCGACCTCGGCAGTGCACTCGGCACAGGAGCTGAGGTGCGCCTCGAACTCGGTTCGTTCGGCGGTATCGAGCGCATCGAGTGCGTACGCCGCCGACAGGTGATGCAGGTCAGTGGTCATGACGCAGCTCCCATCAAATCTCGCAGTTTGGACAACCCGTCGCGGATACGGGTCTTGATCGTGCCTTCTGGCACGTCGAGCATGGCGGCGACTTCACGGTACGTGTGGCCGCCGTAGTACGCAAGGCTCACGGCCTCACGCTGTGGTGCGCTCAGCTGAGCGAGTGCTTGTAGCACCGAATCTCGGTCGAAGTTCGTCGTCACGGCATCGACGACCACATCATGGTCGACGCCGCCCAGACGGGCATCGGCCTCATCACGGGAACGAGACGATTCCTCGGAACGCACCCGGTCGACGGCCCGCCGGTGCGCGACCGTGGCCGCCCATGCCTTCGGGGAACCCTTCGATCGGTCGTAGCGGGGGGCCTGTTTCCACAGTTCGAGGAAAACGTCCTGGGTGACTTCCTCGGCAATTGCCTGATTGCGGAGCACCTTGAAGGTGGTTCCGAACACGACCGGTGACACATCGTCATAGAACTCGGCGAACGCAGATTCGTCTCCACGGGCGGCACGTTCGATCGCCGTCCGACCGGACGCAGCCGCGTCCGGGCTTGTGTTGCGGGAACTCATGCGCTTCATGGTCGCACGTGCGGGTGCCCGGAGCGAAGCAAGGTCGGGAAACCGGATGATGAAAGGCGGGCCCGGGGCGAACATGGTGGCACTCACAACGGCGATTCCATTCGCTCGAACGGCCGTCTGACGGGGGCGGCGGTGAACGCCACGGGCGGCGTCGAGCGCCGGCTCGGACCAGCGATGTTGATGTCGGCCCATGTGCTCACGTGAATGCTTCGTCACCGTGCACCGTTCGGATTGGTCATCCTCGGCCCTCCTCCGGTTGACGGTGATTGCCCGCTGCCTCGGCTGGGTATACGGTCGACCATGATCGGAATCCGCACGCTCGCCCGCTCACTCATCTCGTCACTGTTCGTCGTCGCCGGTGTGAACACGCTCATGAAGGCCCGACAGCTCGCTCCCACTGCGGCCGGCGTGGCTCAGCCCATTGCGCACACACTCGGCCTCTCCACCGACACGGAAACACTCGTCAAGGTCCATGCAGGAACGCAGATCATGAGCGGCGCGATGTTCGCGATGGGCGTGGCCCCGCGCTTGACGGGTCTGGTCCTCGGCGGCACCCTCGTTCCGACCACGCTCGCCGGCCACCGGTTCTGGGAGCAGAACGACACCGATGTCCGCACCAAGGAGTTGATCGACTTCTTGAAGAACGCCGCGATCCTCGGCGGGTTGATCTACGTCGCGCTGGACACCGGAGGGCGACCGTCCGTGTTCTGGTCGGGGCGCAAGGCGGCGATCGGTGCCGGCGAAGCGATCGGTGCGACGGCGAGGTCCGTGGCCGGCTCCGTCACCTCGCACTGACCGGGGCGACTGCGCTCAGGAGGCCGCCCGGGCGCGTGCGATCCGACGGATCGGCGGCTCCGTCTTCGGTGGCACCTTTCGCGGAGGGAGGTCGGCAAGGAGCTCGCGAGTCGCTGCCGTGACGATCGCCACGGCCCGTTCGAACGCCGCCTCGGTGGCGTCCGACGTCTTCTGCACACCGCTCACCTTGCGGATGTACTGGCGGGCTGCGGCTTCGATCTCATCCGGACTCGCGGCCGGCTCCAGGCCCCGCAACGTGGTGATGTTCCGACACATGCCGTCACGCTAGTCATCGACCCCGATCGACGGCTGATCAGCCGAGCAGCGCGGTGAACTGGTCGAACAGCATTCGATAGCAGTCGCACGACTGGTCGGCGAGTTGTTCACGGTCGAGCAGGCGCATGGTCCCGCTGGCGTACTCGATCGCTCCGCTCGACTGCAGCCGTCGCTCCACGACGTTCACCGATGCTCGGCGGACTGCGAGCCGTTCGGACAGGAACGACTGCGTGATCGAGAACGAGTCCTCGCCCACTCGGTCGCTCGTGGTGAGCAGCCAGCGGCAGACACGCTGATCCACCGAGTGGAACAGGTTGCACAGCACCTGTCGCGCGATCACGGCCTGCGTTGCTTCGACGTACGACATCAGACACGGACGCAACGCCTCGACAGCGTCGATCGCGGTGGCGGCCGCGTCGGCCGGGATCATCCAGCCCGAGCCGGCGATCGTGACCTGGGCCGAGACACCGAGCGGGAGCCGGCCGGACCCGGGCGTCGTCGGCGCGCCCAGGAAACCTTCACGTCCGATCAGGGTGAGTTCGGCGTGGCCGGCATCGTCGGAGTGTGCCAGCAAGGAAATCACGGCGTTGACCGGGAACACGACCACATCGAGACTACGGATCTCCTCACCGCGATCGCAGCGGTTGAGCTGCGCCCCGTCGGCGAACGGCGGATGCAACTCCACCAGGCGGTCGAGCAGGCGGTTACCGCGGGTCACCGGTCTCTCCGGGCCCGTCGAACGGCGCACAGGACGATCATCCGGTCAACCGCATTCACGCGAAGTTACCACCGGGTTCGCACGTCGTGACGACCGTCGCCGGCGGCATCGAGCGCTTGGTTCGGAGTCGCGCCGATCGCCCAGATCGCAGCCTGGGTCCGGTTCTCGACACCGAGCTTGGAGTAGACGCGCCGGAGATACGTCTTGATCGTGTCGATCGACAGGAACATCACATCGGCGATCTGCCGATTGGTGAAACCGCGGGCGAGGAGTTCCAGCACCTCACGCTCCCGGTCGGACAGCGACGTGAGCTCACCGTCGCGGCCGGCCACACCACCCTGCCACCCAGCGACACGATCCTGGCTGACCACACGCTCGAGCTCCGTCAGAATTTCCTCGGACGACCACGATTTCGCGATCACCGCATCAGCTCGACCGAGCGAGCAGAGCCGCGCAGCCGCCGACGTGTCGAACGTGAAGAACACGACGCGGTCCGCATCGTCGCGCAAACCGTCGGTGAGCTCGTCGATGGCCGACGACGAACCGAACGGGTCGGTCAGCACGACGAATGCACCACTCGGATCCTGTGGCCCGACCGTGTCGGCGTGAACGCCGCGCTGCTCGCCCAACGACCGAACGGTCACGTCATCGCAGTGGGGAGCGAGCATCGAGCGAAGGCCGTGCACGATGATGTCGTGGTCATCGACGACGAGGCACAGCGAGGTCTGTCCGTCGGCTGGGGAGTCCAACAGCTCCGTCCGGTCGAGTTCCAGGGACACAGTTCGGTCTGTACCCGTTCCGGACGCCCGTCATACCTCACGCGGCTACTCGATGTCGGAGAGATCAGGCGCACGCCTGGTCGAGGATCGCAACCTACGTCGAGGTGCACGCCGACGGCGCGGGAGCACGCACGTGATCGTCGACCTCCAGTGGTATGTGCCTGTGGTGTGACGGCTCGTTCTGGGCAGGGAATGGACCGTCTAACGTCTCCCCAGAACGGAGGCGGTGGATCGCGCTCGGTGGCTAGGGCTTCTCGCAGCTCGACCTCGTCTCACCTGGCGGGCCATACGAGCAGAAGTCCGTTCCGGACCCGCCGAACAGGTGGTTGACCCCCGAGCCGCCGTCGAGCCGGTCATTGCCGGCGTCACCGAACAGGTCGTCGTTGCCTGCATCGCCGCCCAGACGATCGTTGCCGTCACCGCCGTGCATCTCGTCGTTGCCGGCATCGCCCGAGATGACGTCGGCGCCGCCGTCACCGAACATTCGATCGCTCCCGTCGTTGCCGACCATGTCGTCGTCGTCGGACCCGCCCCGCATGAGGTCGTCCCCGGAGCCACCCCTCAGTGAATCGCGGCCGGCATCTCCGTTGACGGTGTCGTTGCCGAAACCGCCGTCGAGATCATCTCGACCCGCATCGCCGCTGAGGGTGTCGTTGCCCAACCCACCGACGAGTGTGTCGTCACCGTCGCCGCCTCCGAGGAAGTCGTTGCCGGATCCTCCGTCGAGATCGTCGCGTCCGGCGTCCCCGTTGAGGCTGTCGTCTCCGCTGTCACCGACGAGGGTGTCGTCGCCGGCGCCTCCTCCCAGGATGTCATCGCCGCCTCTCCCGTCGAGGTGATCGATCCCATCCTGGCCGTAGAGCACGTCGTCGCCGGTGGCCCCCGATAGTTCGTCGTTGCCGCTGCCACCGAGCAGGCGGTCGTTGTTCTCGCCGCCGAAGACGTCGTCGTTTCCGTCGCCGCCGTTGAGGGTGTCGTCGCCCTCGCTGCCGAAGATCGTGTCGTTCCCGTCGCGGCCGACGATCGTGTCGTTCCCGGCGTTGCCGAGCATCCAGTTCGCGCCGTTCGTTCCGGACAGGGTGTCGGCGTACTCCGAGCCGACGACCTCCTCGATGGATTCGATCTGGTCATTCCCCCAACCGGTCGACGTCCCGGCCGCCAGGTCGACGTTCACCCCGCGTGGCGCCAGGGCGTAGGTGATGCGGTCGACACCGTTGTCGCCGTACACCGTGTCGTTGCCGCCACGCGGGCTGATCAGGTCGTTGCCGCCGAGCGCACAGATCACGTCGGGTCCAGAGGTACCGATCAGGACGTCGGCACCGTTGGTCCCGACGATCGTGCACACGTCGCCGTCGTCGGTGATGGTGACCTGCCCGATCCCGTCGCTGATCGTCGCGCCGACGGGGCTCAGCAACTCGACGGTGAACCGCTCATCGGCTTCCCGGTAGAGGTCACCCAGGACTCGGACGTGAATCTGCTGGGTGAGCGAGCCAGGGGGGAAGACCAGGGTGCCGGTGGTGGCCAAGAAGTCCTCGCCGTTCGGGCCGGAGCCGTCGGACCTGGCCGTGCCGTCGACCGTCCGGTAGTTGACGGACACCGACGCGGTGCTCGGCCGACTCAGGCGCACCTCGACGGCGACGTTGAGATTGCCCTGGCTCGGTTCGACGACGGCGGCGTCGGCGATCGACAACGACGGCAGGCTGGGTTGGACAGCCGTGATGCTGATGGTGGTGGTGTCGCAGTCTTGGCCGGCGTCGTCGTCGGTGACGCAGACGGTGACGGTGTAGGTGCCGGGGTTGGTGTAGGCGTGACCGGCGTCGAACGGTGACGTGACCGAACCGAGGTCGGTGGTGCCGGTGCCGTCTCCCCAGACCACGGTCGCGGTGTGGGTGTCGTTGATGCCCGGGTCGGTGAACGTGGCCGTCAC
>JBDSBE010000029.1:0-13156 GCA_039921745.1 Ilumatobacteraceae bacterium | reverse complement strand
GACGAGACCCCCGTGGTGACCACGTCGGATCCGACGCCTCAGACTTCCGGTCAGCAACTCGGCAGCGACTTCGACTCCGCTGCCCTCGTGCGGACCGACCTCATGGAACTCTCGCCCGACCCGGCGGCACCCGGCGAGCTGGTGTCGATCCGGTTCCCCACCGAGACATTGCGAGGGATCGGTTTCACCCTCGACCGCTGGACCGGCGACGGGTGGACGTCGACCCACTTCCTCACGTCGGGTGCAGGCGGCGACGGTCAGACGTGGGCGGGGCGCGAATTCATCGAGGGCCTGGGTTGGGACGACCTCGGGATCAGCGGGCCGGGTCCTGACGTCGTGCGGATTCCGACGGAGGCGTCGGCCGGTGCGTACCGCTTGTGCACGGGTAACGCCCGACCGAACTTTTGTGCGCTGATCATGATCAGCGTCGATTCCTCCTCGCCGACGAGCGCGACGCCCGATCTCGTCGCGCTCGTCGGCGTCCACCAGGACGTGGAATTTTACCCCGCGTGCATGAACGAGCCGACGACGATGGCAGGTACCACGTGGTATCCGGTGGCCGAGTGGGGCAATGACGAACTGGCTGACCTGTACGCGACGATCACGTCGGTCGTTCGCGAGCAGCCGACCGGCCCGGCCGGGTTCGCCGGAGTACCCAGAGTGGTCGCACCAGGGCCAGGAGACGACGTCGGCACGCTCACTGTGTGGGCGGACGGGGTTGCTCACTTCGTGTCGCTCAGCGGTCTGGACGCGTGGCTCGTCGACGACGAGCTGTCCTACAACTGGGTCTGCTGATCGACCGCGGGCGGCGGGGCCGTCTCGGGAGCGGCGGTAACGTGTCGTCCTGATGTTCGACAATCTTTCCGACCGACTCGACGGGATCGTCAAGCGCCTTCGTGGCAAGGGGCGTCTGACGGAGGACGACGTCGACGAGGTGATGAAGGAGATCCGCTCCGCTCTCCTCGAAGCCGACGTCAACGTCACGGTCGTCCGCTCCGTCTGCAACCGCATCCGCGAACACGCGATCGGCGCCACTCGATCACAGTCGCTCGACCCCGGCCAGCAGGTGGTCAAGGCCGTCAGCGACGAACTGACCCGCATCCTCGGCGGGGAGACGCTGTCGATCAAGTACGCCTCGAAGCCCCCGACCGTCATCCTGATGGCCGGTCTCCAGGGCTCGGGCAAGACCACCGCGACGGGCAAGTTGGCCCGCTGGTTCAAATCGCAGGGCCGCCAACCACTCCTCGTCGGGGCCGATCTGCAACGCCCGGCCGCCGTCGAACAGCTCCGCACGCTCGGCCGTCAGGTCGACGTGCCGGTGTTCTCCGACCCCGGGGACCCGGTGCTCACTGCATTCGAAGGTGTCGAGGAAGCGAAACGACTCGGCCGTGACGTCGTGATCGTCGACACCGCCGGCCGCCTGTCGATCGATGCCGAAATGATGGAGCAGGTCCGCCTGATCTCCGGTGCGGTGTCGCCCGACTACACGTTTCTCGTGATCGATGCGATGACCGGTCAGGACGCGGTGCAGACCGCCGAGGCGTTCCACGCCACGCTCCAGATCGACGGCGTGATCCTCTCCAAGCTCGACGGCGACGCTCGCGGCGGCGCTGCGCTGTCCGTCAAAGAGGTGATCGGCCGCCCGATCGCCTTCGCGTCGACCGGCGAGAAACTCGACGAGTTCGACCAGTTCCATCCGGATCGGATGGCCGGCCGGATCCTCGGTATGGGCGACATGATGACGCTGATCGAGCAGGCCGAGCAGGCGTTCGAGGCCGACCAGGCCGAGCAGGCCGCAGCCCGCATGATGGACGGACAGTTCACGCTCGACGACTTCCTCGAGCAGATGCAGGCGATCAAGAAGATGGGCCCGCTGTCCGGAATCCTCGGGATGATGCCGGGCATGCCCAAAGAATTGAAGAACGCCAAGATCGACGACGACGACCTCAAGCCGATCGAGGCGATCATCCGCTCGATGACTGCCGCCGAGCGGGCGCGACCCCAACTCATCAATGGCAGCCGTCGGGCCCGCATCGCCCAGGGTTCCGGCACCGACACCGGCGAGGTCAGCCGCCTCGTCAAACAGTTCGGCGACATGCAGAAGATGATGAAGAAGATGGGGATGGGCGGCGGCAAGGGCAAGAAGCGCGGCGGTTTCCCCGGCCTCGGCGGACTCGGCGGTGGGATGCCCGACATGAGCGAGCTGCAAGCGATGATGGGCGGTCAGAACTCGGGCGCGTTCGACCCCCCTCGCTGACCGCCCCGTCACAGCTGTTATCGAACGGTTGGTATCCGACACCATCTGTTACACCGTTCAGCGGGCGACGGTTACCACTCGGCGCCGGGGGCTTTGACGTCGACGCCACCGCGCAACTCGAAGTTTCCGAGGACCCCGTCGAGCTCGGTGGTCAGCATGTCGACGTGCTCGGCCCGGAAGACCAGCGGCGGTCGGATTTTCAGCACGTTGTCGTATCTCCCGGTGACGCCGCCGAGGATGCCGCGCGAGCGCAGTTCGGTGAGCAGCCGCTTCGAGTCGGCGTACGCAACCGGTTGGCGAGTCGCCCGATCGGCGACGAGATCGAGACCCCAGAACAAGCCGCGCCCCTGGACCGATCCCACGATCTCGTGGTGCCGCATGATCTCGTCGAGCCCATCGCCGAGCTTCCGGCCCGTCGTCGTGGTGTTGTCGAGGAGTTGCTCGTCGTCGATGATGTCGAGAACGGCGAGCGCCACGGCGGCCGACACGGGGTTGCCGCCGAACGTGTTGAAGTAGTTCCGCCGGTCTGCGAAGGCGGCCGCGATCGCGGGCGTCGTGACGACCGCAGCGACCGGATGACCGGCGCCCATCGGCTTGCCGATCGTGACGATGTCGGGAACCAACTCGTAGTGGGTGTGACCCCAGAAGTGCGCGCCGGTCCGGCAGTAGCCGGCCTGGACCTCGTCGGCGATCACCAGCCCCCCCCGGTCGCGCACGGCGGTGGCGCTCCGTGACAGGTAGTCGTCGGGGGCGATCAGGACGCCATTCGAGTCCCATGTCGTGTCGATCATGAAGGCGGCGGTTCCGTGGCCGTCGGCGTCGAGCCGGCTCACTGCGGTCTCGACATCGGCCGCGTACCGGGCCCCGAGATCAGACGCCGGAGCACGGTGCGGCCCCCGGTAGGTGTTGGGTGGTTCCACGACGCCGAGCCAGGCGGGCCGATCGTCGGCTGGGTACGTATCGGTGGACAGCCGCCCGACGAGATCGGAGTTGCCGTGGTACGAACTCTCGGTGACGATCACCCCGTGGTGGCCGGTGACCGTGCGGGCGATCTGGACGGCGAGGTCGTTGGCCTCCGTGCCGGTGCACACGAAGTAGCACGCCGACAGATCCCCCGGAAGCAGGGCGCCGAGCCGTTCGGCCAACTCGATCACGTTGCCGTGGAGGTATCGCGTGTGGGTGTTGATCAGGGCGGTCTGTTCGGTGAGCGCCGCGATGATCCGGGGGTGAGCGTGGCCCACCGACGGCACGTTGTTGTAGCAATCGAGGTAGCGCCGGCCAGCAGCGTCGAACGCCCAGACACCTTCGGCCCGCACGAGTTCGACCGGTTCGTCGTAGAACAGCTGATAACTCGGTGCCAGCACGGCGTTCCGGCGCGCGATGAGTCGACGGTCGGTCGTCATCGCGACACCATCAGCTCGTCGATGACCTGGTCTGGGTCGAACGAGAGCCACCGTTCGACGTCAGCGAGCAGCCCGGGCCGTTCGGCGGCGACCGCGCCGGCGATGTGCGGTGCGTGTGCGATCTGATGCTCGATGAGCAGCGTGCTGAGGACGAGGCGGCACAGCACCAGATCGGGCAGCGCCGACAGCTCGGCACCCGAGACCGCTCGAACGGAGCGAAAACCGTCGACGATCGCCACCAGTGCCGCGACCGGATCAGCCTGGTGCAGCGCGAGATTGGCACCGGCCACGGCGAGATCTGCAACGGTGATCGTGTGGACGAGATCACCGAAGTCGATGATGCCGGTCACCCGGTCGGAGCCGTTGTCGGACCGGAGCAGGTTCCCGGCGTGGCCGTCATTGTGGATCACCTGGCGTGGAAGATGTCTCATCGCGACGGTCGCTGCGTCGAGGCGTGATCGCGCCGGTGCGAGCGCGAGCGCAGCATCGGGCGCGAGCGCATCCCACAGTTCGGCGTCGTCGATCAGCCCGCTCGCGATGTCCCACGCCACGAAGTGGCGCGCGCTCGGGTGATCGAAGTCGGCAAGCGCCGCGGATACGGCACCCACCAGCGCGCCGATCGACCGCAGACCGCCCGTGGAGATCGGGTCGCGGTCACCGAACGTCACCCCGGGCAGGTGGGTGACGAGCCGCATCGCATGGGTGCGGTCCGCGCGTTCGAGGACCGGAACGGCGTCGCCGTCCACGCTTCGGACGATGCGAGCCACCGGCAGGTGTTCGGCTTCGCGCTCGAGATGGATGAGCGCGGCGGCATGCATCCGGACCGTGTCGATCGGCTCGTTGGTGCTCGCGATCTTGAGGACGTACTCGGTTCCGTCTGCCGCGGCGATCAGCGTGTTGTGCGATCGCTCTCCGCGGAGTCGCGTCAGCCCTCCCGTCACTCCGTAGAACCGTGCTGCGATCTCGACGATCTCGTCCGGGTCGATCTCCGGCGGGTCGAACGCGAAGAGGTCCATCGGTGTCCAGGTGTAGCAGGCTGATGGCCTCATGGGCGGCGTCGCGATTGTGTTGGTGCGGCGCTAACCTTTCGGGGTTCTCAATCTGTGTCTAGGAGTCATGAACATGGCAGTCAAGCTGCGTCTCACCCGCATCGGCAAGAAGAAGCAACCGCAGTACCGCATTGTCGCGGCTGACGCTCGTTCGCCTCGCGACGGCCGGTTCATCGAGATCCTCGGTCATTACGACCCCCGCCAGGATCCGTCCGCGCTGACCGTCGACAACGACAAGGCAGTCAAGTGGCTCAAGGAAGGCGCACAGCCGACCGAGCGAGTCGCCAAGCTGCTGACCGTGTCGGGCGCGATGGACCAGTTCAAGGGCAATCAGTGAGCGACGCACAGTCAGCGCCCACCGCAGTTGCCGTGCTCGAGCACATCGTGAAGTCGATCGTCGACCTTCCCGATGAGGTCACGGTCGACGAGGTCACCGATGAGGGCAAGCATCGCCTGGACGTCCGTGTCGGTGACGGCGACCTCGGTCGCGTGATCGGCCGCCGCGGCCGCACCGCTGCGAGCATTCGCACCGTGACCCGCGCGGCGGCCTCAAAAGACGGTGTCGAACTCGACATCGAATTCCTCGACTGAACATCCGACCGCTGACTGCGCCACCACGCAGTCCGAACCGCAGTAGATCCGACCCTCACGGCGTGAGATTCCTCTCCGGCCGACCTGACGGATGAGCGACGTCTCGGTCAAATGTCGAACGGGAGTGCTCAGACCACGGGCGATTTTCGACTGACGAGTTCGAGAATGTTGGTTGCGTGATGACGAGGTTCCAATCGGGGGCGAGCAGATTTCCTCTCGGACGTGTCGGATGATCGATGTCGATGTCCGTCGATGTCCGTCGACGTCGAGGTTGAGGTTTGCGTTGCATCGACGTCGTGGTTGTTGATCGAGCCAGAGGGGCTCACTTCGCCTCCGACCATGTTTCGACTGACGAGTCCTGGAATGCCGACCATCGTCTTCGGCCGCACGATCGACACCGTGACCGACCAGCGAGCAGGTCAGATGCCCTGACCCGGGACCGCCTGACCGCACCACGATGGGGTCGATCCCGGAGGGGCTCAGGCCTGCTTCGGCGCTTCGTCGGAGGATCGACGGGGCGGATGACGATCGAGCCGGGGGGCAGACAACCCGCTGCGCTGTCTGACCGCTGAGTCCGAGATCTGCTCGTCGCAGCATCACGAACTCCGAACGGAAGTACGCGAATCCCGCTCCGCATGTCGATTGGGGATCGGGTCGGCCCGACTCCGGATCGTTGGCAGGGTCAGGGCGTCGACATCGTGATCAGGGCTCCGGCGACCCACGACGGCGTCTCGGCCTCGAGGGCGCTGCTGTAGTCGACGAGCGCAAGGTCGTCGATCTCATGCGTGAAGCCGGCGCCGAGCAGACTGGCCGTGACCGGACCGGTGTCTCTGAAGTCCGACTGGTGGCTCGCCGTGAGCTGCTGGAACGCACCGAAGCGGTGGTCGACCAGTGCGTCGAGCTGCTCGCCGATCATCGTCTCGGCGAGGTCGATCGTCGCGGCGTCGTCCGGGTCGAGACACCGGTCGGCCGCCGTTCCGTAGGCGTGTCCGTGATGGATCGGATCGGTCGTCGCGATGAGGAACGCTCCATCGCTCACCAACCGTTCGAGTTCATCGAATCCGGGCAGCGAGTCCGGCTCGTCACCGACGAGGAACGGGTATCGGCACACGATGTCGATCGATCGTCCGATCCGCCGTGCGGCGCTGGTCAGCAACTCCGTGAACCCGTCGAGCGAGAACTCCTCCGATGCGAGTCCTCGCTCGTCGTGCACGCCGCGTAACTCGCGTCTCGCGTCGGCATCGCCTGCCCGGGCGGCAGCGACACGCTCCCGGTCGGCGCGTCGTGCTCCATGGAGCACGCCGAGCGCCAGGACGCGATCGGCACCGGAGTCCAGCACGGTCGCCACCGCACGAGCGATCTGGCCACCTGTCACCTCGATCCGGGTGTGCGGCACGACGACCGCACCGGTACCGGGCTTCACGTCCAGCGGATCGGCGGCGTCGACCAGCGCCTGGAGCGACGCCAGGCCCAAACGGTCACGCTCCGAACGGTAGAACTGCTTCCAGGCAGCGGCTGAGTCCACACACGAGGATCGCACACCGGAGGATGCCCGACGATGTCAGCCGACCGGTACGTTGGCGGGATGAGCGCGCCGGAGGGTTTGCTGGAAGTCGGCCATGTCGGACGCGCGCACGGCATCCGGGGTGACGTCTTCCTGGTGCTCTCGACCGACCGGGCGGAGCGGGCGGCAGTCGGTGCCAAGCTCTGGGTCCGCGACCGGTGGATGACAGTGACGCAATCGTCGTATGCCGCCGGCAAGTTCCGTGTGCACCTCGCCGGTGTCGACGACCGGAACGCCTCCGAGGCCCTCAGCGGCACGAGGGTGTTCGCCGAGCCACTCGAGGATCCCGATGCCCTGTGGGTCCATGACCTGATCGGCGCCGCAGTTGTCGAAGTCAGCGGGATCGACCGTGGGCGATGCGTGGCGGTGATCGCGAACCCGGCATCCGACCTGCTGGAGCTGGACTCCGGAGCGCTGGTGCCGGTCACGTTCGTCGCCTCGGCCGAGATGTCGGGTGGCGAACAGCTGATCACCATCGACCCGCCCGACGGTCTCTTCGACCTGAACGACTGAGGCGTCCAGCGATGCGGATCGACGTCTTCACGCTGTTCCCCGGGCTGATCGACGGGTTCTGCTCCGACAGCCTGCTCGGTCGCGCCCGCCAGGGCGGTCTGGTCGACCTCCGACTCCACGATCCGAGGGAGCAGACGCACGACGTTCACGGGACCGTCGACGATGCGCCGTTCGGTGGGGGGTCCGGGATGCTGATGAAGCCCGAGCCGCTGTTCGACGCGGTCGAAGCCGCCGACCCCCCGAGACCCCTGCTGCTGCTCGGCCCCGGTGGTCGACGCTTCGACCAGGCGGGGGCCGCCGAACTCGCAGCGCTCCCAGGCTTCAGTCTGCTGTGCGGTCGGTACGAGGGGGTCGATCATCGGGTCCGCGAACATCTCGTCGACGACGAGTTGAGTGTCGGCGACGTGGTGTTGAACGGCGGTGAAGTTGCTGCGTGCCTGGTCATCGAGGCCGTCACCCGGCTGCTGCCGGGAGCGATGGGCAACTCGCAGAGCCCCGTCGCGGAGAGCTTCGGAGCCTCTGGTCTGCTCGAGGAACCCCAGTTCACCCGCCCGAGCGAGTACCGCGGGTGGGAGGTGCCGCCCGTGCTCCGCAGTGGCGATCACGGGCGAATCGCGAAGTGGCGCGCAGCCCAGGCCCTCCACCGCACGGTGCGATCACGCCCCGACCTGATCGACGCCCGAGGCGGGATCTCAGATGATGAGCGAGCACTGTTGGAAGAGTTCCCACCGGTCCCGTATCCTTGATCCGCTCCCGATGTGTTGTTTCGGGCCCTTTCTGAGAGAGACACCATGAAGACGACCGACCTCATCGACAACGATTCCCTCCGCGACGACATCCCGGACTTCGGTCCCGGCGACGAGCTGAAGGTGCACGTCCGGGTCGTCGAGGGCGGCAAGGAGCGCGTCCAGGTGTTCCAGGGCAACGTGCTCAAGCGTCAAGGCAGTGGTCTCCACGAGACGTACACGGTCCGCAAGCTCAGCTACGGCGTCGGCGTCGAGCGGACGTTCCCGGTCCATGCCCCGACCGTGCAGAAGATCGAGGTCACCAAGCGCGGTGACGTGCGTCGCGCCAAGCTCTACTACCTCCGCGATCGCATCGGCAAGGCCGCCAAGGTCAAAGAGAAGCGCGAATTCTGAGTCTCTGACTCACGCTCGGGCCACCGGCCCCCGGATGTCGATGACAGACCGGAGGTTGCGCTGTGCGCGATCAGTCCAACCGTGCACGAGGCCAATGGGGTGAGAATCGCGCCGCGCATCACCTGCGTCGTGCCGGGTACATCATCATCGAACGCAACTGGCGCTCCACCGATCGGCACGTGCGCGGCGAGATCGACATCATCGCCAGGGACGGCGTCGTCGTCGTGTTCTGCGAGGTGAAAGCGAGGCGGAGCGCCGATTACGGCGGTGCTGCCTGTGCAGTCGACGGTGGGAAGCAAGATCAGATCCGGCGGCTCGCGGACAGCTGGATGCGGTCGGCCGACGTCTCGTTCGACGGGATCCGGTTCGACGTGGTGGCGATCGACGGGGTCCGACTCACCCACTACGAGGCGGCGTTCTGACAGGTCAGGCGACGAACGCCCACACGACCAGCGCGGAAGCGACGAGGACCGCCACGACGATTATTGCGTCGTCGGCGCGACGGGCCGTGAACTTGCGGTAGGGGCTGTATCCCACGGGACCCCAGTATGGCGGCCGTTCTCGTCGCACGTCGATGGAGCGTCGGCGGTCTCGAGCGACTGCTCGAACGGTTGGCCTGCGCGGTTGGCTCGTTCAGATGGCCCGACCGACCGGCTCGGCGGCGGTACCCTCGGGCCCGTGTGGCGAGTCCTGACTGCGACGTTGGCGATCGGCACGTGTGCCGTCATCGGCCCGGCGCCCGCCCAGGCCCAGGAGGAGACCCCGCCAACCAGTGCGCCGCCGTCCAGTGCCCCGCCGTCCAGCTCGTTGCCGTCCGACGACGAGTCGGTCGACGTCGAAGGTGGCAGCGGCGGTGTCGTCGACGGCGAGACGGACGTCGCACCGCCGGACACGCTGCCGCTGGTTCCCGTGCCGACGGGATGCACTGCGCCGCGGCTGCCGCACATCGTGTTCAGCGGGACGGTCGTGGACCGGGATTTCCGCACGATCCGGTATCGGATCGAACAGATCCGCACCGGCCGGTCGGCCCCGTTTGCCGACGGCGATCTGATCGACGTGCGGTACGGCCTGGATCAGCAGTACCTCGACGACGGCGACACATACCTGGTTGCCGCAGTAGTTGACCTGGATATCGGCCTGCTCGTCTCGCGGGTCACCGAACCGATCGAGAACTTCGGCGGCGACGAGGTGATCGGTGTCAGCGAGACCGACGTGAACTGCCCGGTGTACGAAGATCCGATGCGAACGCTGCATCTCGACGGGACGGCCATCGACGGCAGTGTCCTCGAGCCCTTCTTCGCATCCAAGTTGGGGATCCTCGGCGCCGTGCTGCTGCCGTTCGGTTTCGCGGTCGCGGCGATCTTCCTGCTGGCGACGTTCAGACTGAGTCTCTCAGGGCTGTATCGCAGCATCGTCGACACCGGCCACCGCAGGGTCGGCTGACCAGCCGATCGCCCACGACCGCGCCTCCTCGAGCGCTTCGGACCATCCGTCGATCTCGATCTCCTCGGCTGGACCGTCGGGTCGGCACCTGACCAGCATCGCGCCCGCAACGGGGCGGCCGAGGATCAGCTCGAGCACGACCCCGTATGCGGCGAGTTGGCGTCGGTACCGGGCGATCCGCTCGACCCGCTCACCGTCGTCGGGCCACTGGTCGGTTTTGTAGTCGACGATGATGCCGCCCTCATCGGTTTCGACGAAGAGGTCGATGTAACCCTCGACCGTGCATCCACCGACGTCCGCGGCGACGAACAGCTCCCGATGGTGCGGCGCCTCGCACGCTCGGCGGACGACCGGCGCCTGCAGCGCCGAGCGGGCGAGTGTCGTCACCGTGTCGTCCATCCCGATGATGCCTTCTGCGGCGCACTGCGCAGCGGCCTCTGCGGCGACGTTGTCGCCGGTTCGGAAGTCGGCGTACTGGAGGACTGCATGCACGGCTCGTCCGACCGCGGTGCCGTATCGACCGCGCTGCCAGGGCGGCAGGTCGAGATCGACCGCCCCCTTGTCGAGCCCGGCGTCGGTGTCGGCCTCTCCGGCCAGGAACGTCGCGCTGACGCTGGGCCGGTGCCGGGCGGCCGTGAATGCTCGCCGTCGTTCTCCCGACCACTCGTCGACGTCCGCCCACGCCGGCTCGGGCATCTCGCTGGTGTCGACGACGAACCGCTTTCCGGCCGGCTCGAGCACCTGTGCGCCGTGGTCGGCGGCACCCGACAGGAACAGCAGGGCTCCGCTGACGGAGTTCTGGCGGATGTCGGTTTCGTCGGGATACCGGTGCAGCGAGACGACCAGGTGGTCCACAGCCCGCGTGCACGCGACATACAGCAGCCGCCGACGCTCGGCATCGCTCATCTGCTCGTCGATCGGCTTGAAGTCCTCGAAGATCGGGTCAGGGCTCTTGGCGCTCGAGATCGTCCACGAGTCGGCATGCCACACGACCGAGTTGGATGTGGCGAGGATCGGTTTGGTCGTCATCCCCGAGACCACGGTGATCGGGAACTCGAGGCCCTTGGCCGCGTGGATCGTCATGATGCGGACCGTGTCGTCGTCATGCTCGGGGAGAATCGTGTCGGCATTGCGACTCTCGCTCGCCAACAGCGCGACCCACGCGAGGTACCGGCGCAGGCCGCGACCACCTGCATCGGACCACGCCCGAGCCTGATCGATCACGTATCGAATTCGGCGCCAGACATCTCGGGCATCGGTGGAGTCCAGTGCGACGTCGAGTGTCCGCCGCTCGTCGACGAGTGCCGCCAGCAGGTCAGCGGGGCCGATACGGCTGGCGCGCCTCGCGAGACTCCCGAGGTGCTGGAGGGCCTGACCGACCGGATGGTCGATGAGGCCGGGCTCGGTCTCGTCGTCGGGGCTCCACCAGATCGACCATCGACCGCCGGCGTGCTTCCACTCGTAGAGCTCGACGTCGCTGCATCCGTACAGCGGGGTGCGCAACGACGCGACGATCGCCAACTCGTCGGTGGGGTCGGCCGCAGCACGGAGTGCGAGCATCAGGTGTCTGATCTCGGTGGTGACGTACACCACCGAACTGTTCTCGGCTCGGTACGGGACGCTGCGCTCTCGGAGTGCCAGCTCGAGCGCTGGTAGCGACGTCCTGGCGGGGAGCAGGACTGTGATGTCGCCCGGCCGACACGGGCGGAGCACGGAGACCTGATCGACGACGTCGGTGACCAGCCAGCCGTCGACGAGCGCCGTCGCGACGGCGTCGGCTGCGTCGGCGGCCTCGCGACGTCGGATCTCGTCGGCTTTCCGGCGCCCGAGGTCGTCGTGTTCGCCGACACCGAAGACCGTCACCGACCCGTGCGCGAGGTGATGCGATCGGCTCGGCGAGAGTCGTTGGTATGCCGGTTGTGCGTCCGGCTGCTCTTCGATCACCCGTTCGAAAACGCCATTGACCCAATCGAGCACCGGTCGCGACGAGCGGAAGTTGGCGGTGAGGTAGGCCCGCTCGGCGCCTATCTGATCGGCGGCCCGCAGGTATTGGGCGATGTCCGCTCGACGGAACCGGTAGATCGACTGCTTCGGATCGCCGACGATGAAGAGATGTCCGGGAAGGGGGCGGAGCGTGGTCCAGTCGCCGGCCTGCGCGGGGTCATTCGGGTCGGCTGCCAATCGGGTCGCGATCTCGAGTTGGATCGGGTCGGTGTCCTGGAACTCGTCGAGGAGGATCCGCGGGTATCGCCGGTGGAGGTAGTCGCGGACGTCAGGGTTCGAGACGACGAGCCGGCGGGCGAGCACCAGGAGATCGTGGAACTCGATCGTGCCGAGTTCGGCCCGATCGGTCGCACCGTCGAGCACCCACCGGCCGAACACCGTTCCGAGCACCCTGACGCGTCGAGCCCGCACCTGATCGAGCAGGTCGACGGCTTCATCGGCGAGCGACATCTGGGCCTCGCGCAGCCGATCGAGATCGTCCGGCTCGAACGAGAGTTGCGTCCAGTTCTTCTTGGCGCCGGTTTTCTTGACCGTCCGGAGCTTGTGTTCGAGCGCGTCGATCAGGGCGACCTGTCCGCCGAGTCGCTGGTCGGCAGCATCGGCTTCGGTTGCGAGCTGGCAAAGCTCGGCGAGGCGCGTCTGCTGGGCATCGCCCGCCGGCACCGGGGTGTCGCAGAGCTCGAGGACTCGGCGAACGAACGGCCTGGTGTCGAATCGCCAGGGGGGCGGATCACTGAGGTCCACGCGGGTCTCGACGAGATCCCAGTTGTCGTGGAAGCTCATCGCGACCCGTCGGCCGCCTCGGTGGAGGTCGAACTTGTCGAGGGCGCAGAGTTCGATCAGCTCGCTGCCACCCTCGACCGCCCCGCCCGCGGGGGCGGGGTCGTCGAGCAGTCGGTCGAGCAGGGCTTCCCAGCGTTCCTCGAACGCGAGATGACTTTCGAGCTCGTCGAGCACCGTGAAGCCGGGTGGGAGACGGGCGGCGACCGGGAAATCGTTGAGCAGGCGTCTGGCAAACGCATGCAGGGTTCCGATCGGAGCGTGATCGAGCCCCGCCGTTGCGTCACGTTGACCGGAGTCGGTGAGCTTCATCCGCGTCCGGTGCCGCAACTCGGCGGCCGCCTTCTCGGTGAAGGTGATCGCCGCGATCGAGCCGATGTCGACCCCGGCATTGGCGACGAGTGCCACGATCC
>JBDSBE010000028.1:0-15687 GCA_039921745.1 Ilumatobacteraceae bacterium | reverse complement strand
GTTCATCGACGACGTTGCGGCCGAGATCAGCCAGATCGGCGTGACACTCGACGTGCGCGACGTCACGGTGCCGGCGGCCACGCTCGCCGCCGAACTCGCGCTCGAACTGAACCTGGTCGTTCGCCTGCTGCGGGTGGTCATCGACACGGTGACCGCAGCCGACGTCGGCCGGCCCGTGCGGGCGCTCGAGTACACCGGATCGCAACTCGATTCACTGCTGCTCGATCTCGCCGAGAGCCGTCGTCGCGGGGTCGGTGCCACTGGGTCGACCGCCGACGCTCGACGGCACCTCGCTCGCGTGATCCTCGGCCCGGCCGACGTGCCGACTCCACCGGTCGGGGTCGCGAACGACGCGGATTGGGAAGCGCGACATGTGACCGGCGTCGTGCTCGACGCAGCGACCGGCGAGCAGGCGCGCACGTACTGGCTGCTGCTCGACGAAGGGGCCAAAGATCGTGCGATCGTCGAGGCGACGCCGCCCGTGAGCGACCGGTACCTGGCAGGGGAGATCTGGCTCGATCTGGCGCAGATCTTCCTCATGCAGACGGTCACGATTCCGAGCCAGGGCCGGCGCCCGGCGTCGGGTCCGAACACGGACTGGGCCGGCGTCGAGATCCCCAAGGCGGCCCCCGCCGATGACCTCACCGCACCCGAATCCGAATGGGCGTACGACCAGGAACTCCGAGCGTTCCTCGGAGGGTCGGTCGTCTGCTCCGCGATCCAGGTGCTGTCGGCGATCCCCTCGAAGCCGGGTACCGATCGTGCCAACGGCGCGATCGCTGCCGGTGGCATCATCCGGGACGCGGCCAACGCCCACATCCCGATCGGGAGCGGTGCCGCGTCGGGGCCCGGGGTGCTCGCCGCCGTGGCGATGACGCTCGCAGATGTGGCGCTCTGCCGGCTCGGTGTGGGCTCCGGCGCTCCGATCGACACCAGCCGAGTCGTGAACGACAACGGCGTCGAGGTGTACGCAGGCTCACGCGACCCCGACCAGAAGTACATGACGAACGGTCTGCCGTTGGACAGCGACCCGCAACGACGCGACGAGCAGATGTGGAGGTCCGAGCACTCCAATCAGCTCGGCTATCTGATGGAGCCCTACCCCGGATTCCCGGCATACGGCGTCAACACCCCCGGCCACTGACCCTCTCGCGTTCTGGGCAGGGAATCGACTGCCATGGGCGTCCAAACCCTGCCCAGAACGAGGATGGTGAGGGTGGGGAGTTGTGCCCATCGACCTGGGGTGGCGTCGATGATTGGGTGGCGAGATGTCGACCTGGGCGAACCTGACCGAGCATCTCGATAGGCAGCACGGCGTGGTCGGGCGGAGTCAGATCGAAGCGGCCGGCGTCTCGAAGTCGCAACTCCAGGTGTGGGTGACGTCACGTCGAATCGAGCGGGCCGCACCGAGGGTGTGGCGACTGGTCGGTGCCCCGATCACCTGGCACCAGCGACTCCACACCGGGGTGCTCTCGCTCGGGCGGATGTCGTGGGTCAGCCACGGGGCCGCCGCCCGGTTGCACGGTTTCGATCGAGCGCCGAAGGACGCCGTCGATTTTCTGGTCGTGCGAGGGCACCGGTCCGTCGATCTCGAGGCACGCGTCCACAGCACTCGCCGCTGGGGGCCGACCGACGAAGTCGTCGTCGACGGACTGCGCACGACGTCGGCGACGCGCACGATTCTCGACCTTGCGAATGAGCGGGTTCATCCCGACCGCATCAAGGCCGCGATCGACACGGCGGTCCGACTCGAACTCAGCTCCGCAGAGGCGATTCGGCTCCGACTGGAGCAGTTGCGGGGGCGTGGGCGAGTCGGCGTGCGGATGATCGACGAACTGCTCGAAGATTCGGGTGGCCACACCATGCTCGAACGTCGCTTCCTCGAGCTGATGCGTCACGCCGGTCTGCCTCGGCCGCAAACGCAGGTGGTGTTTCGCACACCGGGCGATGCGCGATTCGTGGCCCGGGTCGATTTCCTGTATCCCGAGCACGGCCTCGTGATCGAGGTGTCGGGCCAACTCGGTCACGCGTCGCCGTCGGAGCGTTCGCGCGACGCTCAGCGCCGTAACGAACTCCAGGATCTCGGCCTCCGGGTGTACGAGTTCACCTGGGACGATGTCACCAAGCGGCCCGCGGCCGTCGTGGTCACCGTCCGAGCCCTCCTCCGCGACACCGCCTGACCCCCGGTCGGTCCCCGTCTCCGTTCTGGTCAGGGTTTGGACACCTGGAGCAGTCCATTCCCTGCCCAGAACGAGAGACTCAGGGGGTGCGGAAGCTGGTGATGTTGGCTTCGCCGATGCGGTCGCGCTTTTCTGGGTCGTCGATGCCGAGCCCCTCCTCGGGAGCGAGGCACAGCACGCCGAGCTTGCCATCGGCCTCGTTGCGGTGAACCGTTCGTGCCGCTTCGCCGACCCGGTCGAGGGTGTACACGTCGGACAGCAGCGGATGGATACGACCCTGGTCGATCAGCTTGTTCGCCGCCCACGCTTCTTCGTAGTTGGCGAAGTGCGACGAGATCAGCTTCTTCAACTTCATCCAGAAGTGCCGATTGTCGAACTCCACCATGTAGCCCGACGTGGCGGCGCACGTGACGACGGTGCCGCCGCGCTTCACGGCGAACACCGAGGCGCCCATCGTCGACCGGCCCGGATGCTCGAACACGATGTCGGGGTCGTCGCCGACGAGCGACCGGATCTTGCCCCCGAACCGGCGCCACTCCGTCTCGTCCTGGGTGTGCTCGTCCGACCAGAACTCGTAGCCCTCCGCACGTCGGTCGATCACGGCCTCACAGCCCATCGACTCCAGCAGCGTGGCCCGCTCCGGTGACGACACGACACCGATCGGTGTGCCGCCGCCGTTGAGGACGTACTGGATTGCGTAACCGCCGATCCCCCCGGTCGCACCCCACACGAGCACGGTGTCGCCCTGCTTCATGCGGGCTCCGTGGCCGCCGACGAGCATGCGGTACGACGTGGAGTTGCAGAGTGCGTTGACCGCCGACTCCTCCCACGTGAGGTGCGTCGGCTTGGGCATCAGCTGGTTGGCCTTCACCACCGACAGGTCGGCGAGGCCGCCGTAGTTCGTCTCGAACCCCCAGATCCGCTGGTTGTTGGCGAGCATCGAGTCGTTGTGGGCGCTGTGGTCCTGGCCGTCGACGTGGTTGCAGTGCACTGTCACCCGGTCGCCAGGCTTCCATCCGCGCACCGCCGCACCGACCTCGAGCACCACCCCCGAGGCGTCGGATCCGATCACATGGAAGGGTTGGGCGTGGCGCTGGGCGATTTCCGACTCGCGCGCCAGCCGATCGAGGAACCCGAATGTCGGCAGCGGCTCGAAGATCGACGTCCACACGGTGTTGAAGTTGATCGAGCTCGCCATCACGGCGATGTAGACCTCATCGGGAGCGAGCGGCGGGGTCGGTACGTCGTCGATGTGGATCGATTTCGTCGGGTCCTTCTCGGCGGATGGAACTCCTTCGAACATCTCGGTCTCGTCGCGCCGCACGAAGGCGCCACGGAACGACTCGGGAATGTTCAGATTGGCGATGTCGTCGCCCGACGCCCCGCCTTCGATCGCCGCAAGGATCTCATCCATCCCCGGACATTACCGACCGGTAACCACCGCCGCGAACTCGAACGTGTTCACGCCTGACGGTGCGCCCGCAGGTCGCGGAGCCGGAGTCTGCCTCCTGTGCGCACGATCGCCCGGCGGAACACCACAGCGCCGACGCGACCGGCCACGACCACGGTGACGAAGAGCACGACCGCGGACAGGACGTACTCGACGAGCGACCCGGCGCCGATCGCGATCCGGTACGGCTCGAGCATCGGCGACACGAGCGGGACGTATGCGAGCACGTCCCCCAGCGTGCTCTCGGCGGACGAGAGCGCGACGACATAGCCCGCGACCAGGAACCCGGTCAACGGCAGCACCACCGCGCCGGCTTCCTCCTGCCGGGCGACCATCGCCCCGAGTGCGCCGGCGATCGTGAGATACAGCGCGAGCCCGCCGACGAACCAGACGGACGATGCCACGAGCGTGCGGCCCAGCCCATCGGGTAGGTTGCCGCCGGCGACGATCCGAACGGCAACCGGCGTGACACCGGCAAGGAGCGTGACCAACCCGATGCAACCGACGCCGATCACCTTGCCGAACAGCAGCGACCGGGGCGGCACGATCGCGAGCAGCACCTCGCTCACCCGGTTCGACTTCTCGACCGCCACGCCGGTTGCGACCTGGCTCGTGAGGATGACGGTCAGGATGTACAGGACCATCGTGATGCCGAGCGCCGCCAGCTCACGCCCGGCGCGCTGGGCGTCGATCGGCTCGATCGCGGGTGTCGACTCCGCGAACGCGCGCTCGACCTGCTGCGCGTCGATGCCCTCGGCGCCCAGACGCTCGGTCGCTACTGCATTGGCCACGACACCGGCGACCACCCGGACCGCCTGTGATCCTTCATCGTCGACCAGCAGGCTCGGCTCGGGCCCGAGCAGCACGGCGACATCGACGTCGCCGTCCTCGATCGCGCTGCGAGCCGTTGCGCGACCGTCGCCGGTGCTGAGCTCGACTGCGGGGTCGACGAGCGCGCCGAGTGCGTCGGTGACGCCGATCACGTCCGAACCGACGACCATGACGCGTGCGTCGTCGGGCTCGGCGATCAACGACGACGCGAATGCGAACCCGGTCGCGGCGGCGAACGTCACGAGCACCAGCGCCCACACCCCTTTACGGCGAGCCGATTCGCGAATCTCGCGTCCGATCACGAGCCGTGTGGCGCGGTCGATCACGTCGACTGCCTCGTGGCGGCGAGGAACAGTTCGGACAGTTGCGGGGCCTCGACCGCGAAGTCGTGCACGGCCGTATTGGCCCGGATCGCGTCGAGGACGTGCGCAGCGTCGGCGCCCGGCGCGAGCAGCAGGCGGCTGCCCGAGGCGTCGGTCGTCACGACCTCGACTCCACATCCGACGGTCCACAGCTCGTCGACCACCGAGTCGACACGCAGATACCGGTCGGCACTCGTCCGCTTGAGATCGCGCACGGTGCCGCTCAACACGACCGAGCCGTCGTGGATCATGACGATTCGCTGGCACAGATTCTCGACCAGGTCGAGTTGATGACTCGAGAACAGGAGGTTGCCGCCGCGCGAGACGTGGTCGTCGATCAACTCGGAGAGGAACTCGATCGCACCAGGGTCGAGCCCGGCGAACGGTTCGTCGAGCACGAGCAGGTCGGGCCCGTGCACCATCGCCGCTGCCAATTGCACCCGCTGGGCCATGCCGCCGGAGAGATCTTTGATCGGATCGTGCGCTCGGTCGGCGAGTCCGAGTCGTTCCAGCAGGTCGATCGAGCGGGTTCGGGCCTCATTGCGCTCGATCCCGTAGAGGCGGGCCAGCCAGACGAGGTGATCGAGCGTCCGCATCTCCCGGTACAGGCCACGCTCCTGTGGCATGTAGCCCCAGCGGCGGCGATCGTCCGCGGTGGCGGGGCGCCCGCGCCAGTGAATCGAGCCGGCATTCGGGTCGAGGACACCGAAGATGATGCGCATCAGGGTGGTCTTGCCGGCGCCGTTCGGGCCGAGCAGGCCGACGACCTCGCCGGACGGCACGTGCAGATCGACGCTGTCGAGCACGTGCCGGCCATCGAATCGGTGACCGACGCCGATCACGTCCAGGGCGACCGGGTCACACGCCTCACTCATGGTCGAAGGTGTACCACCGCCGCCACCCGTAACGGTTGGTATCCGACACCAACCGTGACGTCGGGGCCGGGCGGTTGCTCGTGGCGGGGTAGCGTTGAACTCATGTCTGCCACCGTGATCGTCGCCGGCGCCCGCACCCCCATCGGAAAGATGTCGGGTGCGCTCTCGGCACTCTCCGCTGCCGACCTCGGTGGTCTCGCCATCGCAGAGGCGCTCGAGCGCGCCAACGTCGAACCCGACCAGGTCGATCATGTGATCATGGGGCAGGTCCTGATGGCGGGCCAGGGTCAGGTGCCGTCACGCCAGGCCGCCGCCAAGGCCGGCATCCCGATGCGGGTGCCCGCCGTGAACGTGAACAAGGTCTGCCTGTCCGGCCTCAATGCGATCTATCAGGCGCACCTCATGATCCAGGCCGGCGACGCCGAGATCGTGGTCGCAGGCGGGATGGAGTCCATGACAAACGCTCCGTACCTCGCGCCGGGCGCTCGCGGCGGGTTCCGGTACGGGCACACGCAGCTGGAGGATTCGATCATCACCGACGGCCTGTGGTGCTCGTTCGACGCGTGCTTGATGGGCCTCGGCACCGATCGCTACACCGGCGACTCGGTCAGCCGCCAGGAGATGGACGAGATCTCGGCCGCCTCGCACGAGCGGGCGGCGACTGCGACCAAGGACGGGGTGTTGGCCGACGAGATCGTTGCGGTGTCGATTCCGCAGCGCAAGGGCGACCCGATCCTCGTCGAGCACGACGAGGGCATTCGGCCCGGTACGACCGCCGAGAGCCTCGGGCAGCTCCGCCCGGCGTTCGACCCAGATGGCTCCGTCACGGCGGGTAATGCGTCGCAGTTGAGCGACGGCGGCTCGGCCGTGATCGTGATGTCGAAGGCCGCCGCCGAGGCGTGCGGCGTCGATCCGCTCGGCGAGATCGTCAGCTACGGCATGGTCGCGGGCCCCGACAACGCATCACTCAACTGGCAACCCGCCAACGCGATTACGAAGGCGCTCGCGAAGACCGATCTGGCCGTCGACGACATGGACGTGTTCGAGCTGAACGAGGCGTTTGCCGCAGTCGGCATCTCATCGGCACGTCAACTCGGTGTCAGCCTCGACCGAGTGAACGTCAACGGCGGCGCAATCGCACTCGGCCATCCGATCGGGATGAGCGGAAATCGACTGGCTTTGACCCTGCTGCACGAGTTGCGGCGCCGTGGTGGTGGCATCGGTGCCGCCGCCCTGTGCGGTGGCGGTGGCCAGGGTGACGCCATCATCGTGCGCTCGATCTGACGATTCGAACGACCCTCGATCAACGTCAACCGTCGGTGGGTTCAAGGGCTTCACGGGAACTTTGCGCCTGGGTGGTTGACCTTTCCGGTGACTCTTCGTAACGTAACCGTCATATACGGATGAGGTGTCATCGAATGCCGGGTCGGCCCGTCCGCCCGCTACCGATCCGGTGACTGTGCCACCTCATCCGTATTGTCGCGTCCGGGGCACGCCTGACTCGATCGGCTCACTCGATCGGCTTACTCGATCGAGCGTCGGCCTTCCAGCGCCCGACCGAGCGTGAGTTCATCGGCGTACTCGAGATCGCCCCCGACGGGAAGTCCTGACGCCAACCGGGTGACCTCCAACCCGAGTGGCTTCAGCATCCGCGAGAGATACATCGCCGTGACTTCGCCCTCGGTGTTCGGGTTGGTGCACACGATGACCTCCTTCACGCCCTCGGGCTCGAGCCGCGCCAGCAGCTCGCGGATCTTCAGCTGCTCGGGGCCGATGCCCTCGAGCGGGCTCATGGCGCCCAGCAGGACGTGATAGCGGCCGTGGAACTCGCCGGTCCGCTCCACCGACACGATGTCCCGGGACTCCTCGACGACGCAGATGATGGTGCTGTCGCGACGGTCGTCGGTGCAGAACGCGCACAGGTCGCCCTCTGACACGTTGAAACACCGTTGGCAGAAGCGGACTCGATCCTTCGCGTCGGTGATCGCATGGGCAAGTCGGTTCGCGTCGTCGGCCGGGATCTTGAGCAGATGGAACGCGATCCGCTGCGCCGACTTGGGGCCGATCCCCGGCAGCCTGCCGAGTTCGTCGATGAGCGATTGGACGGGTGGGGTGTATGCACTCGCCATCAGTCGTCGGCCATCAACTCGGAACCCGGGAACGCTTCGGCGAGGCGGTCGATCGGTGTTTTCACGGACTCGGGCGGTGCGTCGGTCAGCGACGACAGGTCGACGTCTTCGTCAGCCTCCGGCACATGCGGTGCAGGCTCCGGTTCGTCCGACCAGTCCGCGGCCGGCGGTCGAGCTCGTTCGACCGATGGCGCGACTTGGGGCGGCGACGACGTGGTGGCGGATTCGGCGCCGGGCGTCGATCGGGCGGGCGTCGAGGAGGCGGACGTCGAGCGGGCGGGCGGCGGTGGGTTCCCGTCCTCATGATCGTCCATCACCGACGATCCGCCGCTGACGAACTCGATCGTGACCGGCGCGCCGGTCGCCGCCGACAGCGCCGCCTCGACGGCGGGCCGATGATCGTTGCACTTGCTGCCGTGCGCCTCGTTCGGCACCGAGAACAGCCACGTCTCGCCACGGTTGCCGACGAACGACCCCGCCGAGTACAGCGCTCGAACCAGCGGCTTGACCTGACTCTTCACCGTCTGCTCCCACGCATCGGGAACGGACACAGTCGGCTGCGTCGTGGCGGGGGCCGACGGGGCGGGCGCATCGCCGGTAGGCCCGGCTTCGGCCGTCGGTGACGCGACCGGCGCCGTCAGAGCCTCGGGCGTTGCCGCGTCGGCCGCCGGGGGAGCGGGCTGCGGCGTGGGGCGACGCGCCGCACCGCCGAGCACGGCCCGGCCGGTCGCCGGATCCTTGGGCACGGCTGCGGCCGTCGTCCCGGCCTCGCGCAGCTGCTTGATCGCCGTCTCCAACCGGTCGATGCGAACGCCGAGCGCATCGATGTCTCCTCCGGCTTCGTCATGGGTGAGTTGGACGAGCGCGACCTCGACCAAGATGCGCGGATCGGGTGCGTGACGCATGTCGACGAGTGCCGACCCGAGGCGTTCGATCGCACGCACGAGCGTCGCCGCTCCGAGCTGCTGCGCCTGGGCGGCGATCGCGTCGACACGGTCGCTCGGGAGCACAACCAGTTCCGGCGCCATGAGTGACAGGAAGGCGTTGCGGAGATGGCGCACGATGTCTTCGGTGATCGTCCGAGGATCACGACCCATGCTCACGGCGTGGCCCATCGCGGTGAGCACGCGACCTGCGTCGCGCTCGATCAGACCGGTGAGGAACTCGTCGAGGTCGATGACGTCACTGACGTCGCCGCCGGTCGACGCAAGCAACTCGAGTGCCGACAGCGTGTCGCGCGCCGAGCCGCCCCCGCGCGTGAGTGCGGCATCGAGCGCGGCCTGCGAGAGTTCGAGGCCGGCGTCGCGGGCGACCCACTGCACGTGCTCGGCCAGGGTGTCGGACGGCAGCAGGTGGAACTGGAGATGTTGCGTCCGCGAGCGGATCGTGTCGCTCATCTTCTGCGGGTCGGTGGTCGCCAGCACGAACACGACGTGCGGCGGAGGCTCCTCGAGCGTCTTGAGCAGCGCTGCCTCGGCCGCCTTCGACAGCATGTGGACTTCGTCGAGGATGTACACCTTGTGTCGCCCGGGCGTGCCCAGTGAGGCCTTTTCGACGAGGTCGCGAATCGAATCGACACCGTTGTTGGAAGCGGCGTCGAGTTCGTGCACGTCGTAGCTGGTGCCGCGCTCGACCGACAGGCACGACTCGCACTCGCAGCACGGTTCGCCGTCGATGACGTTGTTGCAGTTCAGGACCTTGGCGAGGATGCGTGCGGTCGTGGTCTTGCCGGTTCCGCGCGGGCCCGAGAAGAGGTACGCCTGGCCCTCACGGCCCGTCGCGACGGCGTCGCGCAGCGCCATGACGACGTGATCCTGGCCCTTGAGTTCGCTGAACCGCCGGGGCCGATATCGGCGGTAGAGGGACTGGGTCGCCATCGAGGCGAGCCTACCCAGTCGGTGTCACGTGGGTGTCGGCCCGCGCCGCCGCCTCGATCGGCAGCCCGGCACCGGCCCGATCTGCGGCTCGAAGTTGCGGGTGGGTTGCATCCGGGTTGCGACATGATGTCGAACCGATGGGGCCCAGCATGGCTACCGTGGGTCGGGTGAGCGTCCGTACCTCTGCTGCCTCGCACGTGGGCGCCCTGCTCGCACGCGCGTCGGTGCTGTTCGCCGTCGCTTCGATCGCCGTCCTGCTCGCTCCATCTGGGGCCACCGCGCAGGAGTCGAACACGCTGCGGACGATCACACCGGAAGACGGCGCATCGCTGTCCGAATCGCCGGCATCGATCGTGCTCGTGTTCAACCAGGAACTCGCCGACGACGACGCGGTCACGGTCAACCTGTCCTGCAACTTCGAACCTCAGGACATCGGGTTGCCCGAGCCGGACGACGACCGCGTGATCGTCACCACGGCCATCAACGCAGCGTTGCCGAAGGGTGCCTGCAACATCGCGTGGGGCCTCACCAACGGCGAGGGCGACGTCGTCCTGAACGACACGACGAGCTTCGCCGTGACCACCGAACCGCCGGCGTCGTCGACCGACACCACACCGACAACCGGCACGGCGCCCGGGGCGACCAACGCCCCCGGCGAGACCGTCACGTCGGTCGCAACCGGGTCATCGGCGTCCGAGTCGGTCGACCAGGGCGGCACGGGCGGCGCGATCTGGCTCGGACGGATGCTGTCGACGCTCGGCATCCTCGTCGTGTTCGGCGGCCTGGCACTGATCAGCGTCGGTTGGCCGGAGGGCCCGGAGTACGTCGTCACCGTGCGATTCCTGCGCACCGCCTGGATCGTGTCGCTGCTCGGCACGGTGGTGTACCTCGTGGCGTTCGCGGCCGACTTCAACGGCACCTCGCTCGGCGCCGCCATGAGCCCGGGGCAATGGCTCGACCTCAAGGACGCCGGCTGGGCCGGGCGCGGCGCGCTGCTCCGGCTCGTCTTCATCGGTGCGACCGGGTGGGTCGCGATGCGACCCGAACGGATCATCGATCCACAGAACGCGATGTGGGCGTGGGTGCTTCCCGGCTTCGCACTCGTCGCGGTCGCGATGAGCCGCGTCGCCGGCCCGGTCGCACCGATCGGATTCATCGTCGGAGTCGCCCACGTCCTCTCGGTCGGGATCTGGTTCGGTGGCGCCGCGCTCGTGGCGCGTGTCGTGCTGGCAGGGCCAGGCGAGGACGACCTCGTGCAGGCCACGCGCACGTTCAGCCGGATCTCGATCCCCGCGATCCTCGTGGCGTGCGCGACGGGGATCATCCAGTTGATCCGGCTCGACGGTGGCAACCTCTTCGGCTCGAACCACGGGCAGGTGCTGCTCCTCAAGACGATCGCGGTCGCAGCGATGCTCGCCGTGGCGCTCAAGGTTCGCCAGCAGGTCTCGTTCCGGCTCGACCGCGCACACGAGATGACGGCACCGACCGCCGATCGGTTCCGCCGGGCGTTCGGCGCCGAGGCCGCATTCGGGGTCGTCGCGCTGGCGTTCAGCGGGTGGTTGCTCGGCCTGACCCCGCCCGGTGTCGATCAGTTCGGGAGCGGCTCGTACGCCCGCGAGATCACGTTCAACGACCCGGCCTCCGGGCTGCAGGCGGTCGTGAAGATCGACCCAGCGCGCGTCGGTGCCAACGGGATCCGAGTCGAAGTCGCCGCACCGGCGGACGGGATCAACAACCTGACCGTGCAATTCGTGCCCCCCGAGGGTTCCGACCAGATGATCATCGAGCAGGCGATCCCGCTGGCCACCGCCGGGACGGCCGTGCTGGAAACCGAGAACGGCCTGCCCTTCCGAGTCGGCGGCACCTGGACGATCAGGCTCAGCGGCAGCACCGCACTCGGCACGCTCGACGGCGCGACCTCGACGTTCGTGGTGCTCGACGCCGACGGCAGTGAGATCACCGTGCCGGTCGCCGTCGTCGACTCGTCCCCGGCCCAGGTCGAGTTGATCGACCAGACCACCACCACCGCCCCGTTCGCCACCACGTCGACGACTACGACCGTCCCCACCAGCACGTCAGCACCGGCCGGCTGACAACCGATCCGAGCCGGGTCAGCCTGATTCGGCGAGCAGTTCGTCGAAACTGACAGGGCTCGCCACGTCGAGCTGGTCGTAGCGACAGGACTCCGGCGTGCGATCGGGCCGCCAGCGTTGGAACTTCACGCCGTGGCGGAATCGACCGCTCTCGAGCTGCCCGAACGTGACCTCGACGACCCGTTCGATGCGTAGGGGCACGAACGAGAGGTCCTTGTCGACGTTCCATCGCGAGAAGCCGCCAGGCATCCGTTGGCCGCTCTCGCCCTGCGCCTCGGCCCAGCCCTGCCACGGGTGGCCGTCGAGCGCGTCGACCGTCAGCGGCCCGAGGTCGTCGATCAGTTCGGCGCGGAACGCCGCGGTGAAGGCCGCACAGACGCCGACGTGGTTCAGGCGGTCGTCGTCGCCGTACAGCCCGAGCAGGAGCGAGCCGACGCCCTCGCCGTCTTTGTGCACGCGGAACCCGGCCACCGCGCACTCCGCAGTGCGCTCGTGCTTGACCTTCACCAAGCTCCGCTTGTCGGGCGTGTACACCCCGTCGATCGGCTTGCACATGATGCCGTCGAGCCCGGCGCCCTCGAAGCGGGTGAACCATCGCTCGGCGATCGCCGGGTCGGTCGTGGCAGGGGTGAGGTGCACGCTCGCGTTCGGTCGGAGGTGCTGCTCGAGCAGTGCCCGGCGCTCGCCGAACGGCGTCTGCATCAGGTCGTCGTCGCCGAGGGCGAGGATGTCGAACGCCACGAACTCGGAAGGTGTCTGCTCCGCCAACATGTTGACCCGCGACGCGGCGGGATGGATCCGCTGCTGGAGCGCGTCGAAATCGAGGCCTTTGCCCTCTGCATGGGCGACGACGATCTCGCCGTCGACGACGCACTGCTCGGGCAGCGCATCGGCGAGCACAGGCAGCAACTCGGGGAAGTAGCGGTTGAACGGCTTCTGGTTTCGGCTGGCCAATTGCACGTCGTCGCCGTCGCGGAACACGATGCACCGGAAGCCATCCCATTTCGGCTCGTACAGGACACCGTCGGTGGTGGGGATCGAGCGTGCGAGCTTCGCCAGCATCGGCTTGATCGGGGGCTGGATCGGCAACGTCATGAGCGGCAGGTGGCGAACCGGTCGGAGCGCGCCTCGTCAGGAACGGAGGCGACCCCACCTCTGTGGAGAGCGTCGGCGAATGCGTGCCGTGCACACTCTGGGCGCGTCACGGACCGCTCGTCTGGCATGCGAACTCCGAGCTGGGGTGAGGTCGCCACGAGCCGGCGCCGTGCGGAGGTGTGCACCCGGAGCTCTCCCATGACCGAACAGTATCGACATCACTGCGTCGCGTTGACGGGCCGGTGGAACACAAGATCGTGACCCAGTCGCCGCCTTTCTCGTTCTGGGCAGGGTTTGGACTGCTGGGCCGGTCCAAACCCTGCCCAGAACGAGAGACGTGCGGGGGTCAGTCGATGTCGAAGCTGACGCCCTGGGCCAACGGGAGTTCGGTGCTGTAGTTGAGCGTGTTCGTCTGGCGCCGCATGTAGCCCTTCCAGGCGTCGCTGCCCGATTCGCGCCCGCCGCCGGTCTCCTTCTCGCCGCCGAACGCTCCGCCGATCTCCGCACCGGACGGGCCGATGTTGACGTTGGCGATGCCACAGTCGCTGCCGGCGGCGCTGATGAACGTCTCCGCCTCGCGCATGTCCGTCGTGAAGATCGACGACGCCAAGCCCTGTGGGACATCGTTGTGCAACGCGATCGCCTCGTCGAGGTCGTCGTACACCATCGAGTACAGGATCGGAGCGAAGGTCTCGGCTTCGACGATTGCGGTCTGGCCCGGCATCGTGATGATCGCCGGGCGGGCATAGTACGCATCGGCCGCATCATCCTCGAGCGCTCGTTCCCCGCCCGCCACGACCGTGCCGCCGTCGTCCTGCGCCGTGCGCAGCGACTGCTGCATCCGGTCGAACGACGGGCCGTCGATCAGCGGGCCGACGAGCGTGCCGTCGGCGAGCGGGTTCCCGATCGGGAGCGACTCGTACGCCTTGCCGATCCGCTCCACCAGCTGGTCGTGCACCGAGCGGTGGACGATCAGTCGACGCAGCGACGTGCAGCGCTGGCCGGCGGTACCTGCGGCGGAGAACACGATGCCGCGCAACGTCAGGTCGAGATCTGCCGACGGCGCGATGATCGCGGCGTTGTTGCCGCCGAGTTCGAGGATCGAACGGCCGAAGCGAGCGGCGACGACAGGAGCGACCTTGCGCCCCATGGCCGTCGACCCGGTCGCCGAGACGACGGGCACGCCCTCGTGGGCCACGAGCGCCGCTCCGACGTCGGCGCCGCCGAGCGCGACCTGGACCAGGTGATCGGGGGCGTCGGTGTCAGCGACCGCTCGCTGGAGCAACCCGTTGCACGCCAGCGCGGTGAGCGGCGTCTTGTCGCTCGGCTTCCAGATCACCGGGTCGCCGGCGACGAGGGCGAGGGCCGTGTTCCACGACCAGACGGCGACCGGAAAGTTGAAGGCGCTGATCACGCCGACCGGCCCGATCGGGTGCCAACTCTCCATGAGCCGGTGGCCCGGACGTTCCGACGCGATCGTCAACCCGTGCAGCTGCCGGGACAGCCCGACGGCGAAGTCGCAGATGTCGATCATCTCCTGCACCTCGCCGAGGCCCTCGGAGCGGATCTTGCCGGCCTCGATCGAGACCAGCTCGCCGAGATCCTGCTTGTGTTCGCGCAGCAGTTCCCCGAGGCGGCGAACGACGTTGCCGCGCAGCGGCGCGGGGGTGCTCCGCCATGTCGCGAACGCGGTGGTGGCGCGATCGACCATGTCGTCGACGTCGGCGGCGGATCCGGCTGCGCCGAGCGACCCGCCGGTGATCGGCGTGCGCGCATGCTGATCGCCGTCGGTGACCGTCGCTCCGCATGCGCCGAGGAGCTTGGTCGCGTGCAAGCGGATCTCGTCATGGGTCGGCAATGTGCTCATCGTGGTTCCTTCGAATCGAGTGACGAATTGTGCCTGGCACAATTCGTCATGGGCGGGCGACAGCTTCGCAGGCGTCGGCGACGATCGCGAGGGCGATGTCGGCCTGTTCGCTCGTGATCACCAGCGGGGGCGCGAACCGGAAGCCGCGTTTGCCGCAGGTGAGGCCGAGCAGCCCGCGCTCGAAGCAGGCGGCTTCGAGCGCAACGGCGGCATCGTGGTCCGGGAGATCGAAGCCGACCATCAGCCCACGCCCCCGGACCCCGGAGATCAAGGGTTGCCGATCGGCCAGCGCCTGCATGCCGTCGATCAGCTGGCGACCGCGAGCGGCCGCGTTCTCCATCAGCTCGGACTCGACGAGGTCGAGGGTCGCGAGCGCTGCCGCACACGCAACCGGGTTGCCGCCGAAGGTCGAACCGTGCTTGCCGGGCGCCCACTCCATGATCGTGTCTCTGGCGATGATCGCCGACAGCGGGAGCCCGCTGGCCAGCCCCTTGCCGGCGGTGATGATGTCGGGGACGACGCCGTCGTGCTGGCAGGCCCACATCGTGCCGGTGCGACCGACGCCCGACTGGACTTCGTCCATGACCAGCAGGATGCCGTGCTCGTCGCAGAGGTCACGCAGGTCCTGGAGCCAACCGGCGGGCGGCACGATGTACCCACCTTCACCCTGCACGGGTTCGACGAAGATCGCGGCAACGTCGCCGGGCTCGGTCATGTGCGTGAACAGCACGTTGCGGATGTACTCGGCGCCGGTCACCTCGCCGTCGTGGGCGAATGGTGCGTGGTAGCTGCCGGGCGTGACGATGCCGAACCCGCTGCGGTACTTCGCCTTGGAGGATGTGAGCGAGAGACTGCCGAGCGAGCGGCCGTGGAACGCGCCGTAGAACGCGATGACGTTCGGGCGTCCGGTGTGGTGCCGAGCGAGTTT
>JBDSBE010000027.1:0-114011 GCA_039921745.1 Ilumatobacteraceae bacterium | reverse complement strand
CGTGCGACCGTCCTCGTCGGCACGTTTCCGGAACCGACGGCCGACGGATCGCTGCCGGTCGACGAACGCCGGGCGTGCGAGGTTCGTTTGCTCCGTCGCGAACCGCATCACCAGGTGATCGAACTCGACGGTCGCCGCCATGTCGTCACGGTCGAGGTCGACGATCAGCACGCCCGGACTGCGAGCCCGTCGGGCTCTGTGGTTTGGACGCGCCCCGCTCGATGGGAGGATCACGACGCCGTGACGTCGGGTGGTGGGCCGATCTGCCCGCTGCCAGGCACGGTCATCGCCGTCCACGTCGAAGCCGGGCAGTCAGTTACGGCCGGCGACCTGCTGATGGTGGTCGAGGCAATGAAGATGGAACACAAGATCGTCGCAACGGGTGACGCGGTGGTCGCCGATGTCCGATTCGGCGTCGGCGACCGCGTCGACCAGGGTGACCTCCTCGTCGCGCTCGACGCACAGGACGCCGACCAATGACCATCTCTCGTTCTGGGCAGGAATCGGACGCCCAGAGCAGTCCAAACCCTGCCCAGAACGGAAGGCCGGTTCGGAACGGAAGGCCGATCCGGATCGCGAACTGCTCCGGATTCTTCGGTGACCGGCAATCGGGGGCGCGGGAGATGGTCGACGGCGGTCCGATCGACGTGCTCACCGGCGACTGGCTGGCGGAGCTGACCATGCTGATCCTCAGCCGGATCCGGGCCAAGCGGCCGGGTGGCGGATTCGCATCGACGTTCGTCCGCCAGATGGACGACGTGATGGGGACCTGTCTCGATCGCGGGATCAAGGTGGTGTCCAACGCCGGCGGCCTCGACCCGGCCGGCTGCGCCGACGCCGTGCAGGAGGTCGCCGATCGTCTCGGCCTGCACCCCACGATCGCCTACGTCGACGGAGACGACCTGCTCCCGCGCATCGATCAACTGGAGTCGGCCAGCGCGCTGCTGCCGTTCACCGACGGCGGCGACCTCGGTGACGTTCGTCGGTACCTCACGGCCAACGCTTACCTGGGGTGCTGGGGGATCGTCGACGCACTCGACCGCGGTGCCGACATCGTGATCACCGGGCGGGTCACCGACGCGGCCGTCACCTGCGGGCCGGCCGCTTGGCACCACGGCTGGCAGCGTGACGACTGGGATGCACTGGCCGGTGGCGTCGTGGCGGGGCACGTGATCGAATGTTCTGCGCAGGCAACCGGGGGGAACTACTCCTTCTTCACCGAGGTGCCGGGCATGGAGCGACTCGGCTTTCCGTGGGCAGAGGTGGCCGCCGACGGCTCGTGCGTGATCGGCAAGCACGACGGCACGGGTGGTCGGGTGTCGGTCGGAACGGTCACGTCGCAGCTGCTCTACGAGATCGGTGGCCCCCGCTATCTCGGCCCTGACGTGACGGCACGCTTCGACACGATTCACGTCGAGCAGGTCGAGCCGGATCGCGTGCGGATCTCGGGCACGGTCGGCGAACCACCGCCCCCGACGCTGAAGGTGGCGATGAACGAACTCGGCGGATATCGCAACACCGTGTCGGTCGCGCTCACCGGGCTCGACATCGAGGAGAAGGCCGACGCCGCTTCGGCGGCGTTCTGGTCGGTGTGTCCGTACCGGCCAGACGAGTTCGAGACGGTCGACGCCCGCCTGATCCGCACCGACCACAGCGATCCGAGTACCAACGAAGCAGCGACTGCGCAATGGCGCCTGACCGTGAAAGACCGAGACGAACGCAAGGTCGGACGAGCATTCTCGAATGCGTTCACGGAGACGGCGTTGGCCAGCATTCCGGGTTTCTACGGCCTGACCGGCGGGCCGTCGGCCGGGTCACCGTTCGGCGTCTATCGGCCCGCGGTGATCGATGCCGCACTCGTCCCGCAGTACGTCCATGTCGGCGGAGCAACCCACCAGATCGACTCGGTTGCACCGGTCGGCAACGCCGGATCGACCGCCGTCGACGGTGACGTCGACGGTGACCTCGATGAGGGGACCGCAGCGGCCACGTCCGGCCCGACGGTCCGCACCCCGATCGGTCGGATCATCGGCGCCCGGTCGGGCGACAAGGGTGGCAATGCGAACGTCGGCGTGTTCGCCCGCACCGCCCCGGCATTCGAGTGGTTGGCCGGGTTCCTCACCGTTGACCGACTGCAGACGCTCCTGCCCGAGACCGCCGGGTTGCGCGTCGAGCGCCATGACCTGCCGAACCTGTGGTCGCTCAACTTCGTGATCCACGACCTCCTCGATGAGGGGGTTGCGGCGTCAACGCGGATCGACGCTCAAGCCAAGAGCCTCGGGGAATGGCTACGTGCCCGGGTCGTCGAGATGCCGACCTCGCTCCTGGTTTGAGGGCGCCGTGCTCTGGATCATCGACGGCAACAACGTCTATGGGTCTCGTCCGGACGGTTGGTGGAACGACCGGGATGCCGCCGCGTCCCGCTTCACCCAGCGGGTGGCGGAGTGGTGCCGAACGCACGGCGATCACGTGACCGTGGTGTTCGATGCACCGATGGCCGATGCGGTCGCCTGCCTGGCCGGTGGAAATCTCGATGTCGTGGAAGCGCATCGACGCGGCCGCAACGGCGCCGACGACGAGATCGTCGACCTGATCGGTTCGCTCGACGCCGGTGGGGACGACGGCACCGCATCCGATCTGACGGTCGTGACCTCGGACCGGGGTCTTCGTGCACGGCTCCCCGCCGACGCAACGGTGCTCGGCGTGGGTCGGTTCCGAGCGTTGGTCGGCTACTGACGGGCTTCGGCGATCGCTGGTGTGGGACGATGGATGATGCGGCGTCTCACGGTGGCCAGCACGGTCGACGCCCCACCCGAGGCGGCGTGGGACCTGCTCACGAACGTCGCCGACTGGCCTCGCTGGGGCAGCAGCATTGCGTCGGCGACACTGGCCGGCGGCGCTGAGCGGGTCGGCCCCGGTGCAACCGGCAGCGTGACGACGATCGTCGGTGTGCGGTTGCCGTTCACGATCACCGAGTTCGTGGATGGTGTGACGTGGCGCTGGAAGGTCGCCGGCGTCCCAGCGACCGGCCATGGGGTGCGCGCGGCGGGGAACGGGCGGTGCGAGGTGTGGTTCGACCTCCCGATCGTCGCTGCGCCCTACGCAGTTGCGTGCCGGCTCGCGCTCCGGAACATCGAGAACATCCTCCAAGCCTCCCGATGAGCGCCGGTCACGCGACGAACGTGAGCCACTGATCGGTCGGCATCCGCTCGGTCGCGAGGGCGTTGACGGCGGCGTCGGGGTCTGCATGGCCGATCGCCATTCCGCAGAAGAGCAACTCCTCATCAGTCGCGCCGACGAAGTCGCGCACCGTCTCGTGCATGACCGACCAGTATTCCTGCGCGCAGGTGTCGATACCGGCTTCCTGCGCGAGCAGCATGAACGTCTGGAGGAACATGCCGAGATCGCTCCACTGCGGCGGCCCCAATCGCCGATCGACGAAGCAGAACAGTGCGGTCGGAGCACCGAAGAAATCTCGGTTCCTCGCGAACTGTCGCCGCCGTCCGGCCTGGTCGTCACGGGTGATACCGAGCGTCGCGTACAGCTGCTCACCGTTGCGATATCGGTTGGATCGGTGTGGTTCCCACAGGTTCGGTGGGTAGATCTCGTACTCGCCGGAGCCCATGTCCACGTCGTCGACGACCGATCGGAAGCGAGCCATCGCGCCACCACTGACCACGTAGATCCGCCACGGTTGGAGATTGCCGCCGCTCGGCGCCCGGGCGGCCCGCTCGAGCAGGTCGGCAACCGTGAGGTCGTCGATCGGCTGATCGGTGAATTGTCGGACAGAGCGACGCGCGACAACGGCGTCCGAGACCTTCATTCGGCGATTCTGCCCGTGGATCGAGGGAACAGGCGAGGTGTGCGCCGTCCGTCAGCCATCTGTCACCCGTCGTCGAGTCCGGTGAGTTCGTCCATCTCGTCCATCTCGCCGAGTTGTTCGAGCGTCTCCTCGTCGCCGTCGTCGTCGTCGTCGTCGTCGCCGCCACGGATCTTGCGGACGACTTCGATGATGCCGGTCATGGCCAGGGCAGCCCCGAACGCGACGAGGAAGGCGAGCGTGTGGTTGTCACCGAACGTCTTGCCGCCGATGTAGCCGAGGAGCGCGGCATAGCTCGCCCAGATCGAGACTGCGAGCGCGACCCATCCCATGAACCAGCGCTTGTCCTGGCGTGTGATCCCGGACGTGACCGTCAGCGCCGTGCGCCCGCCGGGGATGAAACGGGCGGTGATCAGCAGTGGGCCACCGCGGTTGCGGATCTGCTGGCGGGCCCAGTCGATCCGATTCCGCAGCTTCGTGCGAGATTCGGCCCTGCGTTCGATGAACCCGCTCATGCGTTCCCCCAGCAGGTACGCGCTCGTGTCACCGAGAAAAGCCCCGATGGCGCCGGCGGCGATCACGGCGACCAACCACTGATCCCCGCGGCCGGCTGCGACGCCCCCGAGGATCACGAGCGTCTCACTCGGCACGATCGGCACGACGGAATCGAAATATGCGATGACGAGGATGATCGCCAAGAAGTACCAGTTCGCCGAGAAATCGGCGAGCCACTGCGTGCTGTCGGTGAAGATGTTGGCGATCAGCACGGTGGTCATCGCGACTGAACGCTACTGCGGACCTGGCGCAGACCGGCCGTATGACGGGCCCGGCCGGGCCACCTGATCAAGCGGACAGGCGCCTGAGCGTGGGCTGCAATCCGGTGATCGCACTGCGCAGACCCAGATCGAAAATCGACGGCCAATCGACTCGGTCCGCTGCGAGGCCGACCAGTTCGAGGCTGACCAGGCCGTGACACGCGGCCCACATCCATCCGGCGATCGTTGCGGCGTCATGGTCGGCGTCATCGATGATGTCACCGCTCTGCTGGCCGGCACGAATGCGAGCGGAGAACACGTCCAGGCCCTCCATCGCAACATTCCTGGCGTGATCCGAAGGGGTGAACTCGTTGATCGACGACCGGAACATCACCCGGTAGTACGTCGGGTTCTGGAGCGCGAACTCGCGGTATGCGATCGCGACATTTCGAAGGTCGTCGGCCACGTCGTCGGTGGTCGGGACCGCCGTGACCAGGGCGAGGAGGCGTTCGAACCCGTCGATGTACAGTTCTTCGACGACGCCGTCCTTACCACCGAAACGCGAATACACGTTCATGGTGCTCATGTTCGCCTCGTTCGCGATGCGCCGAACGGTGAGGGCGTCGGCACCGTGGTCGGCGAGCAGCCGATGGGCTGCGAGCAGCAGTGCTCGACTCGTCTCGTCGCCGTGCGCCTTGTTCATGTTGAATCTCCTGTCACGCGTGCGATGAGCGAATCGATTTTGATGGTACGACGACGCCCATCCGCCGGACGGCGAATAACGACGTGATCCTCAGGTTTCCGTGTGACGTACGCCCACTGAACGCGCACGGTGGCAGTCGGGCGCCGTCTTTGACGTCGGGTGGCGATTGCGATCGCACGGAATTCGTTCCGCTCGTCGGTCACGTCCGTCATGTCGGTCGCGAGCATCCGGGTTTGAAGCCCGATGGCGACACGTTGCGTCGCTGCGTCTACGCTCGGCGCATGCGCGTCGACGTGAATGCCGATCTCTGCCAGGGCCACAACCGCTGCTACGCCCTCGCTCCTGAGCTGTTCGATGTCGACGACTACGGCACCGCAATCGTGATCGGTGACGGGTCGGTGGCCCCGGAACTGGAAGACAAGGCTCGACTCGCGGTCGCGAACTGCCCGGAATACGCGATCACCATCACCGAAGACGCATGACGCGACGGCGGCACGTTGTGACACCGCACCACCGCGATACCACTCGGGCGTGACCGACCAGGCGCCGCCGTTCCCGGCTGCGCAGCGGTGGGCCGAGCAACTCGGCGAATGGGGCATCCCCCAGGAGATCGTCGACCAGGCGCCGGAATCGCCGTGGATCCATGACCCGCAGCGATTCGCCGTCGATCACACGATCGATCGCGACGGCACGTCGGCCCGATGGGGCCGCGAGGTGCTCCCGCCAAAGGGCGGCACCGTGCTCGACATCGGCTGCGGGGGTGGCCGGGCGTCCCTTGCGCTCGTCCCGCCGGCGACCGAACTGATCGGGGTCGACACCAGCGGGGCGATGCTCGACCGGTTCATCGAGGCCACGACTGCCGTCGCGCGGCGAACCGTCCACGGCGCATGGCCCGACGTCGCGGGCAGCACACCGACCGCCGATCTCGCCGTGTGTCACCACGTCGCCTACAACGTCGCCGACATCGTGCCGTTCGTGTGGGCGCTGACCGGCCATGCCCGCCTGGCAGTGGTCGTCGAACTCCCCGTTGCGCATCCGATGACGGCGTGGGCGCCGGCGTTTCAGCACTTCTGGGGGCTGGCTCGACCGACCGGTCCGTCCGCCGACGATTTCCTCGCCGCGCTGGGGGAGCTGGGCCTCGACCCCGAGTTCGTCGTCAGCAACCGAGGGCCGCTGTCGGCTGCCGCATCCGACCCGACCGTGTTCGTGCCGACCGCTCGGCGCCGGCTGTGCCTGTCGGCCGATCGAGACGACGAGATCGCCGCGTGGCTCGCCGACAACCCGCCGCCCTTCGTCGAGCGCGTCGCCACCGTTCGATGGCCCGGAGCAGCCGAACCGCTGGTCTGATCGGTCACGCCAGTCCGTAACCGACGCCAGCAGCGCCGACGGTGAGCACGAGCGATCCGCCGGCGATCGCGATCCGACGAGTCGGCCGCGCCTCGGCCACGTCGAGCGCGAACGTCGAGAACGTCGTGAAACTGCCGAGCAGTGCCGTCCCGATCACGGTGCGAACGGAAGGCGACGGGTCCGAACCGACCAGCAGACCCAGCAGGAACGAACCGATCACGTTGACGGCCAACGTTCCGGCCCACCCGCGACCCAACCGGTTCACGCCATGCCGCAGCGCGGCGCCGGCCCCGGCCGCAAGGGCGAACAGCACGGCCGTCATGGCGCCGGCGCCGGTCGTCGGCCGAGCTCGACGGCGCCGATGCCGACCGCACAACTGGCGACCACGTACACGACGGCGATCGAGATGTGGCCGCCGACGAGCAGCGCGCGGGTCTCGACGGCGAATGCCGAGAACGTCGTGAACCCCCCGAGCACACCGGTGACGACGCCGTACCAGGCGTCGGATCCACGGTCGAGTCGGCGCGTCGCGAGCCCGATCAACGCGCAGCCGACGACATTGACGACGAACGTCGACCATGGGAATCGACCGGCGTTCGACCCGAACGTCTCACTGATCGACCACCGCGCTCCGGCCCCGACCGCTCCACCCAGCGCGACGAGCAGGGTTGAACGCACGATCGACATTCTCACCCATCTCTCACCCATCTCTGGTGTACTCGTGGACGTGCTGGTGCTGGTCGCCGAAGATGATCGAGCGGTTCGCGAGTCGCTCGTGCGCGCCTTGACGCTCGAGGGGTATGACGTGACGGCGGTGAACAACGGCGCGCAGGTACTCGAAGCGGTCCACGACCGACCGGCCGACCTGCTGCTGCTCGACGTGTCGATGCCCGTCCTCGACGGTCTGACGGCGTGCCGCGTCCTGCGCGCCGAGAGCAATCGCGTGCCGATCATCATGCTCACCGCGCGAACGGAGACCAGCGATCGCGTCGCAGGGCTCGATGCCGGGGCCGACGACTATCTCGCGAAACCGTTCGAGCTCGACGAGCTCTTCGCTCGGATGCGGGCTCTGCTCCGCCGCACCTCCTCCCAGGACGACGATGCGCCGGGTGACGACGCCGTGCTCGAACTCGGCCGCCTCCGCCTCGACGTGGCCGGACGCCGGGTTCGCCGGGGAGACCTCGACATCGACCTCAGCAAGACCGAGTTCGACCTACTCGAACTGCTCGTGAGGAACGCAGGTGTCGTGCTGGAGCACGCGACGATTTACGACCGAATCTGGCACTACGACTTCGGCCCAGACTCGAAGAACCTGGCCGTGTACATCGGCTACCTGCGACGCAAGACCGAGATCGACGGCGGACCGCGCCTGATCCACACCGTGCGCGGGGTCGGGTATGTGGCGAGGCTCGACGGACGTGACGAATCGTGAGCCTGCGCTGGAAGATCGCGCTCGTGATGGCGGCCATGGTCGCATTCACGGCGGCGACATTCGGCGCCGCGAGCTACCGGTCGACGCAGCAGCGCCTGCTGGACGAAGTCGACCGGTCGCTGATCGCATTCGACGGCGCATTCGAAGGACTCCGACCTCAGATCCCTTCCTTCTCGGACCGCGGGCCCCTGACGGGATTCGACGCCCAGGTGCTCGACGCCGACGGCGTCGTACGACAGAGCACGTTCCGGAGCGAACCGCCCGTCACCGCCGTCGGCCTCTCGGTCGTGGGTCGGCGCGCAGCGGTGGTCGAAACGGTGGTCACTGCGGGCGGCGAGTACCGACTTCGGACGATCGGCTTCCGCGGCGGCGCGGTGCAGATCGGCCGGTCGCTGGCGGAGACCGACAACGTGCTGCGCAGCATCCGTGCACGAACGATTCTCATCGCGGCCTTGATCACGGCACTCGCCGGCGGAGTGGGCCTGTGGATCGCCGGCCGAGTCACGGCTTCGCTGCGCCGTCTGACGGATGCAGCCGAACGGGTCGAGGCCACCGGCCGTCTCGACGCCGATGCGAGCGCACCCGTCGCAGGACACGGCTCCGACGAGGTCGGACGTTTGGGGTCGGCGTTCGACCGTATGCTCGCTGCGCTGGCACGGTCACACGCCGAACAGCAACGCCTCGTCCAGAACGCCGGGCACGAGCTGCGGACACCGCTCACCAGCGTTCGCACGAACCTGGCCACCCTGCGTCGGTTTCCCGACATGCCGCTGAGCGATCGGGATGCGATCATCGACGACCTCGACGCCGAGACGCACGAACTGGCATCGCTCGTCGACGAGATCGTCGCGACGGCATCGGGCGACCTCACCGATGAGCCGGTGGAGCGCTTCGACCTGGCCGAGGTCGCCGCCGAGGTCGCCGAGCGCTTCGAGCGGCGGACCGGACGCATCATCTCGGTCGTTGCGACGCCGTCGCCCGTCGACGCGCAGCGCGCATCAGTGCACCGCGCTGTCTCGTGCCTCGTCGACAACGCGGCCAAGTTCGATCCGTCGGGCTCTCCGATCGAGATCACGGTCGGCGACGGGGAGGTCAGGGTGCTCGACCACGGCCCAGGGATCGGCCCCGGTGAGTTGGACCGGGTCTTCGAGCGGTTCCATCGTTCGGAGGGCGCCCGCGCACTGCCCGGCTCCGGACTCGGTCTGTCGATCGTCCGCGACGTGGCGCAGCGCCACGGCGGTGCCGCCGACGCCGCGAATCGCCCGGGCGGCGGCGCCTCGATCGGATTCCGACTGCGATCCTGAGCCTTCTCACCCGGCTCTCACCCATCTCCGATCCGGCTCACACGGCCGGTCGCCATCGTGGCTGATCACACGACCCGAAAGGACCGATATGAATCCATCATCAACCGAGAAGCCGCTGACCCGACGCTCCCGCCCCATTGCGATCGGCGTGGCTGCCGGTGTGCTCGCAGGAGGCGCGATCGGGTTCGCTGCGGTCAGCCCCACGTTCACGAGTGCCGCCGCCGATGACACGACCGTGAGTTCCACGACGGTCGTGGTGTCACCAGCGGACGACACCGACGGCACCGCCGAGACGGGACCCATCGGTGAGGATGTGCAGGAACCCGCTGGGCGCCTGCGGGACGTACTCCAGCCGCTCGTCGATGACGGCACGGTCGACGCAACGCAGGCCGATGCGGTCGCGACGTTCCTGGTCGAGCATCGTCCGGAGCGCACCGGTGGTCTGCATGACCGCCGCGGCCTCGACGGCCACGGTCCGGACCATTCGGTCGTGGCCGATCTGCTCGGGGTCGACATCGAGTCGCTCCGTGTCGCCCTGCAGAGCGGTCAGTCGATCGCCGATGTCGCCGAGGCGCAGGGCGTCGATGTGCAGACGGTGATCGACGGCCTCGTCGCCGACGCCCAGAGTCACCTCGACCTCGCGGTCGACCACGGTCTCGACGAGGAAGCTGCGGCCAACCGCCTGCAGCGGCTCACCGAGCGGATCGAGGACGGCGTGCACCGCACCCGTTCTCGACCGGCTGACGGCTGAGCCGCCCACGCCCCCCGGCAGCGCGCCCGCACGTGGGGGCGCGCTGCCGCGTTGGTGAAGCCGCCCGTATGGTGGCGACGTGATCTGCGTCGACCTCGCCAGCGTGGGCATCGCCCAACCCGACAAGGTGCTGTTCGACGGTCTCTCGCTGACCGTTTCGACGGGCGACCGCCTCGCGATCGTCGGCGTCAACGGTTCCGGGAAGTCGACGTTGATGCGAATCTTGGCCGGCTCCCAGACACCCGACGAGGGTGAGGTCAGATTCGGTCGCGGCGTCCGAATCGCGATCCTCGATCAAGACCCACAGCTACCGCCGGGCACGGTTTCGGAGCATCTCGGCGATTCGTGGGAAGTCGCTGCCGTGGCGACGTCACTCGGCGTACAACCGCTCCTCGAACGCCGGACGGACGAGCTGTCCGGCGGGCAGCAGAAGCGGGTCGCGCTCGCACGGGCACTGGTCGGCGAGTTCGACCTGATCGTCCTCGACGAGCCGACGAACCACCTCGATCTCGAAGCGATCGAATGGCTCGAGCAGCGCCTCGCCGCCACGTCGGCTGCACTCGTCATGATCACCCACGATCGCCATCTGATGGATCGGCTGACCACCGCACGCGGCGACGGTCGCATCATCGAGATCGAGCGCGGTAGCGGGTTCGTGCACCGCGCCGAGGCCGGCACCAGCGCGTACGCCACCTACCTGGCAGGCCGCGCCGCCCGGCACGATCGCGATGCGAGCGCAGAGTCGACCCGGAAGATCCTCGCCCGGCGCGAACTGGAATGGCTCCAGCGCGGCGCTCAGGCCCGGTCGACGAAGCCCAAGGCGCGGCTGCGGTCGGCGACCGAGATCGTGAGCGGGGGCACGGCAGCCGTCGGCGTCAGAGGCGACGACCTACTGCTCGACATGGGTTCGACTCGCTTGGGCAATCAGGTGATCGATCTGATCGGCGTGTCCCAGGCCTACGGCGAACACGCTGTGCTCCGCGACGTCGACCTGCTCGTCGAACCCGGCGCCCGGCTCGGCGTGGTCGGTCCGAACGGTTCCGGGAAGTCGACACTGCTCGACATCATCGCCGGCCGCAGCGCACCCGTGACCGGCGAGGTCAAGCTGGGCAAGACGGTCGTGACGGGCTACGCCGACCAGCAGACGTCGATGCTCGATCCGGACGCGATCGTGCGGAAACTCGTCGCCGGCCCGTTACGCGAACCCGACTGGGAGGACCGAGCGCTGCTCGAACGGTTCTGGTTCGACTCCACCGCGCAGTTCGCTCCGGTGAAGATGCTGTCGGGCGGCGAGCGCCGACGATTGCAACTGGTCATGGTGCTGGCGACGAAGCCGAACCTGCTCGTACTCGACGAGCCCACGAACGACCTCGACCTCGACACCCTCCGCGCGCTCGAGGACTTCCTGGACGACTGGCCGGGGGCCCTGGTGGTCGCGAGCCACGACCGGACGTTCCTCGACCGCACCGTCGATCACGTCCTTGCGATCGGCGCCGGCGGCGATCTCCGTCGCGTCGCCGGCGGGGTCCAAGGGTGGTTGACCGAGCGCGCCGGCGCCTCCGTCGAGGCGGCTCCACCCAAGCCGACGACCGGTCGTCCAGAACGGGCACCATCGGTCAGCCGGTACACGCTCGGTCGCCAGATCCGTGATAACGAACAGTCCATGGCGAAGGTGCAGCGGTCGGTCGACCGGCTCAACGAGCAGCTCGTGGCGACCACCGACCACACCGAACTCGCCGATCTCGGTGCACAGCTTGCCCAGGTCCAGAGCGAACTCAGCCGGTTGGAGGAACGCTGGCTGGAGCTCGCCGACGAGCAGTCGGGCTGAGCCGACCGCCAAGCGCGGCGATGGTGATCGAGTCATCGCCCTCGACCCGGCCACACGCGTCCCGGCGCAGCGACGATCGGTATGTTGTCGCGATGACGACGCGGGCGCAGATCGGTATGTGTTTCGATCGGGCCTTCCCGGCGGGGGCGGTGGTCGATTACGCCCGACGCCTCGAAGGAGCCGGCGTCGAACAGCTCTGGATCATCGAGGACTGCTTCTTCACGGCCGGCGTGAGCCTCGCGGCGACCGCACTCGCCGTCACCGAGCGCCTCCGCGTCGGCATCGGGATCATGCCGGCCGTCGCTCGGAACCCGGCGATCACCGCCATGGAGATCGCGACGCTGTGCAACCTCGCGCCGGGGCGATTCCGGCCCGGGATCGGGCACGGCGTGCAGGAATGGATGCAACAGATGGGCGCCCGGACCACGTCACCGCTCACCACACTCGACGAGACGATCACGGTCGTGAAGCGCCTGCTGGGCGGCGAGGAGGTGTCGTTCGACGGTCACGAAATCAGCCTCGATCGGGTCCGACTCGACCAGCCCCCATCCGTCGCCCCGCCGATTCTGGCCGGTGTCCAGCAGGCGAAGTCGCTCACGCTCGCCGGGCGCGTCGCCGACGGTGCGATCCTCGTCGAGGGTGCCGGCCCGACATACGTCGACTGGGCGCTCGACCTGGCGGGCCGACCTCCCGGCTTCGAGATCGCGACGTTCACGATGCTGGCCGTGGCCGATGATCGCCGCACCGCGTACGGATACGTGGCACCGTTCGTGGCGGGCCTGATCGCAGCCCGCCGTCCGGCATTCACCGTGTTGCCTTTTTTCGACGAGATGTTCCGACGAGTGGAGGACGGCGGCGCCGACGCGCTGCTCGACATGCCGGCGGACCACTGGACCGAGATCGGGGCGATCGGCACGATGGACGACGCACTCGGCCACCTTGCGGCCCTCGAGGCGGTTGGGGTCGGGAGCATCAATGTCTTTCCCGGCGACGAGCTGGAAATCGCCTGGGAACAGGTGCCGATCGTCGCCGCACTGGCAGCCCGGTGACCGCCGCCCGGGCGTCGGTCGACCGGGCGTAGGCCGATCGGTGGGCGGCTCGCCCTACAGCCCTGCGTACCAGTCGTAGCCGCGCTCGGCCCAGAAGTCGGCGGGCCGCTCATTGGAGTACCGGATCACGCCGATCCGCTTCAGTGTCTTGATGCCGTACTTGTTCGGTGACGCCAGTCGGAGCGGGGCGCCGTGGATCGAGGTGAGGGGCTCGTCGTGCTCGCGCAGCGCGAGGAGGGTCTGGGGGTGGAGGATCTCGTCGAGCCGCCAACCCACGTAGTAGCCGCCGTCCGGCGTTTCGAGTGCGACGTACGGGACGTCGCCGACCTGATCGGCGTACTTCGCATGGAAGTCACGAAACCGCGGCCCGCCCCAGTGCGTGACGTTCGACCAGCCCTCGATGCATTTGTGCTCGTACGCGAGCTCCTGCTGCGGGAGCTGCTCGAACGTCGACAGGTCGAGTTCGTCGAGGAGTCGACCGTCGGGCCCCTCGACGCGAACCGTCCAGTTCGCGACGTCGATCTCGTCGGACAGGCCGACGCTGCCGTTCGGCTGGATCGGCTCGGCGTCGGCGAGATCGAACTCCGGGGCGGAGCGGCCGTTGACGAGGCTGGTCCAGACGGCTTCGTTGCGACGCAGGGTCTTGCGGAGAATGCCTGGTGCGCCGTCGATCGGGTCGGACTTCGTCTGGACGTAGTTCCAGAAGGCGCCGGCAGCGAGCACACCGACTGCGCCGGTGACGAACGAGCGTCGCGACTTGCTGCGGAACGCCTCGACGCTGATCGCCTCGCCGCTGCGGGACTGCGCTCTCAGTTTGGCGACACGCGCCGCATCCGCGTCCATGGAACTGTCGGCGTGCTCATGGTCATCGGCGTGCTCATGGTCATGGTCGTCGGTTTGGGTGTCGTCATGGTCGTCGGCGTGGTCGTGGTCGTGGTCGTCGGTGTGGGTGTGGGTGTGGGTGTGGTCGTCGGTGTGGTCGTGGTCGTGGTCGTTCGTCATGACGCCACCTCCTCGCGGTCGAGGCCGTCCGGATGTTCGATCTCGTAGCCGGTGATCATGCCTCGGAAGTTGCCCCAGCCCGCTCGCGCGACCTGGAGGACGTGCACCAGGAAGAACGCCATGATGCCGATCGTCATCGAGAAGTGGATCAGCCGTGCACCCTGGTAGCCGCCGAACAGCAGTGGGAGCGGATACAGCTGGCTCGGCTTGTAGATCGCGAAGCCGCTCACGACGATGATCGCCGCCATGACGAGCACGACCGTGTACGAGATCCGCTGAGCTGCGTTGTAACGGCCCTGGGGCGGCGCTTCCGCGGCGATGTGCAGGTCGTGGAGTACGACGCCCTTCGCTTCGGCCGCCGACTTGCGGTCGGGGACGATGTGCCGCCACTCGCCGCTGACGGCGAGATAGGTCACGTACGCCAGGCCGTTGATCACGAACAACCAACCGAACGCGAAGTGGAACGCCATCCCTCGCGCGAGGTGCCGATCGAGGTCGAGCTTGTCGTAGACGATCTCGGGGAACCAGACGAACCACTGCCAGCTGCCGACACCGAACGCGTACACATCCTCGGCCCAATAGATCCGCAACCCGCTCCAGATCATCACGGCGAGCAGCGGGAAGTTGATCCAGTGGAGCCAACGAATCGCACGTGGATGCTTGAGGCGTGCGACGACACCGTCGGGGGCGGTCGTGTTCTCCTCGGAGATGGCGTGCTCGTCGACGGACATGGCCTCAACCTACGCTTGTGCGGCAGCCGGGTCACCGCATGCTCGCGTTGTTCGGTCGTCGTTGCGAAGGGGTTTCGCGTCCGTTCAGATTCGTGTCGTCGGGGTCGGTCGGCGTGGCGGAGCGATCGACGCCTACACCGCCCGTCTGGACCTGCTGGAAACAGCGGTCGGCGAGTGGCGCGACGCCTCGTCGATCGAAGCGTCACAGGCGGCTGCCGGGGCGGCAGCCAACCTCGTCGTCGGACCGAACGGCCCCGGGTGCGGCGATCGGGACGGCGACGGCGTCGTGAAAGGCGAATCCGAAGCTGGGATCCTGCCCGGTCTGGACGGCACGCCGCTCGGGCTGGCGTCACCACTCGCAGCCGACGAATGCATCGCCCGGGATGTGCTCGGTGGTCGGGTGGGCGACGTTCACGCTGGCGTCGGATGACGTGGCCGAGGCCCACGAGTACGCCGGGCACTCGAAGCTCCACGTCGACGTCTCGAGGGATGCGCTGAACTGCTGAGTGACCACGTGTCACAGGGCCTCCTTAGGATGGGGCGACGATGTCGGATCAGCCTGAACTGTTCACGGACGACCCTGTCGCAGATGATTCGGCCCCCCATCCGGCCGAAGCGGCAGGCATGGTCGACACGTCCGACGATCGCGAGTTCGAGCGCGATGTCGACGTCGACGCCGTCAGGGAGTTCGGTCCGAACCCTTTCACCGAAGGCCTCAACCCCGACCAGCTCGACGCCGTGGTGCACGCCGAGGGCCCGTTGCTCGTCGTCGCCGGAGCCGGCTCCGGCAAGACCCGTGTCCTGACCCACCGCATCGCGTACCTGATCGACCGGGGCGTTCGCCCTACGAGCATCCTGGCGATCACGTTCACGAACAAGGCCGCAGCCGAGATGCGTGACCGGGTCGGCCATCTCGTCGGCCCCGTGGTCCGCTCGATGTGGGTTTCGACGTTCCACTCGGCCTGCGTCCGCATCCTGCGCCGCGACGCCGAGGCGATCGGATATCCCCGAACGTTCTCGATCTACGACCAGGCCGACGCCAACCGGCTCACCGGGTATGTGATCCGCGACCTCGGCCTTGACAGCAAGCGGTTCCCGCCGCGGAGCGTGCACGGTCAGATCTCGCTCTGGAAGAACGAGATCGTCGACCCGGAACGTGCCGCCGAGCAGGCGACCGACGTCTTCGCCCGCAAGCACGCCGACGTGTACGCCGAGTACCAGGCTCGTCTGCTCAAGGCGGGCGCGATGGATTTCGACGACCTGCTCCTGAACGTCGTGCGCCTGTTCCGTGAGCACCCGGACATCCTCGACCACTACCGCGAGCGGTTCGAACACATCCTGGTCGACGAGTACCAAGACACGAACCAGGCCCAGAACGAGATCGTGCTGATGCTCGCCGGCGGTCACCAGAACGTGTGCGTCGTGGGCGACACCGACCAGTCGGTCTACAAGTTCAGGGGCGCCGACTTCCGCAACATCATGCAGTTCGAGGAGGCGTTCGACGACGTCACCACGATCGTCCTCGATCAGAACTACCGGTCGACGCAGACGATCCTGGACGCCGCCAACGCCGTCATCGAGCACAACATGGAGCGCAAGCCGAAATCGCTGTGGACCGACACCGGGAGCGGCGAACGGATCATCCGCTACCACGCCGAAGACGAGGGCGACGAGGCGATGTGGGTGGCCGGCACGTCGCAGCAACTCCACCGCGACGACGCGATGAACTGGCGTGAGATGGCGGTGCTGTTCCGCACGAACGCCCAGGCCCGAGTGGTCGAAGAAGCCTTCATGCGCCTCGGTGTGCCCTACAAGGTCGTTGGCGGGACGCGCTTCTACGACCGCCGTGAGATCAAGGACGCAATGGCGTACCTCAAGGCGGTGATCAATCCGCTCGACGAGGTCAGCGTGAAGCGGGTCCTCAACGTGCCCAAGCGGGGTATCGGCGACACGAGCGTCGCCCGGCTCGACCAGTACGCCCGCGAGCTGGGCATCCCATTCTTCGAGGCGCTGCGCGACGCGGAGGAGGCCGGGGTGAGCGGCTCGGCCCGCCGCGGGATCGAGTCGTTCGTCGGTGTGCTCGACCGCATCAACGCGATGGTGGGCCAGGACGGCGTCGGCCCTGGCGATCTGCTGCAGGCTGCGATCGACGACTCGGGATACCTCGGCGAACTCGAGGCCGAAGACACGGTCGAGGCGCACAGCAGGATCGAGAACTTGGGCGAACTGGTGGGGTCGGCTCGCGAGTTCACGGTGCTCGACGAGTTCCTGGAGCAGGTGAGCCTCGTCGCGGACACCGACGACCTCGACGACGACGATCAGGTCGTGTTGATGACGCTCCACTCGGCGAAGGGGCTCGAGTTTCCCGTCGTGTTCATCACCGGCGTCGAGGAGGGGATCTTTCCGCACAATCGGGCACTGACCGAGCCGACGGAGATGGAAGAGGAGCGTCGCCTCGCGTACGTGGGGATCACCAGGGCGATGCAGCGACTGTTCGTGTCCCATGCGTGGAGTCGCATGCTGTACGGCAACACGCAGTACAACCCACCGTCCCGATTCCTCGACGAGATCCCCGAAGGATTGATCGAATCGAAGGGCAACACGAGCGGCCGTTCCTCGTACGGGCGCCAGAGTTACCGGCAGCGGGACGGGCGTCGAGGCGACCCGCCGCCCTACCGCCGACGCGACGCAGGAGGCGACGGCGACGACGTCGCCGCTGCGGACGAGCACCGGGAGCGAGTCGTCGAGGCGGCCATGCGGGCATCGAACGCGCCGCAGCCGGCGAACTCCCAGGACATGGCGCTGAAGGTCGGCGACGATGTCGCCCACCCTGCGTTCGGCGATGGGGTGATCCTCGACATCTCCGGAACCGGGGAGAAGGCCGAGGCGGTCATCAACTTCGTTGGGGTCGGCCAGAAGCATCTGGCCCTGGCCTGGGCGCCGCTCAAGAAGATCTGACACCGGCTCAGCCGGAGAGGAATGCGCCCAGCGCTTCGGCGGCTCGGGCCGGATCCTGCATCATCCACCAGTGGCCCAGGCCGTCGAGCTCTGCGACGGCGGCTCCCCACCGCTCGGCGACCCGACGCGCCATGTCGGGCCCGCCTGTGTAGTGGTCATCAGTCGCCACGACGACGAGCGTGGACGGACCGTCGTCGAGTTCGGCGAACTGATCACCCCAGAGCGTCATGCGCGGCTGCACAGCGGATCGATAGAGCGTCAGGATGCAGGCGCCCATGTCTGCGTCGTTGGCCTCGGCGCACGATCGCGCCTCCACTTCGGTCATTCCGGCCCCGACCAGTCTCGCCGTCCGGTCGTCGATCGGGGTGGTCGCCATCGCTTCGACGAACGCCTCCCCGTCACCCGGCGTCTGCCAGACCGTCGCCATGTCGTGCCACTGATATCGGCTGTCAGCCGTGCCGGCGATGTCGGTGACGAGTCGCCGCACGAGGTCCGGTCGCCGGGTCGCGGCACGCATCGCGTGGCCCCCGCCCCAGTCGTGACCGACGAGGTCGACCGGTGAGCCGATCTGCTCGAGTTCGCCGACCAGCCAGTCGGCGTAACCGTCTGACGTGGTTTCGAAACCAGCCGGAACCGGGGCGCCGAAACCCGGCGGCGACAGCGTGACGACGTCGTCACGCCCGAACTCGGCGAGCATCGGATCCCAGATCACGGCCGTTTCGGGGACTCCGTGGACGAAGACGACCGTCATTCGACGAGTTCCAGGAGCTGCGCCCGGTCGGGGCCCGGCGCAGGTCGGAAATCGACCTGATCTGCCAACCCCATCACCCGTTCGATCAGGCCGGGGCGGGCCATCACCTCGTCGGCGGTCGTGAGGCAGGAGAACACCTCGCCGAAGGCCCGCGTGATCTCGGGATCGATCAAAACGGCCCCCTGCAGTGTGTCGGCGATCGTCTCCTCGGGGCTCGGCACCGGTGTGCCGCCGTCACGGAAAATGCGCATGTCGCTCACTCGTCGCCGGTCAGTGGTGACGGTGGCGTCGTGCCACGGGGTGATCTCTGCGTCGCTCCGGTCGTGGAAGGCGAGCGCGAGGGCGTGCGGATCGTCGAGATGGTCACGGATGCAGTCACGCATCACTTCGACGTGCATCAAGCCCAACGAGATGCCGCGCCCGAGCGACGGGTTCGTGCAGGAACTCGCGTCGCCGACCGACAGCATGCCGGTCACGATCGGTGCGCCGTCGACGACGAACTCACGGTGCCGATCGACGACCCCGGCCATCGATTTGATCTCCGTGATCGGCTCACCGTCGAGCCAGTGTGCGTGCAGGGGACACGCCGTGACCACACGGTCGTACACCTCCTGATCGCGGAACCGACGGAGCGCCTTGTCGTCCGCGAGTCCGTAGAGCGTGACGGCCCACGTGTTGTCGTCGGCCGGCAGGGTCAGGATCGAGAAGCTGCCGTACGGACCGAGGAGCGGCCCGATGATCGCCGGCATCGATCCGTCGACCGATCGGAAGTAACGCCCGTAGTACGCGAATCCGCTGTCTTCGGCATGGTCGAGCGGCGCAACGGTGCCGATCTCGGCGAGCCAGTCGGATGTCGGCGACCGTCGCCCGGTCGCATCGACGACGAGGTCGGCATCGAACACTTCCCCGGAGGTGAGTCGCAGACCGGTCACGTGCGGTGTTCCGTCTGATCCGTTCGTGGCGAGGAGGCCGGCGATCGGCTCGCCACGGCGAACGGTGACGCCGGGATGGGCATCGGCCGCCTGCGCCGTCGACCACTCGATCGTGCTGCGGCGTGCGGTGACGAGGTCGAACCTGTCGTCGTCCGGCGTCACCTCGACATCGGGCATCAGCGACAGCAGGTACTTCACCAGATTGAACCGGTACCCGCCGTGTTCGACGAGCCCGTCGTACACCGCCGGGAGCTGTTCGCGCAGGATCGACGTGCCGCGAGCGTGCAGCCAGTGCGCGAGGCCGAACTGGGCGACGCTGCGGCGCTGCCAGTCATGGAACGCGCCGTTCGGATCGGTGGGAGGTGACTGGGGATCGCGTTCGAAGACGGTCACCTCGTGCCCGTCGTCCGCGAGCATCATCGCCGCCGCCATGCCGCACATCCCGCCACCGGCCACTGCGATTGTTGCCATGCGGCCACCGTATCCCAGGCGGTTGTCACCCCTCGACAGCATGTTGTCGTGCAGGTATCCGTCGCCGGTTGCTTTCGCCGCCGGGACGGACCTGCTTGAATCGGGGCGATGAAGGCAGCACTGCTCGTCGAGAGCCTCACCGGGAACACGTGGCGCGCGGCAGAACTGATCGGTGACAAGTTGCAGCAGGAGCGCTGGACGATCACCGGGATGTCCAAGGTCGGTTCGCCTGACCTGTCGTCGATCCAGCGGGCCGACATCGTGCTCGTCGGAACCTGGACGCACGGGCTGTTCGTCATCGGTCAGACGCCCGCCGCACTCGGCAACATCGCCAACCTCCCCACGATGCGCGGCAAGCAGGCTGCCTGCTTTCTCACCTTCGCGTTGAACGCCGGCTCGAGCATCGACAAGCTGGCGACCGCCGTCGGGCAGACCGGCGCAAGCGTCGTCGGCGGCCTCGAGATCAAGCGCAACTACCTCGACGAGCACACCGACCTGTTCGTCGATCGACTCCTCTCCGTCGTGCAACCGGCCTGAGCGGCCCGGAGGTGGCGTTCGACGATGACCTCGGACGGCGGATCGCCCGAATCATCGACCGGATCGACGACCTCGGCATGGTCGAGGAGCGTCGAATGTTCGGGGGGCTCACGTTTCTCGTCGACGGTCACATCGTGATCGGCGCCAGCGGATCCGGTGGGATCATGGCTCGTGTCGACCCCGATGACGTCGAGGAGTTGCTGACGTCCACCCCGGCGCGTCCCGCGACGATGGGCCCGCTCGATGCGCGGATGGCTCCTGGTCGACAGCACAGCGGTCACATCCGACGACGTGCTCGGCGGGTGGGTGCGACGGGGCATTGCCGTTGCGTCATCGCTGCCGCCGAGGGCCGATCGGAACTGAACGCCGGTGGGCGCCGGCGCGGCCCGCCGTCATCCTGACGCGTCAGTGGTGCCAGTTGTTGCCGTGGTGCCAGTTGTTGCCGTGGTGGCACCGCGGAGGTCGACGATCAGCGTCGTGCGGTCCTGCACCCGCGGCACGACCCCCGAGTCCGGCGGGGACAGTTCGGAGACGTCGATCGTCCGACCGTCGCAATCGACAAAATCGGAGGTGCCGACGACCTGGTCGACGACGCACGAGGCATCGCGATCGGCCGGATACGCCCAGTAGACGCGCCAGCCATCGGCCGGGAGATCGCCCGCATGATCGACGACGATCGATCTCGTCCCGATCGCCGTCCCGAGCTCCGGGAAGAGCAGCGGGCCGTCACGCGCCACCGTTTCCGACAGTGACTCGACCTGACCGATCGTGAAGAACGACGGAGCGATCCGTTCAGTGGTGCCGCTCTCCCCGCCCGAGATGTAGGAGGCGATCGCCCACGTGAACCCGCCGATCGCCGCGAACACGAGCGCGCCACCGATCACGGGTATCACCGCGCGGGCGAACGGTGATCGGAACTCGGGCAGTTGCACGCCTGACAGTCTGCCGTCGACACGGATCGCAGCGACCACCGTCGGCGGGTTGGTGGCCATCGGCCACGAACGAATAGTCTCGACGTGTCGTGAAGCGCCAGTATCGAGTCGTCGTCGCCAAACCCGGGCTGGACGGGCACGACCGCGGTGCGAAGACCATCACCCGAGCACTGCGCGACCATGGGTTCGAGGTCATCTACACCGGGTTGCATCAGACGCCCGAGCAGATCGCCGAGACCGTGCTCCAGGAAGACGCTGACGCCATCGGCTTGTCGCTGCTGTCCGGCGCGCACCTGACGCTGTTCCCACGCGTCGTCGAAGAACTCACCTCACGAGGTCTCGACGATGCGCTCGTCTTCGGCGGCGGGGTCATCCCGGACGCCGACGTGCGAGCGCTCAAGGAGCAGGGAATTGCCGAGATCTTCCAGCCTGGTGCGTCGCTCAAGGCGATCAGCACGTGGTTGGAGCAGGCGCTCGACGCCCGTACCGGCGACGAGTCCCAGACCGAACCGCACACCTCCAGGAAGGCTTGATCAGTGGATCTGTTCGAATACCAGGGCAAGCAGTACTTCGCCCGTTACGACATTCCCGTCAGCGCCGGGGGCCCCGCCGACACGGTCGACGAGGCCGTGGCCGAGGCCGACAAGGCCGGGTACCCGGTCGTCGTCAAGGCCCAGGTACAGGTCGGGGGTCGCGGCAAGGCCGGCGGCATCAAGCTCGCCGACAATCAGGCCGAGGCCCGTGAGCATGCCGAAGCAATCCTCGGAATGGATATCAAGGGGCACGTCGTCCGTCGCGTTTGGGTCGAGGAGGCGAGCGACATCGACGAGGAGTACTATGCGTCGTTCACGCTCGACCGCGCCGCGAAGCAGCACCTGCTGATGCTCTCCGCCGAGGGTGGCGTCGAGATCGAGACGGTCGCGGAGGAGAACCCGGACGCGATCGTCAAGCTCTGGATCGACCCTGTCGACGGGATCGACAAGGCGACCGCACGTCAGGCGTGCGTCGATGCGCGCCTGCCCGAACGCGCACTCGACGGGGCAGCCGACATCCTCGTGAAGCTGTACACCTGCTTCACCGAGGGTGACTGCGACCTGGCTGAGATCAACCCGCTGATTCTGAAGCCGACCGGCGAGGTGCATGCGCTCGACGCCAAGGTCACGCTCGACGACAACGCCGAGTTCCGTCACCCCGAATGGGAGGACTTCAAGGGGCTCACCGAGATGGACGAGCGCGAGGAGATGGCGGCCGAGAAGAATCTGCAGTACATCGGGCTCGACGGGACCGTCGGGATCATCGCCAACGGCGCCGGACTCGCGATGTCGACGCTCGACGTCGTCAATCAGGTCGGCGGTTCGGCCGCGAACTTCCTCGACATCGGCGGCGGCGCCAATGCCGACGTGATGGCGGGGGCGCTCGAGGTGATCAATTCCGACGAGAAGGTGAAGTCGATCTTCATCAACATCTTCGGTGGCATCACCCGCGGTGAGGAAGTTGCGAAGGGCATCGTCGAGGCGATGGGGCAGGTCGACCTGAAGGCCCCGATCGTCATCCGCCTCGACGGAACCAACGCAGAAGAGGGGCGTCAGATCCTGCTCGACGCCGGCATCCCAGAAGACCAGCTCCGCTCGGAGCCGACCATGCTCGACGCTGCCCGTGCAGCCGTCGCGCTCGCGAAGTGAGGACCTGAACATGGCAATTTTCGTCGACGAGAATACCAAGGTCATCGTGCAGGGCCTCACCGGTGGGCAGGGCAAATACCACGGGCTCCGCAATCGCGACTACGGGACGCAGGTCGTCGGTGGCGTCACGCCTGGCAAGGGGGGCCAGGACGTCGACGGGATCCCCGTGTACGACTCGGTCGCCGATGCCGTCGCCGCGACGGGCGCCAACGCATCGTTCGTCGCCGTGCCGCCGAAGTTCGCCTCCGGAGCGATCTTGGAAGCAGCCGAGGCCGGTATCTCATTCGTGGTCTGCATCACCGAAGGGATTCCTGCCCAGGACGAGGCGAAGGTCTACAACACGCTGATCCGGGATTTCCCGAACACCCGGCTGCTCGGGCCGAACTGCCCGGGGATCATCAGCCCGGGCAAGTGCAACATCGGCATCACCGCAGGTGAGATCGCGCAGTTGCCGACGGCCGACGGACCGAACGTCGGCATCGTCTCCCGATCGGGCACCCTCACCTACCAGGCGCTGTACGAGTTGAAGCAGAAGGGCATCGGAGTGTCGACCTGCGTCGGCATCGGCGGAGATCCCGTGCCGGGCACGAACTTCATCGACTGCCTGCGCGAGTTCGAGGCCGATGCCGAAACGCACGCAATCATGATGATCGGTGAGATCGGTGGCTCGGCCGAGGAGGAAGCGGCGGAGTTCATCGGGGCCAACGTCTTCAAGCCGATGTCTGCGTACATCGCCGGTGTGACTGCCCCGGTAGGCAAGAAGATGGGGCACGCCGGCGCGATCGTGTCGGGTGGCAAGGGCACGGCGCAGGGCAAAATGGATGCGCTCGCCGCAACCGGGGTGAAGGTCGGCCAGAACCCGACCGAAGCCGGCGAACTCATGGCCGCCATCATCGCCACCCTCTGACCCCGCAACCCCCGAACGCGTGAGAGTCGGCCCGGCTGTGGCGGGCCGACTCTCACGCGTTCCGATGGTGGGGGCGCTTGGGCGCCGAGGTTGGGGGTCAGGCTGCGATGGACTGCCGCCGGAGGTGGAAGAGCTCGACGATCTCGGCGATCGCGGCGGCGAAGTCCTCGCGGAGTTCCTGATCGGTGACCCGGTCGACCTCCCAGCCGATTCGCCGCAAACCACGATCGCGGCCCTTGTCGCGTTGTGCGTCGGCGCGCCCGCCGTGCCAGGTGACGTGGTCGATCTCGAGTGCCCACTTGATGCGTGGGTCGGCGGCGTCGGGATGGATGACGGTCCGGTTCGGCAACGTGATCGGATACTGCTGGACGAGCTCGGGGATCCCCGCGGCGCGGAGTGCGCGCAGGACCTGCAGCTCGAGTTTTGATCCGGCTGGACGCTGCCAGTCGCTCCGGCGCGACATCACCGTCGCACACGTGCGAGGCCGGGGCGGCCCCGCGCACTCATCCGTCGCACCATCGACCACATGCTCGGCACCGATGCGTGTCGGTCGAGCACCCATTCGGTGATCGCTTCGAAGTTGGTGTCGGAAACGTCGCGTCCGCAGTCGAACCAGGTGCGCACGGGAGTCGCGATCACGATGCCGTCCGCACGCTGTACGGAATCGGACTGATCGAGCACGTTCGTGCGCCGGATGACGACCTGGCCGGACAGCGGGTTGCGGTCGTGGTCGGTGAGCACGATCGGTGGCCCGTCGTACCGAACGTGGCGAAACTCCCAGAGTCGGGCGGCGGCTCGACCCGTGACGATCAGCGACGAATCAGCGAGGCAGGCTGCGACGCACTGCGACTCGAAGGTCGAGGGCGAGGTGCGCACCCGGTAGACGCCGGGATGGCACACGACGAGTTCACCTGACGAGACGGCATCTTCGATGCGATGGCGTGACCAGCCGTCATCGAGCAGTTCGTGTCGGGCAGCGACACCGTGCCGGGTGGCGACGACATCGGCGAGTTCGACAGAGACATGGCGCATGGGGACCTCCAGATTCAGGCCATCCGGCCGTTTCATGGGGTCGTGTTCAACCGATCAGCGCCGGCTCGCAAACCCGACACCGAAACCGTACCGGCCCACCCCCAACCCACACCACCGTTCGGGGTTGGGGTTGGTGTGGTGGCTACGGTTGCGGGGCGTGCCTACCGCTTTGCTGTCCGTGTACGACAAGACCGGGATCGCCGACTTCGCCGCCGAGCTGCACGCCCTGGGGTGGAACATCGTGTCGAGCGGCGGCACGGCCCGTGCGGTCGCCGAGGCCGGCGTGCCCGTCACCGATGTCGCCGAACTGACCGGTGTCCCGGCGATCCTCGACCACCGCGTGGTCACCCTGCACCCTCGGGTGCACGGCGGCCTGCTGGCCGACCCGACGAACGAGGCACACCGCGCCGACATGGCCGAGCACGGCATCGAGCCGATCTCGCTCGTCGTGTCGAACCTGTACCCGTTCGGTACCGACGCAGCGTTCGAGCACGGCTCGGGCTCGCCGGTCGAGATGATCGACATCGGTGGGCCGGCGATGGTGCGCGCCTCCGCCAAGAATCATCAGCACGTCGCGATCGTGGTCGACCCGGCCGACTACGAGGTCGTCCTGGCCGAACTGCGCTCTGACGGCCAGACGTCGGCGGCCACCCGGCGCCGGTTGGCGCGCGACGCATTCGCCCACACGGCGGCGTACGACGCGGCGATCGTCACGTGGTTCGATGCCGACTCCGACGACCCGACCCCGCTGCCGTCCACCATGCACCTCGCACTCGAACGTGCCGAGATCCTGCGGTACGGCGAGAACCCTCACCAGCAGGGCGCCCGATACCGGTTCGATCGTGCGACGAGCTGGTGGGACACGATGATCCAGCACGGCGGCAAGGCGCTCAGCTATCTCAACCTGTACGACACCGAGGCCGCCTGGCGGCTCGTGCACCGATTCGACGATCCTGCCTGCGTGGTCGTGAAGCACGCCAATCCGTGCGGGGTCGCAGTCGCGAGCGACATCGCCGACGCGTACGTGCGGGCGAACGCGTGTGACCCCGTCAGCGCTTTCGGGGGCATCGTCGCCGTCAACCGACCCGTCACGCAGGCGATGGCGGAGCCGCTGTCGTCCGTGTTCACCGAGGTGGTCGTCGCGCCGGCTTTCGAGGATGAGGCGCTCGAGACGCTGCTGGCCAAGAAGAACATGCGGGTCATCACCGCCGCCCCGCCGGGCGAGTGGAGGTTCGACCTCAAGCCGCTCGACGGCGGGTTCATCGTGCAGCAACCGGACGTGGTGAGCATGGACCGGGCCGGCTGGACCGTGGTCACCGAGACGCATCCGACCGACGAGCAGTGGACCGATCTTGCATTCGCATGGCAGGTCTGCGCCGCGGTCACCAGCAATGCGATCGTGTACGCCAAGGACCTGCAAACGTTCGGCATCGGCGCAGGTCAGCAGAACCGGCTCGACTCGGCCCGCATCGCCGGCGATCGCTCGGCCGGTCGCGCCGACGGTGGTGTCTGTGCCAGCGATGCGTTCTTCCCGTTCCGCGACGGCCTGGACGCCACCGCCGACGCCGGAATCGCAGCGGTGATCCAACCGGGTGGCAGCGTGCGCGACGACGAGGTGATCGCGGCAGCGAACGAGCGGGGCATCGCGATGGTCTTCACCGGGGAACGTCACTTTCGTCACTGACGACCGCGCACGTCCACCCGATCGACAGCCCGGGCCGACCAGGGACACACGCATCTGCTCGGCGATGTCGGATCGACGGTGGGCGCGGTGCCGTGGAGTCGGTGAGGAGACCCGGAGCAGGTTCGAGCACGAGCTGGGCGATCGCATCCGTCGTGGGGTCAGGCGTGTGGTCAGGGCGTGCGGTCAGGTCGGAGGCGACACCCTTGCGAGGTCGTCGACCACCACGGCACCCGGCAGTGCTGCCAGCGAGGCCGGCGCCACGAGGAACTTGCGTTCACGTGAACCGCCGCCAACGATCACTGCGTCGCACAGCATCACCCTGCTGTCGATCCAGATCGGGAACTCGGGCGGCAGCCCGTACGGCGTGACGCCGCCGATCTCCATGCCAGTCATCTGCGCCGTCTCCTCCGCTGACGCGAACGACGCCTTCTTGCGGCCGAGCATCCGCCGAACGGTCGTGTTGACATCGAGTCGGGTGGTCGCCAGGACGACGCAGCAGACGTAGAGCCGGGGTTCGCCTTTGCCCACGACGACGATCGCATTGGCCGATTGATCGAGCGTGAACCCGTAGGCATCGCAGAACTCGGCGGTGTCCGCGAGCGCTGGGTCGCACGGCACGACGTCGTACGCCACGCCCGTCGCGGCAGCAGCATCCAACACGGGGTCCGTCATCGCGGCGACGATAGACCCGGCGAGCGGTATGACCACCGATCCACCCCTGTCGGGGCGATACTGGAGTCGATGGCCACCGCCACCGAAGCCCTGCCGCGCCCTGGACGCGACGTGCCGAACCTGAGTCGGGTTCCGTACCTCCCCGGTCTCGACGGCATGCGCGCTCTCGCAGTCGTGGCGGTGCTGGTGTACCACGCCAATCCGGGATGGCTCGCCGGCGGGTTCCTGGGCGTCGAGGTGTTCTTCGTGATCAGCGGCTACCTCATCACGTTGCTGCTGATGGCCGAGCGTGAACGCACCGGGACGGTTCGCATCGGCGAGTTCTGGGCCCGTCGCGCCCGCCGCCTGCTGCCGGCTCTGTTCGTCATGCTGTTCATGCTGCTGACCTACACCTGGATCTTCCGATCCACCGAACTCGGCAAGCTCCGAGGCGATCTGCTCGGTGGCCTGTTCTACATCTCGAACTGGTACCAGATTTGGGTCGGCCAGGGCTACAGCTCGAGCGGCGACTTCGCACCGCTCCGCCACCTCTGGAGCCTCGCGGTCGAAGAGCAGTTTTATCTCCTCTGGCCGATCGCGATGATGTTCATGCTTCGTCGTCGCGGAACCCGGAACCTCGCCGTGACGGCGCGATGGTTGGTGCTGGTCGCCTTCGTGGTGACGGTGCTCACCGCGCTGCTCTTCCATCCCGGCCCGATCGGTGACTGCTCGGTGAACCCCGGCGCGTACTGGTCGGTCGGCGAGCGCTGCATCTCCAAGGCCGACACGCTGTACCTGTCGACGGTCACCCGATCCAGCGGCCTCCTGCTCGGCGCTGCATTCGCCATGATCTGGCGACCGGTCGCGATCATGCGCGGGCCGCTCCGACGGGCGGGTCACCTGCTCGATCTGGTCGGTTTGTTCGGCCTGCTGCTCCTGATGCTGTTCGTGTGGAAGATCCACTTCATCGCTGTCGACCGGGCCGACCCGTGGCTGTTCCGTGGCGGTTTCGCCCTGACGTCGCTCGCCACCCTGATGGTGATCGCCGCCGTCACACATCCCCACACGGTCACCCGTCGCGCGCTGTCGATCCCACCGCTGCTCTGGATCGGCACCCGGTCGTACGGCCTGTACCTCTACTCGTGGCCGATCTATCAGGTGATCCGCCGGGTCGCCGGCAACGTCCTCTCGCTGCCCCAGTTCGCCGTCGCGATGGCCGTCACGGTCGTGATCACCGAGTTGTCGTACCAGTTCGTCGAGACGCCGGTCCGGCGCCGCGAGGTCGCCCGCTGGTGGGAGAGCCTGCGAGTTCGTCGCGATCCCGCCCCACGCCAGATCGCGGCCGTGACGGTGGTCGGGTCCCTGCTCGTCCTCGCGGTCGGCGTGCTGCAGCTCGGGCTCGCCGACGTGAACCCGAACGCTGTGCAAGCCGGCCTCGCCGAGGGCCAGCAGAGCATCACACCGCTCGACGAGTTGCTGGGGGGAGCCGGGAGTGCCGCCTCAGCCGAGGCTCCCACGACGGCCACCACGGTCCCGGTGCAACCGGTCGACAGCACGGCGACCGAGTCGACGAGCACGACGACGACGACCACCACGACCACGACGACCACACTGCCGGTCGAACCGGTCGACTACTTCGCGATCGGTGACTCGGTGATGCTCGGCGCAGCCGGCGTCCTCAAGGACCGCGGTTACATCGTCAACGCCGAGGTCAGCCGGCAGATGGCCGATTTCGTGCCATCGATGGAGCAGCTCGGAGCCGCTGATCTGTTCGGCGACCCGATCATCATCCATCTCGGCACCAACGGACCGATCACACGAGAGACGCTCGACGCCCTGCTCGCCCCGCTCAGCCGGGTGAAGAACGTCATCATGCTGAACGTGTACGCAAATCGCCCGTGGACAGCGGAGAACAACCGGATCCTCGCAGCCCGCGACAAGCCCGACGGCCAGGACAACATCATCCTCGTCGACTGGAACACCCTGGCGAACGAGTGCCCCGACGACTGCTTCACCGATGACGGCATCCACCTCACCGACGCCGGACGGCGCTACTACGCCAACGTGATCGGCGACTGGACCGGCCGCTGACGGAACTGCGACGCGGTCGTCGCCTGACGACGCGAGGTCGAGGGCCACCGGTGGGCGACGACTGGTGGGCGACGACTGGTGGGCGACCGGGTTGGACGTTCGTGCGACTCCCAGACAGTCGGGTTACCCGCTCGGCACGGGCTGACGCCGCCGGACGGTGCCTCGAGCTCAGCGCCGGTCGACAGCCCGGACGCAGGATCGGACGTGACGGCGTCAACTGTCGTCGGCGCATCGGTTCGCGTTGCGCCGCACGCGCGAACACAGTTTCGGGTCGAGCTGCCCAGCAGTGCACGCCCGGCGGGCGGCCGCTCGCTGAGCGGACACCGTCCCGAGCCGTCTGGCGCCGGGCTGGGCGGAGCCGCTGACCGGCGCGTACGATCGGAGCCATGACGTCACCAGTCCGTGTTGCGGTCACCGGCGCTGCCGGCCAGATCGGCTATTCGCTCCTCTTCCGGATCGCCTCCGGTTCGATGCTCGGGCCCGACACCCCGATCGCACTCCAGCTGCTCGAGATCACCCCGGCGCTCGGCGCGCTCGAAGGCGTCAAGATGGAGCTCGACGACTCGGCGTTCCCGCTGCTCGACTCGATCACGTGCACCGACGACGCCGACGTCGCATTCGGTGACGCCGACGTCGCGCTGCTGGTCGGTGCGATGCCCCGGAAGGAGGGCATGGATCGGGCCGATCTGCTGTCGGCCAACGGCGGCATCTTCAAGCCCCAGGGCGAGGCGCTGTCGCGCTCGGCGAGCAAGGACGTCAAAGTGCTCGTGGTCGGCAACCCCGCCAACACGAACGCGCTGATCGCGATGAGCAACGCCGCCGACCTCGACCCCGGCCGGTTCACGGCGATGACCCGGCTCGATCACAACCGGGCGATGAGCCAGCTCGCATCCAAGCTCGATGTCAGCGTCAACGACATCACCAAGATGACGATCTGGGGGAACCATTCCAACACCCAGTATCCCGATCTGTTCCACTGCGAGGTCGATGGGAAGTCGGCGTACGAGGCGGTCGGCGATCACGACTGGTACGTCGACGACTACATCCCGACCGTCGCCACCCGCGGCGGAGCGATCATCAAGGCGCGCGGTGCCTCATCGGCGGCGTCGGCGGCCAACGCCGCGGTCGACCACGTCCGGTCGTGGGCACTCGGGACCCCCGACGGTGACTGGGTCTCGATGGGCGTGCCCTCCGACGGCAGCTACGACGTCCCCGAGGGCATCATCTCCAGCTTCCCGTGCACCTGCTCCGACGGTCGGTACGGGATCGTGCAGGGGCTCGACATCGATGAGTTCAGCCGCGAGCGGATCGACGCCTCGGCCGCTGAGCTCGTCAGCGAACGAGACGCAGTCCGCGACCTCGGTCTGATCTGACCGCACGGCTCGGAGCCGGGGCGCCCCGAACGGAAACCTGACTTGTCTGGTCGGGTTTTCGACGTCTAGTGTCCTGCCGATGAGCGACACCTGGGGTTTCGAGACCAAACAGATCCACGTCGGCGGCGACCCCGACCCGACCACCGGGGCCCGCGCGGTCCCCATCTACCAAACCACGTCATTCGAGTTCCGTGACACCGAGCACGCCGCTGCGCTGTTCGGACTGGCCGAGGTCGGCAACATCTACACGCGCATCATGAACCCGACCCAGGGTGCCCTCGAAGCTCGCCTGAGTGCGCTCGAGGGTGGGTGCACGACGGCGATCGGCATCCCAGGGGCACTCGCAGTCGCGTCCGGCCAGTCGGCCGAGACGTTGACCCTGCTCACGCTGTGCGAGTCGGGCGACCACGTCGTGGCGTCGGCCGCACTGTACGGCGGCACGTACAACCTGCTGCACTACACCCTCCCCAAGCTCGGCATCGAGGTCACCTTCATCGACGACCCCGACGACATCGACGCCTGGAAGGCAGCCGTGCGGGACAACACGAAGGTCTTCTACGGCGAAGTGCTCGCCAACCCGCGAAACAACTTCCTCGACATCGAGCAGATCGCCGAGGCAGCCCACGCCAACGGCATCCCGCTGGTGGTCGACAACACGGTGCCGACGCCGTACCTCGTCCAGCCGCTCTCGTGGGGTGCCGACATCGTGGTGCACTCACTCACGAAGTTCATCGGCGGTCATGGCAACTCGATCGGTGGTGCGATCATCGACGGCGGCACCTTCGACTACGGCGCATCCGGGCGTTTCCCGAACTTCACCGAGCCCGACCCCAGCTACCACGGCCTGACGTACTGGGACGCACTCGGCCACGGTGCCTTCATCATCAAGGCTCGCGTCCAGATGCTGCGCGACCTCGGGATGGCGATCTCGCCGTTCAACGCGTTCATGTTCCTGCAGGGGCTGGAGACGCTCAGCCTCCGCATGGACCGGCACTGGGAAAATGCTCAGCGGGTCGGTGAATACCTCGATGCCCACGATCAGGTGACCAGCGTGTCGTACGCCGGCCTGCCGTCGAGTCCGTGGCACGATCGTGCCCGCGTGTACGGCGGTGAGCGGGGCTACGGCTCGATCATCGCGTTCGAGGTCGATGGCGGTCAGGAGGCGGCGAAGCGGTTCGTGGAGGCCCTGAGCCTGCACAGCCATGTGGCGAACATCGGTGACGTCCGCAGCCTCGTGATCCAGCCGGCCGCCACGACCCACAGCCAGCTCAACGCCGAGGAGCAGGCGGCATCCGGGGTGACACCGAGCCTCGTGCGCCTCAGTGTCGGTCTCGAGTCGATCGACGACATCCTGGCCGACCTCGATCAGGGTTTCGCCGCCGCCGCCAATCACTGACCCACCCGTTCTGGTCAGGGTTCGGACTGCCCACGCCGTCCAAACCCTGCCCAGAACGACGGATGATCAGTCGTCGCGTTGGTCTTTCAGGAACTGTTCGAACTGGGCGCCGAGGTCATCGGCGGACGGGATCGCGGCCTCGGCCCGCCGGTCGAACTCGTGCTCCAGCATCTTGACGTACATCTGGAGTTGCACGTCGCCCTCGGCGACCTCGTCGTGCAGCCCTCGCCACTTGCGGATCTCACCGGCGAGTTCGTCGTCGTGATCCGGCGGATCCACGCTGAGCACGTGGGCGAGGTGCGTCTGCAGGGCAGCGACGGCCTGCGGGTGTTCGGCGTTCATGAGGTAGTGCGGGATACCGACCCGCAGCGACACCGACGGAATCCCGGCGTCGGCGAGGTCGGTCTGGATCACGCCGACCACCCCGGTGACACCCTGATACGTCGGTTGACCGATCCCGAGGACGCGCGCCAGGTCCGCGTCGGTGGTACTCCCGGTGACCTGCGGTGTGCGGGTGTGGGGAACACCTTCGGCCGCTGAACCGACGGTGACGACCGCCTCGCACTCCAGCCGCCGGGCGACCTCGACGATGCAGCCCGAGTAGGTGCGCCACAGCAGATGCGGTTCGACGCCGACGAGGACCACGAGATCCCGTTCGCCCCGACCACGCACGACGTCGAACTGGTTCTCGGGCCATCGGATGACCCGGATCTCGTCGTCGTCGAACTCGACGTGCGGACGTTCCTGCGTGAAGTCGTAGAACGGATCCGGATCGATGCCCCCGATCGTGACGGCCGAGTCGCCCGGAGCGAACCGGTCGAGCGCCGTCGTGGCGGCCCCGCTGATGTCGAACAGGCCGGTCAGCGCGACGAGCATCACGGGCGAACGGAGGGGTCCCAGGTCATCCAACTCGAGTTCGAGCACCTCGGCGACGTTCACGGTACGAGTCTGTCAGCCCGCCAGCGCAGCGACGACCTTGTCGATGCAGACCGTGAGCGCCTCGATGTCGGCGGGGTCGATCGCCGGGAACATGCCGACCCGCAACTGGTTGCGGCCGAGCTTGCTGTAGCTGTCGGTGTCGAGGATCCCGTTGGCGCGCAGGACAGCACTGACCGTGGTGGCGTCGACCGTGCTGTCGAGGTCGATCGTGGCCACGACCGACGAGCGCTGCGCAGGATCGACGACGAACGGTGTCGCCCACGCTCGTGCGTCAGCCCAGCCGTACATCACCTCCGCCGAGGCATCGCTGCGCGTGGCGCACCACTCGAGGCCGCCGTGTGCGTTCATCCATCCCAGCTGGGCCTCCAGCATGATGAGCGTGGCGACGGCCGGCGTGTTGTACGTCTGGTTCGAGCGGCTGTTGTCGAGCGCGATCCCCAGATCGAGCGAAGCCGGACTCCAGCGAGAGCCGGCCGCGATCCGCTCGATCCGCTCGACAGCGCTCGGCGAGCAGGCCGCCAACCACAGCCCGCCGTCGGCGGCGAAGCACTTCTGCGGCGCGAAGTAGTACACGTCGACCTCGGCCGGATCCCAGCGCAGGCCGCCGGCAGCGGACGTCGCATCGACCGCGACCAGTGCCGTTGCGTCGGCGCCGTGCGGACGGTGCAGCTGCATTGCGACGCCCGTCGATGTCTCGTTGTGCGTCAGGGCGTACACGTCGATGCCGTCGCGTCCGACGGCGACGGGATGGCTGCCGGGCTCGCTGCTGATCACGTCGGGATCACCGAGGTGTGGCGCGGAGTCGCACGCCGTCGCGAACTTGGACGAGAACTCGCCGAACACGAGATGCTGGCTGCGCTCGTCGACGAGGCCGAACGTCGCCGCGTCCCAGAATGCTGTGGTGCCGCCGTTGCCGAGCACGATCTCCCATCCGGCGGGGAGCACGAACAGGTCGGCGAGACCGGATCTGATCGAGCCCACGAGATCCTTGACCTGGGGCTTGCGGTGCGACGTGCCCATCAGGGTGCGGGCGCCGGCCACGACTGCATCGATCTGTTCCGGGCGGACCTTGGAGGGGCCGCAACCGAAGCGTCCGTCGGCGGGGAGGATGGAGTCGGGAAGTCGGATGTCGGGGGCGTCCACGGGGCCAGCATGGCAGCCCCATGACGAATTGTGCCTGGCACAATTCGTCGTGTGGGAAAGCGGGGCGGATCTGACACGATGTGACCCCGTGACACGCACCTCCGCACGACTCGCCTCGATCGCCCCGTCCGCCACGTTGGCGGTCGACGCCAAGGCCAAGGCGATGCAGGCCGCCGGTGAAGACGTCATCGGATTCGGCGCCGGCGAACCGGACTTCCCGACCCCGGCCCACATCGTGGAGGCGGCCGTCGCAGCGTGCCAGGACCCGAAAAACCATCGGTACTCGCCGGCCGGCGGCCTGCCCGAGCTCAAGGCGGCGATCGCGGCGAAGACGATGCGTGACTCCGGCTTCTCCGTCGAGCCCAGCCAGGTGCTCGTCACCAACGGCGGCAAGCACGCCGTGTACACGGCCTTCGCGGCGCTGCTCGACCCTGGCGACGAAGTCCTGCTGCCGGCTCCGTACTGGACCACCTATCCCGAGGCCATCACCCTGGCGCAGGGCGTTCCGGTGGTCATCGACACGACCGACGAGTCAGGCTTCAAGGTCACGGTCGCGCAGCTCGATGCTGCGAAGACCGCCCGCACGAAGGTGCTGCTGTTCGTGAGCCCCGACAACCCGTCAGGCGCGATCTACTCGCCCGCCGAGGTCCGGGCGATCGGGGAGTGGGCGGTCGAGAACGAGGTGTGGGTGATCACCGACGAGATCTACGAGCACCTGGTCTACGGCGACAACGAGTTCGCATCGATGCCGACGCTCGTGCCCGACCTGGCCGAACGGTGCCTCATCGTCAACGGGGTGGCGAAGACGTACGCGATGACCGGGTGGCGGGTCGGCTGGTTGATCGGTCCCAACGACGTGGTGACGGCGTCCACCAACTTCCAGAGCCACGCCACCTCCAACGTCGCCAACGTGTCGCAGCGAGCCACGATTGCTGCGCTGTCGGGCTCGCTCGACGACGTCGTCATGATGCGCGAGGCGTTCGCCCGGCGTGGCACGACGATGCAACGCCTCCTCAACGCCATCGACGGGGTCACCTGCATCGAGCCCCAGGGTGCGTTCTACTGCTTCCCGAACCTCTCGGCGCTGCTCGGCCGCGACATCAACGGCCAGACCGCATCGACCACGCTCGAGCTGGCCGACCTGGTTCTCGGCCAGGCCAAGGTCGCGATCGTGCCTGGCGAAGCGTTCGGTGCGCCCGGCTACGCCAGATTCAGCTTCGCGCTGGGCGACGACGACCTGGCCGAAGGAATCCGCCGGTTCGCCGAACTCGTCGGGGGATGAGTGCGACCCGGCCCGGTGTACCTGCCGCTCGGTGCGGGTAGCAGTCGAGCGTGGGACGTCGAGCGAACGCCAAGGCGACCGAATGGGCGACGCGGCTCGCGTCCCGACTTCGGCCGGACGACGTCGAGAAGCTGTCGGAACGGATGCTCGCCGCGATCGACGACGTGTCGGCGAATCGATGGGAGGCGGCGAAGAAACGTGCCGACGAACTGCCCGGCGACATCAGGCCAGAGAAGATCTCGGCGCTGACGAAATCATTCGCACGAGAGCTCGGTGCGGCGGGTGCCGCGGCCGGTGCGGCCGCCGTGGCACCCGCCGTCGGAACCGGGGCCACGCTGTTCGCGTCCGTCGCCGAACTCGCGTGGTTCACGGGGCGGGCCGGCGATTTGATCCTCACGATCGCTGCGCTCCACGGTCGCCCTGACCCGACGGTCGAGGAGCGCCGGGCGTGGGTGCTCGCCGTGCTCATCTACGGCAGCTCGGCCAAGGAAGGGTTCTCGGGTGCCGTCAAGGAGGCCTCGAAGACCGGTTCGATCGGCGTCAATGATCGTCTGCCCCTCGCCACGCTGCAGCTCACCAACCGGCTCATGAGCCGCAATCTCCTGCGACGATACGGAACGCGCCGCGGACTGATCGCGCTCGGCACCGCGCTCCCGGTCGGCATCGGTGCCGTGTTCGGCGGCGGAGCCAACTACCACGCGGTGCGCAAGCTGGTGCGAGACGCCGATGCATTCTTCGCCCGGCTGCCGTACTCGGCGATCGACGTCGACTCGACCGACATCACCGACCGTCAACTCGGTGGGCAGCCCGGTGGACAGAACGGCTGGCCCCCGCCCGGCTGAGCGATACGGCTGAGAGCAACGTGGCGGACCGTCACCCGGTGGGGCTGACGCTGGCCGCCGACCGTGATGACGGCTCGCACCTGGCCCTCGCCGGGCGTCTCGATCTCTTCGGCGTACGCCGAAACCGGGAACTCACCGAATGCCTCGGGGCGACCACCGACTCGACTCGTGGCTCGACCGAACCGCATGCCCCGCCCCCTCCCCGATGCGCCCCGGGTCGATGGTTGGCCAGTCGCGCCGGTGGTGAACATCGCGCCACCGATGCATCGAGGTTCCCGGTCAGCAGGGGCCGCAGCCGGCCTCGCAGAGCGGGCAGGTGCGGTGCGCGACGCGACGTTCGGATTGTGCCATGTGACAGCCTGGCTCGTCGTCGACGTGACGATCGAATCAGCCGGACGAGGGACGGTGGGCTCGCACGGTCGGTCCGTTTGCCCGACGGCGACCGACCGGGGAGAATCGTTGGATGGGAACCGCCGGGCCGATCGTCGCAGCCGTGCACCGCAGTGGGTCATACACGTTCTCGAAAGCGCAGGTCGGGTCGATCACGCTCGTCGCCGGACTCGGCGTGGAGGGCGACGCCCATGCCGGCGCACTGGTCAGACACCGGTCACGGGTGGCCAGGGATCCGAGTCAGCCAAATCTGCGTCAGGTGCTGCTGTTCACGCAGGAGATGCTCGACCTCGTGGCCGACCGTGGTTTCGACGTGGCGCCCGGGGAGCTGGGCGAGAACGTGACGACGTCGGGCGTTGATCTCTACGCCCTGCCGACCGGAACCGTGCTGCGACTCGGTGCTGACGCGCTGATCGTGCTGACCGGACTTCGCAATCCGTGCGGGCAGATCAACGGACTGCATGAAGGTCTCCTGAGCGAGCTCCGCAGCCATGTCGACGGCCGGACCGTCCGCCGGGGCGGCGTGATGGCGGTGGTCGTCCACGGTGGGGAGGTCAGCAGCGGCGATGCAGTCCTGGTCGCGCTGCCACCCGGTGAGCCGATCGACATGGACAAGGTGTGATCAGGTCGACGATCGTCTGGTGAGCGCGACGACGGCCAGGTCGTCGAGCTGCTCGAACGACGGGCAGGCACCGTCGATGAACTCGTCGAGCGAGCTGAACGTCTTGGCGTGGGCGCACGCTCGTGCGAACCCGTCGTCGAGCACCTCGCCCCGTCGTTCGACCAGGCCATCCGTGTACAGCAGGAGCGTGTCACCGTCGTGGAGCTGGATCCTGCTCAGGTGTTCGGTCGTCCACGGGCCTGTGCCGAGTGGCGGGCCGCCCTTCGCGCCGTGCACCGAAGCGCCGGCGGCGTCGACCGTGATGGGCGGGGTCGCCCCGGCCCGGACGAAGTCGACGACGCCGTCACCGTCGATCCGAGCGACGAGTAGGGCGGCACACGCGCAGTCTGGTAACCCCGCACACGCAGCTGAGATCCGCGTCACGACGTCGGGCAGTTCGACCGTCGGATCGGTCAGCACGGCGCGGTACGCAGCGCGCAGTTGGGCGGCCGCCTGCGTCGACCCGACGCCGTGACCGACGACGTCTCCGACGATGACGTCGATCGAACTGTCGGCGTTGACGATCCAGTCGTAGAAGTCACCCCCGATGATGCCCGTACCGGGAACAGGTCGGTACGTCGCCTGCAGCGACCCCCACGTCAACGTCGGCCGAGAGGTCGGCAGCAGTCGGTGCTGGAGGTCGACGATGAGGGCGTGATGGTCGTTGCTCGTCTGCATGTAATCGCCGACGATCTCGGCGAAGCGCTCGAGAATCTCGATGTCGGTCGCTCCCCACTCCCGCACCTCGTCGTCGATGACGCAGAAACTTCCCAGCACGTTGCCGTCTCGGTCCCGGATCGGAACCCCGCAGTAAGCGGCCACGTCGATCTCGGTGCGAGCCGGGTGATCGATCCACTTCGGGTCGGCGATCAAGGCGTCGATCACCAACGGCGCATCCAGTTCGACCACGGTCGCGCACACCGACTGGGCGATCGGGGTCTCTCTCGCTCGAGAGAGTTCGTCCGACAGACCGAAGTGGGACGTGAAGTACTGACGGTCCTCGTCGATCATCGACACGAGTGACACCGGCGCACCGATCAGCACTGACGCCAGTTGCGTGAGTCGATCGAACTCGGCGAACGTCCGGCGTCCGAGCATGCCGCTGCGCCGGAGCGCCTCGAGGCGCGCCTCGTTCTGGCTCATGCCACCGGGTGTGCCTCGCCTGCGTTCGCAGCGCGCCATTCGGCGATGGTCGCACCTGCGCCCCAGGCGTTGCGTTCGAGGGCCAACAGCATCGCTGCCACATTACGGTCCCGGATGCGCTCCAGCTCACGAATGGTGAGATGGCCCGATTGGGCGTCTGATTGATCCGCGATCGTGTCGATCAATTCGTCGGTCAATTCCGGCACGTCCATCAGTTTGGTCCATGGCCACGTCAGACATTCACCGAACTGGCCGAGGAAGTGACGCATCCCGCCTTCGCCCCCGGCAATTCGGTACGTCTCGAACAGACCCATCTGCGCCCAGCGCAATCCGAACCCGTAGCGGATGGCGTCGTCGATCTCCTCGGTGGTGGCGATGCCGTCGTTGACGAGCCACAACGCCTCCCGCCAGACGGCTTCCAACAATCGATCGGCGATGTGGGCATCGATCTCGGCGCGCACGCGCAGTGGATGCATCCCGAGCGATCGGTAGATCTCCGTGGCGCGCTCGATGGTCGCCTCGTCGGTGCGTGCCCCACCGACCACCTCGACGAGGGGGAGCAGGTAGACGGGGTTGAACGGGTGGCCGACGATCAGCCGTTCGGGTCGGCCGAGTGGGGTCGCGAGCTGACTCGGTGTGAACCCTGACGTCGACGATGCGATGATCGCCTGCGGCGATGATGCGGCGTCGATCTCGCTCAGCGTCGCATGCTTGATGTCGAGGCGTTCGGGAACGCTCTCGACCACCAGCTCGGCGTCGTCGACCGCTGCGGCGATCGAGTCGCACCGTTCGAGTGAACCGATCGAACCGGGCGCCGGTTCGAGGTCGAGCTCACTCCACGCCAGTCGCGCGTTCCCGTGCACGGTGTCGATGATCCGGCCCGCGTCAGGCGACGGGTCGTAGGCGCGCACGTCGACACCGTTGAGGCGCAGGCGCGCGGCCCAGCCGGCGCCGATCACCCCGCAACCGACGACGGCGGCGCGATGGATGACGGGCTCAGCCATGTCGGGTCAGCGCCAGATCGGAACGCACCTCGTCGGGGCCCTTCACCGTGTGGCCGAGGGATTCGATGATCTGAACGGCGCGCTCCACGAGGTCGGCGTTGGAGGCGAGCCGGCCGCGACCGAGGTACAGGTTGTCTTCGAGGCCGACCCGGACGTTGCCGCCGGCGATCGTGGAGAGCGCGACATAGTCGAGCTGCTTGCGGCCGATCCCGAATGCGCTGAACGTCCAGCCGTCGGGGATGTTGTTGACCATCGCCATGAAGGTGTTGATGTCCGGCGGCGCGCCCCACGGCACGCCCATGCACAGCTGGACCATCACCGGATCGTCGATCAGCCCTTCGTCGACGAGCGACTTCGCCTGCCACAGGTGGCCGGTGTCGAACACTTCGATCTCGGGACGCACGCCGAGCTCCTGGATCTGGCGACTCATCTCTTTGAGCATCGACGTCGTGTTCGTCATCACGTAATCGCCCTCACCGAAGTTCATCGAGCCGCAGTCGAGTGTGCAGATCTCCGGCATCAGCCGCCGGACGTGGTCGACGCGTTCGGACGCCCCGGCCATGTCGGTGCCGTGCTCGGCGAGCGGCAACGGGCGTTCCGCCGAACCGAGGGTCAGATCGCCTCCCATCCCGGCAGTGAGGTTGATCACCACGTCGACGTCGGCGGCTCTGACCCGTTCGACGACCTCGGCGTACAGGTCGGGCTCGCGAGCCGGGGCGCCCGTGATCGGGTCGCGGACGTGGATGTGCGTGACGGCGGCGCCCGCTCGCGCCGCAGCGATGCAGTCGTCGGCGATGTGTTCGGGCGTGAACGGAACCTTGTCGCTCTTGCCGACGGTGTCGCCGCTGCCGGTGATCGCACAGGTGATGAAGACGGATGTCATGGAGCTACCTCGTGTTCGTGGGGTTCGTGGTGGGGGTCGTGGAGTGGGTGACGGTGGTCGCGTGATCGACCGGGCGCCGCATGACGCGCAGGCGAGAAAAGATGTCGTCGTGATCGGCGTAGCAGCCGCGGAGATGTCGTCGCCCACCGCTCTCGAACGAGTCGCGACCGTGCAGGATTCTCCGGTTGTCGAAGCCGATCAGATCGCCGGGCCGGAACGGGTAACGGATCTGGAAGCGAGGATCGCGAGCGACCTCGGCGAACACGCGCATCGACTCGTAGGCCCGGGGGATGTCGGCCGTCGCCATGTGCGGTGCACTGCGAACCGGGTAGAACGCCCGCAGGGTCAGCGGTTGCCGTGCGGCGCCGTGATCGATCATCGGGCCGATCCAGCGATGTTCCGCATCACGTGAGCGGTTCATGAACACCCACTCGAGCGTGGTCAGCGCGTCGTAGTCGGCCGGGTGCTCGACCCGGATCGCTTCGACGACCGCGAGTCCGTCGGTCATCCGGGACCACCCGCCGTCGACGGTGTTCTCGACGCAGTGGAGGAACTGATAGCCCGGCGGGGTCTCCCGTGTCGGGAGATCGGTGTGCTGGCCGAGGTTGAGCCCGGTGTTGGCGGTCGAGTTGGGGTCGGGGTCAGCGCGAACGCTCCAGACCGGGCCGAAGTTCGTGTCGCGAATCGGCCCGACCATGCCGACGAGACGCCCGACGAAGTCGAGGTCCGTCGGTGTGTGTTCGAGGCGGCAGATGCCGTACTGGACGAGATTCGTCAGCCACGTCTCGAGCGCGGCTGCGTCCGTCAGGATCTGTGACCCGTCCAGCGTCGGTGGTTGCGGCAGCTCGTCGGCGGTCCAGGGTGTGGTTTCGGGCAGCGGGCTGGCGGGGAGGTGCCGCTCCTCGGCGACATATCGGAGCCATCCCGGGTGGACGTGGAGCTCGGTGCGGCCCGTGAACCGAAGGAGAAGGTCGCCGTCTCGGCCGACGTCGACCGACTCGAGCGCATCGGACGTCGGGAGATCGCACGGCTCGATCGTCGATTCACGCACCGTCGGCTCCAGGCCGTAACCCTCGGCGTTCTCGGCGAGCCACAGTGCGTAGGCCTCGAATGTCGTTCCGTCCGGCCATGTGGCCGTGACGAAGCCATCGTGGAGTTCGGCGGTCGTGATGGGATCCCAGTGATGGTCGATGAAGTCGGGTGTCAGCGGTCTGGTCGCCATGTCGCCTCCGGGTGTGTGCTGAATCGAAGAGTCCGAGTTGAGGTGTCCTATTGAATGGGACGTCCCACTGAGTGTAGGGTTGCACCGTATGGCTGAATCGACCGGCGCGTCAAGACCAGACGGTCCGGTGCATCGGGCGTTCGGTCTGCTGCAACTCGTCGTGATGGCTGCTGAGCCGGTCGGGGTGCGCGAGTTGGCCCGTCGGAGCGGCCTGTCGAAGTCGACGGTCGGACGGATGCTCGGCATCCTCACCGAGCTCGGCATGGTCGAGCGGACGTCTGACGGGTCGGCGACCGCAGGAGCCGGCCTGATGTCGTTGACGGCGTCGGTCGCCGACTCGATCCCGGTGCTGCGCGAGCGGGTCCGCCCGTTGACCGAAGACCTCGTCCGGGAGTTCGGGGAAAACGCGGCTGTCTGCATCGACGACGGCTCCGCCCTGCTGTACGTCGACAGCAATCGTCTGGACACGGCGGTGCAGGTCGCCGACCCCGTCGGCGAGCGCTTCGAGTTCCATCTCGTCGCGCCGGGGCTCGTCGCGATGGCGTCATGGACGAACGAGCGACTCACCACGTACCTGTCGGAACCGCTCTCGGCATCGACCGAACACTCCGTGACCACGCCGAAGCAGATCATTGCGCGCCTCAGCGAGGTCCGTCGCCTCGGGTTCGCCTGGACGGATCAGGAACTCGATCTCGACGTGAACGGCGTCGCGGTCCCGATCCGCTCGACGGGCGGAGCCCTGGCTGCGATCGCCACGCTCTACGGCCCGTCCTACCGGCTGAACGCGGACGCCTCGCCCGACCTCGGGGCGGCGATGGCGAGCTTCGTTGCTCGGCGCTCCTCGCCGCTGTTCGACTGACGGCGTCGCGCGAGCCGGAGGGGGTCAGACCCTCCAGCCGGGCGTTCAAGTCCGGCCCGCGCTCTGCCGACATCGAAGTGTGGTGGACCTGACGATCGAACGGCGTCTGGGTTCGATGACGACGACGAGGTCGTCGGCCGGAACTGGATGGCCCTCATCGACGTCCACCTCGCCGGTCTCGACACGGCAGCCACGCGGGTCGAGCCGCCCCCCGAAGGCCACCGCCAACTCGAGGTGCCGTTCCGACACCGAACGGGATCCACGGTCTGGGCGCGAGTCACCGAGACGATGATCTCGACGCAGCACGGCCACCGCCCGCTGTCCTACCTCGAAGACGTCACCGAACTTCGACGCCAGCACGAGGTCGTCACCAGGCGTGCCACCCGAGACGCGCTCACCGGGCTCGCCAATCGCCACGAGCTGTTCGATGTGTTGGCGACACATCTCAACGCCACCCGATCAGCAGGGCCGGTCGGCGTATGCCGTCGTGATGATCGACCTGAACGACTTCAAGATCATCAACGACACCCATGGCCATGCGGCCGGCGATGCGGTCCTCGTCACGATCGGTCGGCACCTGGAGCACCTCATTCGAGCGGCCGACCTGGTTGCCCGATACGCAGGCGACGAGTACGTCGTGGTGCTCGCCGGCCCGATCAGCGACGACGACGCGCATCGCATCTCGAAGAAGCCGGCGATGGCAGCCGTCGAACCGGTGCTGCACCGCGGAACGTGCCTCGACGTCGGGGCTGCGATCGGTGTCGCCGTCGGGCGCAGCGGTGAGAGTGCAGCCGCCCTCATCGCCCAGGCAGATGCCGCGACGTACGCCGCGAAGCGAGACGGCCAGCGGGCGCCGCACGGACTGCTCGCGAAGGTCGACCGCTCGTCGTCACCCACCGACGCCGGGCGACGTCGGCGGTGGGTCAGTGCGAGCTCGACGCCAGATCCGCTGGGTCGTGGTCGGTCGTGACGGCGAGCAATTCGACCGCGATCACCACGGCGGCACCGACGACGGCGAGCAGGATCGGGACCATGACGTCGCCCAGCGGGCGGCCGAGCTCGGTGGTCTGGGTGCCGGCGGGCCATGGCCACAGCACGCGGAGCGACCCGAGCATCAGGCCCACCATGGCCGCCATGACGAGATCATGGTGATGTTCGAGCGCCCAGGTCAGCACACTCGAGAACAGCGCGAGGCCCACCACGCACCCGGTTGCGGTGGCAGTCAGCGCGACGAGGTTGCGGTCGTTGACCGCGCCCAGCACCTCGGTGTACATCCCGATCATGACGAGGATGAACGACCCAGAGATGCCGGGCAGGATCATGGCGCAGATCGCGAGCGCACCCGAGAGGAAGAAGACCCACCACGGCTTGGTGACGATCTCGATCGCACCCTCGGCCACCTCGGTGTCGCTCTTGAGGCCGAGCACCAGGAACAGCGCCACGGCGAAGCCGACGATCGCGACGATCTCCGAGGTGCCGATCGACCTGATCAGCCGCACGGCGACGGTCAGCGAACCGAGCACGAGGCCGAAGAAGAGCGCAGCCATCCGCACCGGATGGTCGGCGAGCAGGTCTTCGAGCAGGGAAGCGAGCACGGCGACGGCGGCGAGGATCCCGGCCAGCAGCGACAGCAGCCAGATCCATTCGACTGCGACGAGCTTCGCCCTGACCTCGTCGAGGTCGCCCTGCACGAGCGCCTTGAGCGCCTGCGCTCCCGTGTGCACGTTGCGGATCAAGCGTTCGTAGATCCCGAGAACGAGCGCAACCGTGCCCCCGGAGACGCCTGGAACGATATCAGCCGCGCCCATCGCGAAACCACGGGCGACCTGGACGACGGGAGCGGGAATCGGCACGGCAGGCGAGGCTACCGCCGCGGACGAGCACGAGCCGCGACTGACGCAGCGGGCCGAACGCGAGATGTCAGCCGGCCGGCGTGATCACGACCCCACGATCGCCGTAGGGGATGCGGTTGCGCTTGACGATGCCGCCGATCGTGCCGAGCAGCTTGGTCACCTTCGTCATGAAGCCGTACTTGGCGTTCACCTTGCGGCGGATCTCCTCCAACTGGGCGCCCTCGACGAGGACTGCGGTCGCGTCGGTCGGGTGCGACCCGTCGGTGACCTTGCCCCGTGCGTTGCACAGCTGGACCGTGACCCGAGCAGTGTGGGCGAGTCGTTTGGCCTTGCCGGAGCCGGAACTGGTCCAGAATCCGATCGTGTCACCATCGAGTGGCACGACCCAGACAGGGGTCGCGACAGCCGAACCGTCGCGCTTGAACGTCGTCAGCAGGATGAATTTCTCGTCGGCCAAGCCCATGCACCCACCGTACGCCCGGTCGGATGATGTGTCGAGCGGGTATGCGATGCTCTGGTGTGGACCTGCTCGATCGTGCGATCTTGGTGATGCGAGCCAACGATCGAGGAACGCACACCGTTCCGGCCGGCCACCTGTATCCGCATCAGTGGGCTTGGGATTCGGCATTTGCGGCGATCGGCTGGTGCATGATCGACGTCGAGCGGGCGTTGATCGAACTCGAGTCGCTCATGGACGGTGCCTGGCCGGACGGCCGCGTGCCGCACATTCGGTTCCGCGATCTGGCGGGGGAGTACTTTCCCGGCCCGGCATTCTGGGGGACGTCCGATCGGTCGAGCATCAGCCAGCCGCCGGTCTGGGCTGCTGCGGCGCTCAGGGTGCAACAGTGCGGCGGTGACCGTGGCCGGTTGACATCGCTCCTCGCGGCGATCGTGAGGTCGCACGAGTGGTTCCTGCAGGATCGCGACTTGCTCGCTCTCGGGCTCGTCGCAGTCGCCCATCCGTGGGAGAGCGGGATGGACAACAGCCCGGCCTGGGACCTCGCGAAGCTGGCCGTCGACCCCGCCGACGCTCCGCCGTTCGAGCGGGTGGACACGAAGCACGTCGCGAATCCGGCGCAGCGCCCGACCGATGACGACTACGCCCGCTACGCCGCCCTGGTCGCCCAGATCACAGCAGCCGACTTCGGGCTCGGGCAGTTCGCGGTGTACGACCCGGGGATGTCGGCGATGCTCGCTTGGGCCGACGACCACCTGGCGCGCCTCGCCGACGAACTCGACGAACCGGCGGTCGCCGCTGATGCCCGCCGTCGTCGAGACCGGGTGACGGCGTCGCTCGTCGAGCATCTGTGGGACGAGTCGCTCAGTCGGTTCGTCTTCGTCGACGCCCTGAGCGGTCATCGTCACGACCCGCAGGTCGTGTCGGCCTACCTGCCCGCGATCGTCGACCTGCCCACAGGCGTATCCGACCGTCTGATCGCAGCACTGGAGCGAGACTTCGATACGCCGCACCCGCTGCCGACGACGGCCCCGAGCGACCCGGCGTTCGATCCGGTGGGCTACTGGCGTGGGCCGACTTGGGTCAACGTGAATTGGCTGTTCGACGGGGCGCTGGGCGGGCGCCTGCGCCGACCGACGCTCGAACTGGTCGAACGGCACGGATTCCGCGAGTACTTCGACCCCATCAGCGGAGACGGTCTCGGCACCGACGATTTCACGTGGACTGCAGCGCTCGTCATCGACTGGCTCGGCGGCTGAATCGCAATCGGCCAGACGCCCGGCAGACGATCGATCAGGTGCCGGCCGGGAGCACGACGGCCGGCAGAGTGACGTCGAGGAGCTCGCAGTCGTCGGATGCGCCGACGAGTCGATATCGCAGCCCGCCGGGGATCGCGACGCTGTCGCCGTCGGCGAGCCGTGCGGGTGCCTGCCCCGCCACCTCGAAGTCGACGCTCCCGCCGAGGACGACCAGCTGAGCGAATTCGGAGTCGTGCGCGACCCAGTCTGTTGACGCCGACCCTGTCGGACGCGCGACACGAACGCCGGCGAGGCCATCGGTTGCGTCACCGATGCCCGTGTCGCGATGGACCCAACCGGCGATCCGCCACGGCCTGTACTCGGCGCCGGCCGCGACATGACGTACGAACCGTTGGCCTCCGAAATTCCGGTCGCGGTCGATCGTGGCGGTCGGCAGTTCGGTCGACCAGTCCGCGATCGTCTCGTGCTCGGCGGGGCATCCGATCTCGATCACCTCGAGGCCCGGTGAGCTGACCAGGACGCGGTGACGGATCTCCGGCGGTTGGAGCACGCAGTCTCCCGTCTGCATCACGAACGGTTCACCCTGGTCTTCGTAGACCAGCTCCACCCAGCCGGCTTTCACGAAGATCATCTGGAACCTGATCTTGTGGAAGTGCACGTAATCGGGTACCGGCCCGCCATCGGGAATCGTGATGTGTGACGCGACGAACCGTCCACCCCACCGATCGGGGATCAGGTCGCGGTAGCGCATGCCGGCCCGACCGACGCCGGAATCGTGATCGTTGTGTGTGACCACCAGCGCGGGCACGTTGTCGGGGAGGTGGAAGGTCGTGGTCGCGGCGCAGCGCTCGATCGTCGAGCCTCCCGGCAGACCGGTGGGTTCACCCGGCTCATCGGTGATCAGACGGATCGTCACCGGCGACGGCGCACTGGTTGCCTCGAGCCGGAGGCGCAGCCCGTGCCCGGAGACGACCGCACTGGTGGGCGAGTCGGCAGGAACAATCACGTCGACCCGGAACCCGAGGTCGTCCGTCAGTGCGGCGAGATCTTCGGCGAATCGGTCGGTGCCGACGACGACGTGCGCATCCACGCACGGCAAGTTAGCGGTCGGGGGGCTCGGTGCTGCTGCCCTGCCGAGGTGGGGAGCGCCGGGCAGAGCATCACGACCACCAGATCGCGTGGCGAGCGGCGAGACCAGTGGCAACGATCATCACGAGACATTCCACGACTTGCTCGGCTGCCCCCAGGACGTCTCCGGCGAGGCCGCCGATCTTGCGGATCGCGAGCGCGACCACGGCGCCTGCGGCGACGACCGAAGCACCGACGAATGGCGCGACCCACCAGCCGCAGACGAGCGCCGTCAGCGCCACACCGGCGGCGATGCCGATCGCGGCGAGTGATGTGCGCAGCGACGTCGCAGCGGTGACGCCGAGCCCGCTCTCCACCGCCGGCGGTGCCACCTTCATCGCGGCGACGGCCGCTGCGCGCCCGAGCGTGTGGGCGGCGACGAAGGTCGCGAACAGCGCGGCGGGGGAGACGATCGAGGCTGCGCAGACGACCCGGATCGCGATCGACCCGCCGAGTGCGGCCACGCCGTACGTGCCGTGACGCGGATCCTTCAGGATCTCGAGTCGCCGCTCGATCGTCCACCCGCCGCCGAACGCATCGGCCACGTCGGCCAGTCCGTCTTCGTGGAACGCTCCGGTGATCAGGAGCCCGACCATCACGGCGGTCACGCCGGCGACCGGCACGGGCACGAGGTGCGCCATCCCGGCTGCGACCGCGCCGATCCCGGCACCGATCAGCGCTCCGACGACGGGAAACCACGGCACCGCACGTGCGTGGGCGACCGGAGCGGGCAATCGGATCGGGATGCGGGTGAGGAACTGCGCTGCACCGAGGAACCCGGTCATGCGCCGAACCACTCCGCGAACGTCGGTACCTCGACGACGCCGGCGCACGCCATTCGCACGAGGGGAACAGCCGCCAACGCACCGCTGCCCTCGCCCAACCGCAGACCGAGATCGAGCAGCGGCGTCATCCCCAGATGGGTCAGCAGGAGATCGTGACCCGGTTCGCTCGATCGGTGGCCGGCGATGCAGTGGTCGAGCGCGCCGGGTACTGCGACGTGCAGCGCGAGCACAGCGGCCGTTGCGATGTAGCCATCGATCACGACCGGGACTCGGCGACGGCGGGCCTGGACGCAGGCGGCGGCCATCGCGACGAGTTCGGCGCCACCGACCTCGCGCAGCAGGTCGAGCGGGTCGGCGACGTGCGCGACTCTGGAGACGGCGTCGGCGACGGCCTGGATCTTGCGAACGAGACCGTCGTCGTCGACGCCGGACCCCCGCCCGACCCATCGCGTCGCGCCGCCCCCCAGCATCGCTGCGGCGACCGCCGCCGCAGCCGTGGTGTTCCCGATCCCGAGTTCGCCGAGCACGAGCAGATCCGCCCCTGAGCCCACGGCCTCGTCGACCGCGTCGATCGCGAGGTCGACGATCTCGTCGAACCGGGCGGCCGTCAGCGCCGGCTCGACTCGGATGTCTCCGGTCGGTCGGCTGACACCGACGTCGTGGACGCTCACGGTCGCGCCGACCGCCCGAGCGAATGCGTTGATCGTCGCCCGACCGGCGCCGACCGCCGCGAGCATCGCAGCCGTGACCTCGCCCGGGTACGCACTGACGCCTGCGGCGACGACGCCGTGATCCGCGGCGAACACGATCACGCTGGGCGCTTCGACCCGTGGCGCGCTCGTCGCCTGCCAGCCTGCGATGTGTACGGCGAGGTCGTCCAGTCGTTGCATCGCGCCGGGTGGTCGGAGGATGTCGGACGCGCGAAGGCGAACGGCGCCCGCCGACTCGGCGTCGAATGCGCCGAGGTCGGCGAGGAGGGCCCTCAGTCGTGCGGTCACGACAGCGCGACGAGGTCGACGAGGTCGAGCGCCCGCCCGGCGATCAGCAGGTGGGCGCGGTCGCTGTCGGCAACCCACTGCTGATTGATCCGCCCGAGCAGATCGCGGTATCGGCGAGACACCGCATCTGCGGGCACGATCCCGAATCCGACCTCGTTCGAGACGACGACGGTGTGGCCCGCACGGTCTCGGACGGCCGCGAGCGCCGCTGCGCTCGCACCCCCGATTGCGCCGTCGTCGTACCCGTGGTGCATGAGATTGCCGAGCCAGACCGTCAGGCAGTCCACGATCAGGAACGACGTGCGGTCAGCACCGGCGACCGCGTCCACGAGGTCGACTTCGGCTTCGATCGTCACCCAACTCGCCGGTCGTTCGGCGCGATGGCCTGCGATCCGGTCGGCCAGGTCGACATCGCCGGGGATGTGCGGGCTCGTCGCGACGAACACGACCGTCTGGGTCTGGTGTTCGGCGAGGCGGAGCGCGGCGGTGCTCTTGCCCGAGCGGGCTCCGCCGAGTAGCACCGTCAGCATGGTCAGTAATCGAGGCCGCGCTTGGCGCGAATGCCCTGCTGGTATGCGTGCTTGACCTCGGTGATCTCGCTGACGGTGTCGGCGATCTCGATCAGCTCGGCAGGGGCGTCGCGGCCCGTGACGATGATGTTTACATGATCAGGTCGCTCCACGATCGTGCGGACCACGTCGGCCTGGTCGATCCAGCCCCACGAGCACAGATAGGTCAACTCGTCGAGGATCACCAGTGTGTGATCGCCGGCCTGGATCAGCGCTTTTGCCGCTTGCCAGCCTGAGTCGGCATGCGCTTTGTCGGCCTCGAGATCGTTGCTGTCCCAGGTGAAACCCTGCCCGAAGGCGTGCCAGTCGACGCCGAGCTGGCGCCCCATCTTCTCCTCGCCGACCTTCCAGTCGCCACTCTTGACGAACTGCACGACGGCGACGTGCCAGTCGACGGCGAGCGCTCGGAGCATCATCCCGAACGCCGACGAACTCTTGCCTTTGCCGTTGCCCGTGTTCACGATCACGAGCGAGGTGGCCGAACGGAGGCCATCGGGCCGTGGATCGTCGGTGAGGGCGTCGGTGGTGTCGGAGTGCTCGGTCATCGGGCGGCGAGCCTACGGGTTGTCACCGGGTGACGCCATCCCGCCGCCGCCGACCGTGTGTTGCGTCGCCGACCGCAACCGCTATGGTGCCGGTTGCACGGTCGGTGCGAAGTCCGGTGAGATCCCGGCGCTGTCCCGCAACGGTGGTTCCAAGTCTGTTCGATCAGGTCCTGGACGAGCCCGGTCGACCCGTCGTGCGCGAGTACCAGACCCTCGAGGCAAGGGCGGTTCGCAGATCGGCCCGCCGATCTCTGACCCACTTGTCCTCCCGACGTGGAGGAACAAATAGATGCGTTTCAATCAGATGGCCGCCGCATTCGTCGGCATCGCACTCATCGCTGCATCATGCGGCGGGGATGACACCGTCGAGACCGAGGCGACCACGGTCGTCGAGGCGACGGACGCACCGTCGAGTGAGATGTCCAGCGACATGTCGAGTGACATGTCCAGCGAGATGTCCAGCGAGATGTCCAGCGAGATGTCGAGTGACATGTCCAGCGACATGTCCAGCGAGATGTCCAGCGAGATGTCCAGCGACATGTCGAGTGACATGTCCAGTGACATGTCCTCGGCGGCGATCGACGCGCCGTCGGCGATCATCTCCCTGTCACCCACGGCGACGGAGATGCTCTACGCGATCGGCGCCGGCGATCAGGTGCTCGCCGTCGACGATTTCTCGAACTACCCGCTCGAGGCCGCTGACAAGATGCAGGGGCTCTCCGGCTTCGAGCCCAACGTGGAGTCGATCGCCGGTCTCGACCCGGACCTGGTCGTCACCGACGGCACCAACCCGGATCTGCTCGATCAGTTCGACACGCTCGGCATCGATCACTGGGAAGGCCCGGCCGCGACCGGGTTCGACGACGTGTACGCGCAGATCGAGCAACTCGGCGCACTGACCGGCCACGTGGGCGAGGCCGCCGAACTCGTCGGCCAGATGCAGACGGACATCGCTGCGATCCAGGTTGATCTCCCCACGCTCGACGAACCCCTGACGTACTACCATGAGATCGACGACACGTACTTCTCGGTCACGACCGACACGTTCATCGGTGCGGTGTACCAGGAGATCGGGCTCGTCAACATCGCCGAAGACGCCGGCCTCGACACTCCGTACCCGCAGCTCAACGCCGAGTTCATCATCCAGGCGAGCCCCGACCTGATCTTCCTGGCGTGCTCGAAGTACTGCGGTACGACCGCCGAGTCGGTGGCCGAACGCCCGGGTTGGGAGAGCATCGCCGCCGTCCAGAACGGTGGGGTCATCGAGGTCGACGATGACGTCGCATCGCGCTGGGGTCCTCGCATCGTCGAGTATCTGAAGGCTGCGAGTGATGCGGTTGCGTCGGTCGCGCCGGCGAAGACTTCCGGCTGATCGAGGGATCGGCGTGAGCACACAGCAGCAGGTCGGCGGGCGTACAGGGTCCGACGCGCGCGCCGAGGACCATCACGCGCTCCTCGGCCGGCAACCGAGCGGCTCACGATTCGGGATGTCACTCGGTTGGTTCCCGGTTGCAACGGTCGCCGTGCTCCTCGCCGTCCTGCTCGGTGCCATGATCGGGCCGGCGGGCCCGGTCTGGTGGCGTGTCCCGCTCGCGCTCCTCGATCATCTGCCCGTGATCTCCGTCGACAGCGGTGTCAACGAACGCGAGTGGTCCATCATCTGGGACATCCGGATGCCGCGGGTCGTGCTCGCCGGTCTCGTCGGCGCCATGCTGTCCATCGGCGGAGCCAGCTACCAGGGGGTGTTCAGGAACCCGCTCGTCGACCCGTACCTGCTCGGCGCCGCAGCCGGCGCCGGGCTCGGAGCGACCCTCATGATCGCGATCTGGGGCGATGTCGGGGCCGACTGGATTATCGATCCGGTGCCGGCCGTCGCCTTCGTGTTCGCGCTCGGCGCCGTTGCGCTCACCTACCTCGTCGGCGCGTCATTCGGCGGTCTGCGGAGTTCGTCCACGCTCGTGCTCGCTGGCGTCGCGATGGTGTCGCTGCTCACGGCGATCCAGACGTTCGTGCTGCAACGCAATTCGGAGGTGGTCAGGGAGGTCTACAACTGGATCCTTGGTCGGTTGTCGACGGCGTCGTGGTCAGAAGTGCGACTGGTTCTGCCGTATGTCGTGGTCAGCACGACGGTGCTGCTGTTCCATCGTCGGCACCTCGACCTGCTGCGGGTCGGCGACGACGAGGCGGTCACGTTGGGGCTCCCTGTGCTGCGAGTCCGGCTCGTCGTGGTGATCGCTGCGACACTCGGGACGGCGGCGGTCGTGGCCGTCAGCGGTCTGATCGGCTTCGTCGGGCTCGTCGTGCCGCACATCGTGCGGTTGCTGGCCGGAGCGAGCTACCGACGGCTGCTCCCGCTCACGGTGATGTTCGGTGCCGTGTTCTTGATCCTGGCTGACATTCCGGGCCGCACGCTGACGGCACCGTCCGAGCTGCCGATCGGCGTCGTGACGGCGTTCGTCGGTGCGCCGTTCTTCATCGTGCTCCTGCGAACACGTGAGATCGCGAAGTGAGCACGTCGAGGGGGCTGCGATGAGCTCGATCGAGTTCCGGGGGCTGAGCGTCCGCTACGGCAAGCACGAGGTCGTTCGCGAGTTCAACGACACGGTTCGGTCGGGGGAGTGGCTCGGGCTGATCGGGCCGAACGGCGCGGGGAAGTCATCGCTCCTGAAGGCAGTGGTCGGTGTGGTCGCGTCGACGGGCGACGTGCTGGTCGACGGTGCGTCGATGGCACTCCGGTCGCGCTCGCGTCGCGCTGCGGTCGTGGCCTACGTCCCGCAGGACCCGCTGATGCCGGCGGACATGACCGGCTTCGAATATGCGCTCCTCGGTCGTGCGCCGTACGTCGGGTACTTCGGGACGGAGAGCCGCTCGGATCGGGCGATGGTGTCCGATGTCCTGGATCGATTGGAACTCGGTGCGTTCGCCGGCCGACGGCTCGGGCACCTGAGCGGCGGCGAGCGCCAGCGACTGGTCATCGCCAGGGCGCTCGTGACCGAGGCTCCGATCCTGCTGCTCGACGAACCGACGAACGCGCTCGACATCGGTCATCAGCAGCAGGCGCTCGAACTCGTCGCCCGCCTCAGGAACGACCACGGTCTGACGGTCATCTCGGCGATGCACGATCTGACGCTCGCCGGGCTCTACAGCGACCGTCTCACGCTGCTCCACGAGGGGGTCGTGGTCGCGACGGGAGCACCCGAGGCGGTGCTGCGGCCCGAGACACTGGCAGAGTTCTACGGGGTGCGGGTCAGCGTCCATCGTGAGCCCGACGGCACGATCGTCGTGATCCCCCGCCGCGACTCGATCTCGTGAGGATCTTGCGTGCTCCGCACGCAAGATCCTCACGAGATCGGCGGCGTAGGCTGGTGGCGTGAGCACGACCGCACCGGAGCGCGAGGTGGGGAAGTCGAAGAACACCGAGCGGTACACGTACATGGCGGCGTTCGTGGACATCCTCCACATGCCGTTCGTGATCGGGCTGGTCGTGCTCGGTGCGACGTCGTGGAAGGGACCGATCTTCGTCACGGTCGTGACCGTCGTGATCGTGATCCAGGTCGCGCTGCTGGGGTGCCCGTGCATGGCGCTCAGCGGCTGGCTGCGCAAGCAGCACGATCCGACGTACGAGCCGCGCTGGTCGGTCACCGTGTGGCTGTATCAGAAGTACGGCGCCGCCGCCGGGGTCGGCGTGTTCGTGTTCTTCTTCGTGGCCGCGCTCGTGGTCCGCTCCCTGATCGTCTGATCACCCCGCATCTCTCGTTCTGGGCAGGATGTGGACGCCCCCAGCAGTCCATTCCCTGCCCAGAACGAAGGATGGGGGGTGGTGTGGTCAGCCGAGGACGGTGACGACGACGACGCCGGCGAGGACCGTGGCGGCGGCCATGTAGTCCCCTCGGCTGTGACGTTCACCCAGGGTGACGTGCGCGATCGCGAACGCGATGATCAGCTCGACCTGACCGAGGGTGCGGACCTTCGCCGCGCTCTCGAGGGTGAACGCCCATGCCCATCCGATCGACCCGAGCAGGCTGAACACGCCGACCCACACGGCCGGCCGCCACGCGGCCACGGTCCGGCCGATCTCGGCGCGGTCGGTCGCCACGAACCAGATGAGGTTGATCGCGGTCTGGAGCGTCAACAGCACCGTCAGCGTGAACACGGCTCGATCGAATGACGGAGCTCCGGTCAACGAGCGCGACGCGGCGCGGATGCCGATCGCCGCACCCGCGAATCCGGCCCCGGCGACGAGACCCATCAGTGCAGCCGGGTCGCCGGCTCGCCGCAGGAGTGACGGCAGCGAACCTCGCGACGCCAGCCAGGCGACGCCGAGCGTCACCAGCACCGCTCCGATCCAGCCCAGAGGTTCGAGGGGCGTTCCCAGACCGACTGTGGCGAGCCCGGCGACGATCAGCACCTCCGACTTCGAGTAGACCGTTCCCACGGCGAAGTCACGGAGCTTGAACGAGCGCAGCAGGGCCACGGTCGCGACGATCTGGCAGACGGCGGCGACGGCGACGAACGGCCCGAACCGGAGTGGGACCGACGGGATCCGGCGCCCGATGGCCCCGAACAGCACGGCGCTGAGCGCGATCGCGAGCGGCGCACCGTATGCGTAGCGGACGAACCCGGCGGCTGCGGTCGACAGGCGGTTTCGCAACTCGTGCTGTCGGGATGTCCGCAGGATCTGGAACGTCGCTGCCGCGAGCGTGATCGGGATCCACACGCCGCTCACAGCCCCTGACCGTCGGTCAGCGGTGGCGGTCGACGGATTCGACTCCCGTCGCACCCCCGAGTCGGGGAGTCACCGTTCGTCAACCGCTGGGCTCGTACCAGTGGTCGCCGTCGGCGAGCAGTCGCTCGGCCTCACTCGGGCCCCACGAGCCACGGAAATACGGGTGGATCGGCCCCGGCTCGTCCAGGATCGGCTGCACGACGCGCCAGGTCTGCTCGACCACGTCCTGGCGGGCGAATCGGCGCGGCGAACCTGCGATCGCATCGCCGAGCAGCCGCTCGTACGCCTCCCACCGTTCACCGAGCGCCGCTGCGAAGTCGACGGAGACGTCGACTTCCTGGCTGTCGAGGCTCGGCCCCGGCGTCTTGGCCTGGAGGCCGAACGTGACGCCGTCGTGTTTGCCGAGCCGCAACCGCACGAGGTTCCGATCGGGCGGCGGGCTACCTGCGTCGTCGAACAGCAACCGCGGCGGCGACTGGAACTCGACGACGGCCTCGGTTGCGGCCTCGGTCAGCCCCTTGCCGACGCGCACGTACCACGGGACACCCGCCCACCGCCACGAATCGATCACGAGCTTGACTGCCGCGAACGTCTCGACGGACGAGCCTTCGGCCACACCCGGCTCGTCTCGATACCCGACGTACTGCCCGCGCACCAGATCGGTCGGCTCGATCGACCGCATGGCCGTCATGACCTTGGCTTTCTCGTCCTGGAGGAACTGCGAATCCGAGCCCGCCGGGGGCTCCATCGCGAGCAGAGCGACGACCTGGAGCAGATGGTTCTGCATCACGTCTCGGATCGCGCCCACCCCGTCGTAGAACGAACCCCGACCCTCGACGCCGATCGTCTCGGACATCGTCACCTGGACGCTGCGCACATACTGGCGGTTCCAGACCGGCTCGAGGAGTGTGTTCGAGAAGCGGAAGACGAGTAGATCCTCGACGCTCTCCTTGCCCAGATAGTGGTCGATCCGGAAGATCCGCTCTTCGGGGAAGATCGATGCGAGCGTCGCGTTCAGCTCCCTCGCCGACTCGAGGTCGCGCCCGAACGGCTTCTCGACGACGATCCGACCGCGTCCGTTGAGTTCGACCGAGGCCAAGCGCGTGGCGACCTCCGGGAACATCGACGGCGGGATCGCCATGTAGTAGACGGCACAACTGGATTGGTGTCGGTCGAGGGTCGCCTTCAGCTCCTCCCATGTCGCCTGCTCGGCGTAGTCGCCCTGGATCAGATCGAGTCGGGCCTGGAGCCCCTTGATCGACGCAGGGTCGGCGTCGGGGTCGTCGGCGAGGATCGACTCTTCGGCATGGTCTCGGAATCCGTCGTCGGTCCAATCGCTGCGGGCGACCCCGATCACAGGGATGTCGAGCACACCGTTTCGCTCGAGGTGGTAGAGCGCCGGGAACAGCTTGCGCTTCGCCAGGTCGCCCGTTGCCCCGAACAGCACGAGTGCGTCGGCGTGGGGTTGCGTGGTGTTGATCACCGACTCGACTCCTTGCGCTCCTGATGGCCGCCGAAGCCGGCACGCATCGCCGACAGGACCTTGTCGGCGGTGTCCGACCGACCCCGCGAGCTGAATCGCTGGAACAGCGCGGCTGCGAGGACGGGGGTCGGCACCCCCTCGTCGATGGCGGCGTTGACGGTCCAGCGCCCCTCACCGGAGTCGCTGACGTGGCCCGAATACTGCGACAGTTCGGCATCGATCTGGAACGCCTCGGCCGTGAGATCCAGGAGCCAGCTACTGATCACCGAGCCTCGTCGCCACACTTCGGTCACCGCCGCCAGGTCGATGTCGTACTGGTAGTACCGGGCATCGCTGAGTGGGGCGGTCTCTGCATCGGCGGCGTGGTCCTCGGAGCCGATGTCGGCCTTGTCGAGCACGTTCAACCCTTCGGCGTACGCCGCCATCAGCCCGTACTCGATGCCGTTGTGCACCATCTTGACAAAGTGTCCAGCCCCCGACGGCCCGCAGTGCAGCCAGCCCCGCTCCTCGGGTGCCACGTCGCCGACCCGGTCAGGCGTTCGATCTGCGGCCTGGACCCCGGGGGCGAGCGTGTCGAAGATCGGTCCGAGCTGTTCGACGGCTTCGGTGTCGCCCCCGATCATCAGGCAGTAACCGCGCTCCAGGCCGAACACACCTCCGCTCGTCCCGACGTCGAGGTAGTGGATGCCGTGGTCAGCCAGCAACGGGCCGCTGCGGTCGACGTCGTGGCGGTACCACGAGTTGCCGCCGTCGATGATGGTGTCGCCCTCGGACAGCAGCGGCGCCAGCCGCTCGACCGTGTCGCCGACGAATGCAGCGGGGATCATGACCCAGATGTGTCGGGGCGGGCGGAGCGCGGCAACCAGTTCGTCGAGCGTGTGGGCGGGGGTGGCCCCGTCAGCGGCGAGCGCATCGATCGGCTCGGTGGTGACGTCGTGGACCACGCAGTCGTGGCCGTCGGCCATGAGGCGGCGGACCATGTTGGCGCCCATTCGCCCGAGCCCGATCATCCCCAACTGCATCGTGGTCGTGGTGTTCATGGAACCCAGCCTGCCACGCAGCGGCTACTCTCGCTGTACGTGACGGAGCACGATCGAATGACGCCAGACGATGACGTGCGCGACGCACGAGGCGAGATCGAACACGAGGTCGCGTCCTGTGTCGCCTCTCAACTCGCACTCGTCGAGCAGCTCGCCGGCTTGCCCGACACCGACCCGTCTCTGCCCTCGCGTCTGCCAGGTTGGACCGTCGGGCACGTCTTGACGCACATCGCTCGCAACGGTGACTCGATCATCTCGCTGCTCGACGGCTACGCCCAGTACCCGCACGGCGTCGCGGGCCGCAACGCCGACATCGAAGCGGGCGCCGTTCGTCCCTGGGCGGCGCTGGTCGACGACGTCACCGTCTCGGCGGATGCCGTGCGGCGGCGGCTGCTCGACGCCGACGACTGGTCCGGCACCGTCTCGATGGTCGGCGGTGAGCGACCGAAGCGTCTGGTTCCGCAGCTCCGTCAGCGCGAGGTGGAGGTTCACCGTGTCGACCTCGGACTCGGTCATGAGTTCGCCGACATGCCGACCGACTACGTTCGCCGCGATCTGCGCCTGATGGAGACGCTCTGGACGGCGAGAAAGCCGATGGGCATGACCTCCATCCCCGACGCGGCCCTCGCCGTGACCCCGGCCGAACGGCTGTCGTGGATGATGGGCCGCAGCGACATCGCCGACGTTGCCCCCGCCGGCCTGTTCTGACGCGTTGACCCACGGCGACGTCACACGTGCGTCGAGCGCTCGGCGTCGTCGAGGGCCGGGAGCCAGAAGTACTGCAGCGTCCGACACGTCAACCGGACGGCGTGCCGTGCCGATGCGGCCGCCGGGTCGTCGATCCGCAGACCGCTGAGATCGGCCACGGCCTCGTCGACGAGCGCCCGCAACCGAACGGCATCGTGGCCGCTCACGCTGCGGAGCCCACATCGGCGTCGAGTCCATCGGCCCGTTCCCTGAGTCGCAGCGCGGTCGCCCGCAGGTCGTCGGCGGCACGATGGAGCTGATGGAGGTTGCGCTCGAGCATCGCCTCACAGAGCCGGGCCCGGCGTCCGCGCCAGGCCGACGCGAGCGCATCGTCGACGATCGTCATCACCGGCGACCGTTCGATCTGGTGTGCGAGCCGAACGAGGGCCTCGGCCCGGCATCTCAGCTCGCCCGGGTCCAAGCCGTCGGCTGGTGCGTCGGTGGTCGAGGTGTGCGGGGCGGTTGAGTCCACGTTCCAGTGGAGGGAGCGATCGGCGCAAACGGGAAACGCACGATCACACGAACACGACGATGTCGTGGTGGGCGAGCCCGGTCGTGAGGTCGGTGTATTGATCTCCGCGTCGCTCGAACCCGTGGCGCTCGTAGAACGCCAGCGCAGTCGATCTCGCGCGCGCCCAGACCACGGTGGAGCCGGCGACCGATGCACGCTCGAGACCTGCTTCCAGCATCCGAGCACCGAGCCCGTCGCCGCGCCGCTCGGCCAGGGTCGCCATGCCACGCAACTGGTGACCGGCGTGCCCAGGCAGATCAGGATATCGGCGCTCCATCCACGACGAGATCGCGACCAGCCCGCCATCGACGACCACGCCGAGATGGAACGTTCCGGGGGCATGGTCGCCGTCGAACTCGACCGCGTCGCTCGCCGTTCCGTCGCGCAGCACGGCCCGCCTGATGGGATGTGTCTGCTCGGGCGTGAGTTCGACGATCGCCGGATTCGCAGCCATCGTGCCGACGATAGCGAGGCCTCCGACCGTCGGTTCAGAGGTCGCCGAGGTGGACCACCCGGTCCGTGACCCGGTCGGCTTCGTCGGCGTCGTGGGTGACCCACACCGCCGTGGTCGAAGTCGCCCGCAACGCGGTCTCGATCTCGTCCGCCAGGCGATCACGCAGCGCTCGGTCGAGGCCGGTGAGGGGTTCGTCGAGCAGCAGGACGCGGGGGCGTGGCGCGAGCGAGCGCGCCAGGGCGACGCGCTTGGCCTCCCCGCCGGACAGCCGGTCGACCGTTCGCCGAGCGAACCCGTCGAGTCCCACCAGGCCCAGCAGCCCAGCGACAGCGTCCTCCCGTTCGGCGGAGCCGACACCAGCCATCCGCAGACCGAACGCCACGTTCGCGCCGACGTCGAGATGCGGGAACAGCTGCTCGTCCTGGAACACCATGCCGACCGATCGGCGATGCGTCGGCACCTCGGTGACGTCGACGCCGTCGATCACCACTCGACCGGCGTCGGGGGTCACGATGCCGGCGATCACGCGCAACAACGTGCTCTTCCCGCTGCCTGACGGCCCGAGCAGCCCGGTGATCGTCGCCTCGCCGACGGAGATCGCTGCGCGGTCGAGCACTGTGGTCTCTCCGAACCGCACCGTCACGTCACGAACGTCGAGCACGATCACCTCCGCGGTCGACGAGCAGCACGATGCCGATCGTCGCGACCGCCAGGATCGTCGACAGCGCGAATGCCTGGGCCTGGAACAGACGCCCGGTTCGTCCGAGGAGACGTTCGATGGCGATCGGCAGGGTGTCAGAACCGGAACGGGTGAGGAAGCTGGTCGCTCCGAACTCACCGAGCGAGATCGCTGCGGCGAGCCCTGCTGCGGCGGCGAACGGTCGCCGCAGCGCCGGCAACGTCGTGTTGGCCCATGCCCGCACGGGCGATGCGCCGAGTGTTGCGGCGGCCGCTGCGCGGTCGGCGGGGATCGTTCGCACGACCGAGAGCGCCGAGCGGACGACGAACGGTGTCGCCACGAGCGCATGGCCGATCGGCACCAGCCACCACTCGGCGCGCCAGTCGACCGGAGGGGTATCGAACGTGATCAGCATGCCGAACCCGATCGTGATCGCCGACGTGCCGAGCGGCAGCATCAGACCGGCATCGAGCACTTTGCCGGTGCGCCCGAGGGCACTGATCGCGACGACCGCGGTTGCGCCGATCACCATGGCGAACAGCGTCGCCCAGACGGCAGTCGTCGCCGAGCGCTGGAGGGCTCCGAGTGGGTCGACCCCGAGGCGCAGGCCGGGCCGGATCTCGTTGTTGCCGAGCGAGCGCCAGGCCGCCAGCGAGTATCCGTCGCCCGACCGGAGTGAACGTTCGACAAGTGCGAGCAGGGGAGCCGCCACGATCAGCGTGGTCACGCCGACGGCGCCGGTGACGTGCGCGATCTGGCGACCGACCGGACGTGGCCGACGCCGGGGTGCCTCGCCGCGAATGGCGATCGCGTGCCGCCGCTGCTGAACGGTGGTCCAGGCGACCAGGCCGCCGAGAGCGAGGAGCTGGAGGATCGTGAGCGTCGCCGCGCCGCCGATATCGCCGAGTTGCGTCGCACGCCGCCAGACCTCGACCTCGATCGTTGGCCGGCCGGCGGTGCCGAGTACACGGATCACGCCGAACGAGGTGAACGTGAACAGGAACACGATCGCCGCAGATGCGGAGATCGACGAGCGCAGGAGCGGGAGCGTGATCAGACGGAACGTCGTGAACGGCCCGGCGCCGAGCGCCGCCGCCGCATGGTCGAGGTCGCTCGGCAACCGCTCCCACGCCGATCCGACCGTTCGCACCACGACGGCCAGGTTGAACGCGACGTGCGCCCCCAGGATCGCCCAGATGCTCCGATCGAGCGCATCGGGCAACACGGCCAGGAAGGCGGCACCCACCACCACCGTCGGCAGGACGAAGACGGCGGTCAACGTGCTGACGAAGACCCGTCGGAAGGCGAAGTCGAAGCGCGACACCGCCCACGTCGGGGCCAGGCCGATCACGATCGTCAGTGCCGTGCTGGCCGTCGCCTGCCACGTGGTGAACCAGAGGATTCGCCAGGTGTCGGACCGGGACAGGGTGGCGGCAACGTCGGCGCCGCCGAGCCCGCGCGCGAGCAGCGTGACGAACGGCCACACGTAGAACAGCAGCAGGAACGCCGCCGGCGGGACAGCGACGGCGGCGACGAACCAGCGCGGGAGGCCGTTCAGCGGAGCACGGCGGCGTTCCAGCGCTCGATCCATTCGGTTCGGTTGGCGTCGATCAGGATCGGGTCGATCGTGATCGGCGAGTCCGGAATCGTCGCAAAGTCGACGAATGCCTGATCCAGTTCGACGGCCGGATTGACCGGGAAGACGAACAGGTTGAGTGCGACCTCGCGCTGGAACCGTTCCGATACGAGGAAGTCGATCAGCGCGCGGGCGCCGTCCGGTGCGTCTGTTCCGGAGAGGATGCCGGCGAACTCCACCTGGCGATAGCAGCTGGATTCGACGACGCCGCTCGCGGCTTCGGTGAGGGGTGGCTCGGCGTAGATCACCTCGAACGGCGGGCTCGATCCGTAGCTCACGACGAGCGGCCGGTCGCCGCCCGACCCGCTGAACTCGCTGTAGTACGCATCCGACCAACCGCTGACCACTTCGACATCGTTGGCACGGAGTTGCTGCCAGTACTGCTCCCAGCCTTCCTCGCCGAACTGGGCGATCGTCGCGAGCAGGAATGCCAGCCCGGGGGAGGAGGTGGCGGGGTTCTCGACGACCAACTTGCCGGCGAACTGCGGCAGGGTCAGGTCGGCGAGCGTGGTCGGCGGTTCGACGTCGTCGTTCACCAGCGCGGAGATGTCGTAGTTGACGCAGACGTCGCCGAAGTCGACCGGTGTCGCCTCGGCGTTCGGCACCAGCGACGTGAACTCGGCCGGGATCGCATCGAGCTCGACTGCCTCGTACGGCTCGAACACGCCGGTGCTGATCGCACGGGACAGGAACGTGTTGTCGACGCCCCACATCACATCTGCCTCGGGGTTCCCCGCCGTCAAGGCAGCCTTGGAGAGCATCGTGCCCGTATCGCCAGAGATCACGACCTCGACCTCGATGCCCGTCTGCTCCGTGAACTCGTCGAGTGCGAGCGCAATCGGTCCGTCGGGCTCGGAGGGGAACGACTCGTACGCGAGCAGGGTGATCGTGTCGGGCTCGTCGCCGCTGCACGCCGAAACGGCGACGAGCGCGACGGCGACGGCGACGGCGGTGGTGACAGCGGTGGTGATGGAGGGAAGGCGCTTCATGGGATCTCCGTGAGGGGTCGTGGCTGATCGGCGTCGAGTTGGGACGGGTCGGGGATCAGCACGGTGAGCACGCCGGTCGAGACCGCGAGCGTCACGGGGCGCCCGGTGGTTTCGTTGCTCAGACCTCGGCTCAATCCGGGGACGAGCTCGGCGTCGTCGAGCGGCCAACGCACACCGGAGACACTGACGCCGGTGCACGAACCGTGCAGCGCGAGCAGTGAGATCGTCGACCCGACCGGAACGTCGAGCGTGGTGTCTCCGGGTCCGTGGACGACCCGGAGGCGCTCACCTTGCCACCACGCATCGATCGTGGGGATGCTGGTCAGTGATCGGTGGCCGAGAGCGGTGATCGCGCCGAGCGTGTGATCGAGTCGATCGCCGCCGCCGGACACGAGCACGAGGCGGGTCGGGTTCAGGTCGACGGCGCGGCGGAGCGCGAGCTCGGTGTCGGTGTGGTCCTTGTCAGGGTCGAAACGGTCGATCGTGGCGTGCCGTTCGGCCCAGTCGAGCGCTTCGGACGACACGGAGTCGAGGTCGCCGACGAGGACGGACGGCCGCATGCCGGCCGCGAGCGCATGGTCGAGCGCGCCGTCGCACGCGATCACGACCGCGTCGGCCGGGATCTGGTCGACGACCGACTGCTGGATCGGGGCGGCGCCGGTCACGACCACGACCACCTCGGTGATCGCGACGCCGTCCGCCGTCGTACTCCTCACGCTTTCGTTCATCCGTTCCTCCGCCGGCATTATCCGGATCAGGTTCTCGGGTCGGTGGTTGCGACCACCCTCTCAGCCCGCCGAACACACGAGCTCCCCTGGTTTCGGCCCATGCTACCGGCGCTCGTCCACCGCTCCGGTCTGACGGAGGAATGTGAGGCTGTCCCACACGTCGGTCCGGCGCGCGACGAGCCCGTCCTCGATCTCGAACAGCATGACGCCCGGGATGTCGATCGGATAGCCGGCGCAGTTCGCCGTCATCCGGTACCGCACGGCGACGTTGTTGCCCTCGACGATCGACTCGACGACCTCGTAGTGCAGCGCCGCGAACTGGGACAGGAACCCGGGCAGCCGCTCGGCGTACGCGGAGCGACCGGTGACGCTGCTGCCGAGTTCGCTCGTGTGTTCGTTGACGAACCCGTCGGTCACGAGCGCGACCACCGCCTCGACGTCGGCTGACGAGAGCGCCGTCAGGTACTGCTCGGCGGTGGTTCGGGCGTCCATGGTCGGCACCGTACCGGTCGCGGCGTGCGGCGGACCGATGGCTGTGGTCAGATGGTCGCTGGTGGACGAACGCGACGAGCCCGGGCGAATCGAGATCGAGCTCACCTCGCACGAGCCGTCCCATCCCGCCGCCGAGCGTGGCACTGTCGTCGAGTCGACCGACGTCCACCCCGGCCCGCTCGGCACGGAACGCGGGCGGCTGATCGCGGTGGGGTCCGCCGCTGCGGTGACGGCTCTCCTGCTCGGCGTCGTGCTCGGCAGGGCGGGATCGAGCGAGGACGGCAGCGCTGAGCCCGCCACGGCCGTTGCATCGACGACCTCCATCGACGAGGCACTCACATCGATCGAGACGCCCGTTCCGATCACCACGGCACCCCCGACGACGCAGCGGGCTCGCGTCACCACGACGACGATCGGCACACCGGGCCGCCGTTCGATGGACGTGGCCGAACTCGTCGCCGACCAACCGATCGAGGTGATCGTGATTCGCGGGAGCGGTGAGCTGGTCGTGATCGATCCGACGACCGCGACCGCGTCCTCGCTGGGTACACGTGGTCAGCAGTCCAGAGGCCCTGATGGCATCCGGGCCGGCGACGGGTGGATCCTGCTGCCGTCCTATGACGGTGGTCTGTCGTCGACCCTGTACCTCGACGACGGCACGAAGCGGTCCGTTGCGACCGGCCCGGGCTGGATGATGCCGGGCCTCATCGGTTCCGATTACTTCTGGCGCATCGACGACCAGGGGCACTTCCCGTCGATGGCGGTGGAGTACGGCTACGACGGCACCTCGACAGGGCGGGAAATCGAGCTGCCCGACTACCCGGCGACCCTCGATCCGCTCGGCGGTTTCGCGGTCGCAACCTCTGGCGGGGTGTACCTGGTCGACGAGGAGCGGTCGACCAGGCTCACGACCGGCCGCCTGTTGGCGATCGGCGTCGATCGAGCTGTTGTGCACGAATGCGACGAATCGCTGCAGTGCTCGTACATCGTCGTCGACCGGGCGGATGGCACGCGACGGACTCTCGACATCGTCGGATTGGAGCCGGGCGGCAGGCTCGACCCCTACACCTGGTATCCGATCGAGCAGCCGCTGGACCCGACCGAGACGAAGGTCGTCGCGATGGGGTGGGGCGCGTCGTCGACCGGCTCGCCGACTTCGGGTGTTGTCGACCTGCTCACCGGCGAGTTCACCGAGATCGGGAGTGCCGGCTACATCAATGGGATGCGTTGGACCCCCGACGGCCGGTTCGTGTTCTGGCTCCGGGGCGGATCGTTGGAGATCTTCGACCCGTCGACGGGTGAGTCGGTGACGTTCTCCGAAGAACTCGGATTCGTCAACGCCTTCACCATCCGGCCGGCGATCCCGTCGATCGACCCGGACAGCCGATCGCAACAACCCGGCACCACACAGCCCGGCACCACACAGCCCGGAATCACACAGCCCGGTATCACACAGCCCGGAATCACACAGCCCGGTGTCACACAGCCCGTCACAACCGACGGTGCGTGAGAACGCTGGGTCCAACGCGGTACTCGGAGCGGTCGATGAACCGCTCAGAATCGCCGGGAACCACGCGGTGTCCGGACGCCACCGCATGGGATGATGCACGGATGGAACATCGCGCCGCAGGTACCTGGCCGTCCCCGGTGACGGCCGTTTCGCTCGTCGGTGGCGCAGTCGGGATCTCCGAAGTCGTCGTCGACGGGGACGACGTGTGGTGGGCCGAGCAACGCCCCGAGGAGAACGGTCGGACCGCGCTGATCCGATGGCGGGCCGGTGCGGCCACGGAGGTCACGCCCCCCGGAGCGAATGTCCGCACGTCGGTCCACGAGTACGGCGGCGGGGCGTGGTGGGCTGCACTCGGATCGGCGTATTACGTCGAATTCGCCGATCAGCGCTTGCGCCGTATCGCGCCGGATGGAGATCCGGTGCTGCTGACGCCGGAGCCGGAGACACCCCGTGGCCTCCGATACGCGGATGGGCGCGTCACGCCAGACGGCGAGTGGTACATGTGCGTCCACGAGCGCCACGGCGGCCGAGGAGAGGCCGTCAACGAGATCGTCGCCGTGGCGACGGACGGATCGTTTCGCGTCAACGTGCTTGCATCAGGAGCCGACTTCTATGCGTCGCCGCGGATTTCACCGGACGGAGGCCGTCTCGTCTGGGTGCAGTGGATGCATCCGAACATGCCGTGGGATTCCACCGAGCTCTGGATCGCCGATCTCGCCGACGGCGAGACATCCGCGCCGCGCATGCTCGTCGGCAACGGCGACGAGGCACTGCAGCAGCCCGATTGGACCGACGCCGGTGAACTGCTCGTCGCCACGGATCGATCGGACTGGTGGACCGTCCATCGGGTCGATCCCACGTCGGGTGACCTGACTCACGAAGCAGGCGGCGACAGCGACGTCGTCCAGCCCCACTGGGGATTCGGCGGCTCGCGCTTCATCGACGGCGTGCACGTCGTGAACGGTCCGCTCGGTGACCGCTTGAGTTCCGGCGTCGATCTGCCGTACACGTCGATCAGCTCCCTCCGTTCGGCCGGCGACTCGCTGGTGTTCGTCGGTGCATCGTTCTCGACCGAGGCAGAAGTCGTGCGGTTGACGGGCGGCGACGTCGAGATCCTTCGCCCGGCACGCGACCTCGGTCTCGATCCGGCGTTCCTGCCCGATCCCGAGTTCGTGACGTTTCCGACCACGGACGGTCAGTTCGCGCACGGGCTCTTCTACGCACCGGCCCATCCGGATTTCGAGGTGTCGGCCGACGAGCACCCGCCGCTCGTGGTGTTCATTCACGGCGGTCCCACGTCGTCGGCGGTGCGTGAGTACTCGGCACGACTCGGCCACCGATTCTGGACGAGCCGTGGGTTCGCAGTCGTCGACGTCGACTACCGCGGGAGCACGGGCTACGGCCGTTCCTACCGCAAACTGCTGCGCGGGCAGTGGTGCCGCATCGACGTCGACGACGCTGTGGCGGCTGCCGTGTTCCTCGCCGATCGGGGCCACGTCGACGCTCACCGCCTCCTGATTCGAGGGGGGAGCGCCGGCGGGACCACGACCCTTCTGGCGCTGGCTCGATCGGACGTCTTTGCGGCCGGGACGAATTTGTTCGGCGTAACCGACCTGATTGCCCTGATGTCTGACGACCACAAGTTCGAGTCGCAGTACTCGGTCTCGCTCGTCGCGCCGTGGCCCGAAGGAGCCGAGGTCTACGCCGAACGCTCACCGATCAACCATGCGCACGAGATCTCGTCGCCGCTGCTCGTGCTCCAGGGTGCCGACGACACGGTCGTGCCTCCGGCGCACTCTGAGCAGATCGTCGCGGCGCTGATCGCGCACGACCTGCCGGTCGGCTACATCGAGTTCGTCGGCGAAGGCCACGGCTTCCGGGGGGCGGATGCGATCGTTCGAGCGATCGAGGCCGAACTCTGGTTCTACGGTCGAATCCTCGGCTTCGAACCGGCGGACGAGATCGAGCCCGTGGCGATCTCGGGCATTGCGGCGGGGTGAGTGCGGTGCTCGAGCTCGTCGGGCAGCGCGTCGTGCTTCGTACCACGACCGAGTCGGACCGCGACGAGCTCGTCAGGATCCGTTCGACGAGGGAGGTGCATCGTCGCTGGCGCGGCGACGACCTGGTCGCCGAGTTCGACGCTGATCTCGGAGATCCCGATGCCGAGCAGTTGACGATCCACGTCGAGGAACGGATCGTCGGTCTGATCCAGTTCCACGAGGAACAGGAGCCCGACTACCGGCACGCATCGCTCGACCTGTACGTCGATCCCGCCCTCCACCGATGCGGTCACGCGACCGATGCGATCGTGACGGTCGTCGAGCACCTCGTCTCGACGCGTGGCCACCACCGGCTCACGATCGACCCCGCCGCCGAGAACATCGCCGCGATCCGCTGCTACGCAGCGGTCGGGTTCGTGCCCGTCGGCACGCTCCGGCAGTACGAGCGCCAGGCCGACGGCACCTGGGCGGACGGCCTGCTGATGGAGCTGTTGGCGGCCGAGTGGAAGGGTGGCTCGTTCAGCCGAGCAGGTCGTCGAGGCCCGATTCGGCTGCCAGCAGATCGTGGCGCGGCTCGGCCTCGAGCCGACTCAGGTAGCTGAGCGACACCCGATTGCGCTCGATCGTTCCGCCGTCGGTGTGCTCGGGCAGATCGATCGGTTCGCCCCAGCTCAGATCGACGTCGAACTCGGTCGGTTCGTCAGCCCGCGCCACGAGCGTGGCCTTCGACATCGCCCGAGGTGGAAGCTGTCCGACCTCGGTGATCGACCAGCCGGTCAACTCGTCCAACTCGACGTTCGGCACGTTGAGGTTGGCAACCACGACCTCGCTCGGTGGTTCGCGCACGAAACCGCGAACGAAGGCACTCGCAACCGTGGCCGCCGTGTGCCACTTCTGGAGCTTGACGGTTTCCTCCCACGCCTGGCCCTCGACACCCCAACCCATCGACGCCTGACTCACCGCAAGCCCCGACCAGCCGCCGTTGCGGCCCGACAGGCACGCCCCGACCGTGCCGGAGTGGTACACCGAACGCCCGACGTTCGCGCCCGGGTTGATGCCGGACACCACCAGGTCGAACGGCTCGCCGAACGCACCGAGTCGGGCATACATCACGGCGAGCGCCGGCGGGCCATTGACGGCCCACGCTTCGTCGATGCCGTCGAGTTCGTGACGGGTGACGTGAGGAACGCGTTCCCAGATCGCGCCGATCGCCGCGCCAGCGCCGGAGTACTCGGTGTCGGGGGCGATGACCACCACATCGCCGAACTCGTTCATCGCCTGGGCGAGTGGGAGGATGCCAGGGGCGAGGATGCCGTCGTCATTCGTCACGAGGATGCGCACCACACGTGGATACCAGCAGTTGGTGGGCTTGGTGCGCCTCGGAGATGAACGTTCGGTGATCGACACGGGTGCAATGCCCGTCGCGGACGACGACCTGCCCGGATGCGACGACATCGCGAACGGCGCGCCCGTCGCTCGCCCAGACGAGCGCGATCGTGGGGTCGTCGGCGTGTGGGGTCCAGGCCGGGCCGGTGGTGTCGACGACGACGATGTCGGCGCGTTTGCCGACCTCGATCGAACCGATCTCGTCACCCAGACCGAGTGCACGCGCGCCATCGATCGTCGCCAGTCGGAGCGCGGTGGCGGCCGAGAACGAGGTCGGGTCGGCCGCCCGGTCCTTGGCGAGTCCGGCGAACAGGCGTGCTGCGAGCAGGATGTCGATTGCGTCGCCCGCGTTCTCGCTGTCGTTCCCGAGCGCGACTCGGCCGCCGAAGTGGATGAGATCGGGGTGGCGGAAGGTGTGCGTGACCCCCTGCCCCAGACGGAGGTAGGCCCAGGGACACGAGGCGATCGCGACGTCGTGGTCGAGGATGAGGTCGAGTTCGTGGTCGTCGATGTGGACGGCATGGGCGACGAGCAGGTGGTTGCCGAGGACACCGAGCGACGCCAAGTGGACGAACGGTCGACGACCGGTCCGTTTGCGGTAGGAACGCTGGTCGGCACTGCTCGGCGAGAGGTGAAAGGTCAGATGGGTATCGAGCGACCGCGCAAGGTCGCTCGCGGCCGTGACGAGCTCGTCGCTCATGAGGTCGTGGCCGACGAGGGTGACCCAGCCGTCGACTCGGGGATGACTTCCGGTGAGCTCGATGACGTGTCGCTGTCGATCGATCACCTCGTCGACGGTGCCGGCATGGGCCTCTCCGTCGACGTCCCATCCCCATGATCCGAGTGTTCCGCCGACGCCGACGGCGTCGAACGCTGCGAGCACACGATCCGGGTGGGCGACCGTGCCCGCCTCGACGGTGAACGTGATCCCGTTGGTGACTCCCTCGATCAGCGACAGCGTCGCCGACAGCTCGTCGAGGTCGGGGGTGTGGGCCGCATGCGACGGCAGCGCCCAGCGTGCGAGTGCGAGGTCGAGGCCCAAACCGTCGGGAATCGTGGATCGGATCAACCGATCACCGGTCAGGTGCTGGTGGGCGTTGACCAGACCGGGCATGACCACGGTGCCGGGGCCGCCGAGCGTGGCTGTCGGCGCGAACCTGATTGCCGCGTCGGCGGCGGTCGTGACGGCGACGATCCGATCACCGGTCACGGCGACCGCCCCGTCGGCGAGCGGTTCGACACCATCGGCCATCGTCATCACGACGTCACCCCGGACGAGGAGGTCGACCGGTTCTGCCATTCCTCCACCGTAGATCGGCGGCCGCCGATTGTCGGGCTCACTCGACTGCTGCGGAGTAGCCGTCAGTGGAGGGTTCGCACGACGATCGCGGCGGCGGCGGTCCGAGTTTCGGTGTCGAGTGTCGCGAAGATCCGTTGCAGGTGCTTCTTGACCGTGCCGACCGTGATGCCGAGCGTCTCGGCGATCTGTCGGTTGGTTGCGCCGGTGCTCAGCTGTGCGGCGACCTCGCACTCCCGCGAACTCAGCCCGAGTGACGCGAGACTCGACATGTCGACCAGGGAACGCTCGATCACCTCGACGGGCCGGACGAACACGACGTGCGGAGGAACGGTGGCGGGTGCGACGAGGCGGCCGCTCGCCTCGTTTCGAGCTGATCGCAGAACCCGACCGCGCAGCTGTGGTGTGCGATCCGAGGTCGATGGGTCAGAGCGCTCAGGCGAGCTCAGACCGACGGGCCGTGTCGATCATCTGGTGCAGGGTCGTCGAGGTGACGTTCGCCCCGCAGCTGACGGCGATCACCGTCGAGCCCGGGTGGCGGCGGCCGAACTGACCCGCTGCTGCGATCGCGACGCCGGCCGCACCCTCGACGAGCTGATGGTGGTCGTCGACCATGGCCGTGACGGCGGTTGCGATATCAATTTCGGTGACGTCGATCCACGTGTCGACGAACCGCCGGCACAACTCGAAGGTGATCGTGTGGGGCTCGATCGACCCGGCGGTTCCGTCCGAGAACGTCGGTCGGGCCGCCGGCGCGACGACGTTCCCGGCGGCGACGGAGGCGGCCATGGCCCGGTCGTTGATCGGCGACGCCCCGATGATGAGGGTGTCGGGGAGGTGTCGGTCGAGCCACGTCGCGACCCCTGAGATCAGCCCACCGCCACCGACCGCCACGACGACCGCGTCGATTCGTTCCGAGCCGAGTTGCGAAGCATTGTTCATGAGGTCGATCGCGAGCGTCCCCTGCCCGGCGACGACATCGGGATCGTTGTAGGGCGACACGTAGGTGGCGCCGCGGTGCTCCGCAGCTGCCCGGGCCTGCTGTTCGGCGGCGTACGAATCGGAGCTGTCGACATGGACGACGGTCGCCCCGAGGCGCTGGATGGTCGCACTCTTGGCGGTCGATGCATTCGCGGGGAGGTAGACCGTGCACGTTGCGCCGGCGAGGCGCGCCGCGGTTGCTGTGGCGATCCCGTGGTTGCCGCTCGACGCCGTGATGATGCCTGCGTCGCGCTGGGCGGCATCGAGACCGAGGACTTTGTTGAGGGCGCCCCGGATCTTGAAGCTGCCGGTCAGTTGCTGATGTTCTGCCTGGATCGAGATCGTCGACCCTGACCGCTCGGACATCGGTTCGGACACGAACAGTGGTGTGTCGATCAGGTGCTCGCGGATCCGGCGGTGCGCCGCCTCGATCGCCGCGCTGTCGACGCTCACTGCCCGGTCTCGATCGTCGCCATGACGAGGTCGGCCATCGCTGCGTCCTGGATGCCGAGGCCGCAGAGGTCGGCCACGGTGATCTGCTGGGCGTCGATCCGACCGTCGGACTCGCCGGTCAGCACGTCGCCCAGCGTGACCGCTCGTGCCCGCGCCGCCGCCTGGTGATGGAGTTCGCCGACGGCGAGGCTGACCTCGATGTCGTCACAGACGAGCACGTCGCAGCGTTCCAGTACGCCGCCGTCGAGTTCGCGCTTGCTCGCAGTGTCGGCACCGACCGCGGTGACGTGGGTCCCCGGAGCGAGCCAGCCGATGTCCAGGATCGGCTCGGTCGACGGGGTACAGCAGATCACGATGTCGGCGTTGCGAACCGCGTCTTGGACCGTCGGCTCAGCAGTCGCATCGTGAGCCGACGCGAACCGGTCGCGAGAAGCTGCCGTTCGGCTCCACACCGTCACCTGCTCGATCGGAAAGGCTTCGCGCATCGCGGCGATCTGGTAACCCGCCTGGATGCCGGCCCCGAGGATCGCGACGCTCGTCGAACCGGGGTTCGCGAGGGCTTGCGAAGCGACCGCACTCGCCGCGGCGGTGCGGATTTCGGTCAACCAGCCACCGTCGCGCAGCAGCGCACACGGTGCGCCGGTCGCGGCGTCGATGACGCTCGTGTACCCGTGGTTCGGCCCGCCGAAGGCACCGGTTGCGACCTTGAACGACACCCAAGGCGATCCAGCGAGATGGGCGCCCTTGACGTGCACCTCGCCGCCGTTCGGCAGCGTCATGGACAACTCCGTCGGGGCGATCACCTCACCTCGCGACAGCAGCTCGAACGCGTGAGCAACTGTGACGCGGGCGTCGCGCAGGGTGACGGCCGACCGGATCGTGTCCTCGTCGACGATCAACATGGGGTATCTCCTGACAGGTGTCGAGTGGCGAAGCAGAGCACGGTCGAGGGCAACCGTGCAAGAGCCGACGGAATCGCCACCTCGCTCCAGGTCGGCCGCCGTGGTGTTCGGTGGTTCAGGGGCTGTCGTGATCGGACCCGACCGCAGTGTGCTGCTCGGCGCCGGGTCGCCGGAGATCGGGTTCGATATAGATCAGTCGCGCTGCAGGCACGGCGTCGCGGATGGCGGCCTCGGTGACGTTGATGGCGGCGCTCACTTCGTCGAACGTCAGCTTCGAGTCGTACTCGACCTTGGCTGCGACCAGAATCTCATCGGGACCGATGTGCTCGGTGCGCATGTGGAGGAGCGCGTCGACCCTGGGAGAGGCCGTGATCGCAGACCGGATCATCGCCCGATCGGCTTCGCTCGCCGACTCGCCGATCAGCAGACCCTTCATCTCGATGATGAGGATGATCGCGATCGCGATGAGCAGGACACCGATCGCCATGGAGCCGAGCGCGTCCCACCGGCCGTCTCCCGTCTGATGGGCGACGATCACGCCGACGAGCGCCAGGAACAGGCCGATCTCGGCGCCGGTGTCCTCCAGCAGGACCACAGGCAGTTCGGGCTGCTTGGAGGTGCGGATGAACTTCCACCAGCTCACCCCTTCAGCCCTGGCGTGGTTTGCTTCCTTCACGGCGATCCGCAGCGAGTTGCCCTCCAGCACCAGACCCAACACGAGGATCGCGATCGCGACCCAGACCTTCTCGACCGGGTGCGGATCGGTGAACTTGTGGATGCCCTCGTAGAGGGCGAACAGCCCGCCCATCGAGAACAGCACCAGCGCCACGGCAAAGGACCAGAAGTAGCGCTCGCGCCCGTACCCGAACGGGTGCTCGGGAGTCGCCGCACGCTTGGCCCGGCTCCCGCCGAGGAAGAGCAGACCCTGGTTGCCGGTGTCGGCGAAGGAGTGCACGGCCTCGGCGAGCATGCCTGCAGAACGGGTGACCACGAACCCGATCAGCTTCGCGATCGCGATGCCGAGGTTCGCGAAGAATGCGGCGATGATTGCTTTCCTGCTCCCGTCGGTCACCCGACAAGGTTGGCACATGACGGTCGTGACCAAACCCCTTCGCCGAACTCGGCGGGGTGGTTCGTGTCGTCCGCAGCCCCGGCACGCAGACGTGGGCACGATCTCCGGTGACACACCGATCCGGTCGCGCCGGTCAGCCCCGGCGTTCGATGGTGATCGGATCGCTGCGCAGGTCGCCGACCTCGATCACGAACGATTCCGGGATGTCGACCGACGAGCAGGCGGGATCGACCGACGCGCTGTCGAACCGGTAGCGGTTGCGTCGACCGCTCGAGAACTCGCAGACGAACTCGGTTGGTCGGATGCGGAATCCCTCGATCGTGAACGACGCGATGAAGCACTCCGACCCCGACCCGCACGGGCCGCGTCGCGGTGTGACGGTGAGTCGTTCACCGTTGCTGCCGGTGACCGTGGATGGTTCGGACACGACGATGCCCCCCGGGCGCGGCGTCGCCCCCGTCGTCGTGGTGGCGGCGATCGTCGACGTGGTCGTCGACGTGTCGGTCGTGGTGGTCGGTGGAGCGATGGTGGCCGTGGGAGTGGCCGTGGTCGAGGTGGTCGTGGTGGTGGTCGTGGTGGTGGTCGTGGTGGTGGTCGTGGTGGTGGTCGTGGTGGTGCTTGTCGTGGCAGTGGCCGGCGCGATCGTCGCTCGGGTGCCGTCCACCACGTCGGTCGTGTCGGGCGGTGGCGACGCACGGGGGTTCGACACGACCGGAAGGAGCGGGTCGACGGTCACGCGTGGGATCAGCGTCGTCGGGTCGGCTGCCGCGGTATCCGACGGGTCGGGGCCCCGAGCCGACAGCACACCGATCAGAGCACCGGCCACGACGATCAGCACACCGAGTATCGCCAGGGCGCGTCGGCCCGAGAGCTGTTGCGACCAGGGGCGCGGTGGCTCACCACTGACGGGCGCGAGCGGGAGCCCGTCGTCGTCACCTCCGCCCGAACCGGACCCTGGTGTCGGCGATGGGGGCGGTGGGAACGGGCTCTTGTCCCAGACGTCCACGAGCGTGAATGTACCCAGCACTCACGTCGTCGGGCCGGATCCTCCCCGATGCGCCGCCGACTGGGCTCACATCCCGGCGACGGAGAGCCACGCGTCGAGCACCGACTCATCCCCGACCGGGCTCAGTTCGTCAGCCCTGTCCGACTCGCGTCCCCAGAGCCGGAGCAGGATCGGCTCAGCCGGACCGCGCAACGCTGCGTGGCCCTTCTCGTGCACGCGTCTGACATGAAAGCCCTCGCCGTCGACCCAGACCAGCCACTCGCCAGGCACATCGGTGCAGTGCACGTGCAGACTGCCGGACGGCAGCTCGATTCGTTCCCGCACGGCGAGCCGGGGGATGACGATCTCGAAGTACTCGTCGATGCCGTCGGAGGCGAGGGCGGCATCGATGGTCGCGTCGATTCCCACGGCCCGCTCGGCGTCCCAGCGATGGATTGCCGTTTCGTGAGCCTGGCGTCGGGGCCAGACCGCCGCGAGGTGATCGACCGGGAACGGGTGCCACGTCGGCGCCTCGGGATCGATGTCGCGCAGCACATCGGCGAGTGCACGTGCGCCCGAGAGGAACCATTCGCCGGCGGCATCGGGATCGAATGATTCGAGACCCTGCGATTCGGTCGCCGACGGCGGCCGTCCGTGTTCGATGCAGAACCGGGCCCAGCGATGGATCTGGCCGGTGTGTTCGGCCAGCCGGTTGACGTCCCAACCGGGGCAGGCGGCCACCGGGACGTCGCACGACGAACCGTCGAGGAGCGCTGCGAACCGATGGGCATCCGAGAGGAGATGATCGACATACCAGTCGACCGGATGGTGGTTGGCGACGTTCATGGGGGGCGACGGTAGCCTGACGAGATGAGCCCCCTGGAAGCACTTGCGTCCGGCACCGGTGACGGGCAGGCGGTCAGCCGTCCGATCATCACCATCACCGACACGGCGCTCGGCAAGCTGCTCGAGCTGCGAGCCGATGAGTCCGACGCCGATCAACTCGGCCTTCGGCTCGCGATCGCGTCGCAGCCCGGCGAAGACTTCCGCTATGACCTGAGCTTCGACGAGTTCCTGAAGGCCGCGTTCACCGACGAGGTCCGCACCCATCAAGGCCCCGACGAGCAGACCATCAAGATCATCGTCCCGGAAGAAAACGTCGAGCTCCTCCGGGACGCGACGCTCGACTACACCGAGACCCAGGGTCTCGTGATCCGCAACCCGAATCGACCGCAGGCACCGAGCATCGACGGCCTGACCAACGATGACGAACTCTCCGCACAGATCGAGACGCTCGTGTCGGGTGACGTCAACCCGGCGCTCGCCGCTCACGGTGGGTTCGTGACGTACATGGGCCACGACGGCGAGGGCACCGCGTACATGACCATGGGGGGCGGATGTCACGGGTGCTCGATGAGCAAGATGACGATGCTCGAAGGCGTGCAGACGATGCTGAGCGACAAGATCCCCGAGATCCAGCGAGTGAAGGATCTCACCGATCACTCGACCGGCGAGAACCCGTTCTACAGCTGACTCCCGCAGCAACCTCGCGGCCCGTCCGGCACCGGACATCGAAGTCGGAGATCCTCACCAGGCGGTGAGGATCACGACGACGCCGACAACGGCGAACACGACTGCGGACACCATCGTCAGGATTCGGGCGTCGAGCCGCGATCCGAGCCGTCGGCCCGCCAGTGCACCGACCATGCCGGCCGCCACCTCACCCGACGTCGCCCCGAGCCACGTCGCGAGCGGGTTGGCGTTCGCGGCGAGGGCCACGGTCGCCAGCTGTGTCTTGTCGCCCAGCTCGGCGATCGCGATCGTCACTGCGATCGACATCACCACGTGGCGGGATCGGACGACCGGGGTACCCTCGCCATCCGACTCGCCATCCGACTCGCTGGCGCCGCGGTCGAGCGCCGTGACCGCTGCGACCACCAGGAACAGAGCCCCGGCCGTGAGGGCGATCGGCCGCTCCGGTAGGGCAGCGCCCAGGACACCGCCGACGAGCGCGGCGAAGGCCGACGCAACCGCGTAGCCCGCCACCAGACCGGCGAGCACCGTCCGGAGGCGGTGGCGCGCGCCGAAGCCGAGCGCGAGGAGTTGCGTCTTGTCGCCCAGCTCTGCGATGAAGATGATGCCGAACGCGGACGCAACGGCGGTCGTGAGGCTCCACACGACCGGCAGCATCGCACCACTTCGTGGCGATCAGGCCGTGCCGCTCGCGAAGCATGTGGCTCGGGGCGGCGCTCCTCGCGGCCGGATGGCCGCTGGTCGTCAGGCCAACGCGTGTGCGAAGTCGGCCACGAGATCGTCGAGGTCCTCGAGTCCGACGCTCACGCGCACCAGGCCATCGCTGACCCCGGTGGCTGCCTGCTCCTCGGGAGTCAGACTGGCATGGGTGGTCGTCATCGGATGACAGATCAGCGTCTCAGGACCACCGAGCGACGTGGCGCAGCGGACGAGGCGGAGGCGATCGAACAACCGAGCGGCGGCGTCCCGTCCACCTGCGAGTTCGAGCGCGAGCACCGTGCCGAACTGGCTCATCTGGCGTTTGGCGAGGTCGTGCTGTGGGTGCGTCGGAAGCCCCGGATAGTGCACCGCATCGATGTTCGGATGATCGCTCAGCCACTCGCTCAGTCGCTGCGCGGAGGCCGCCTGATGTGCTGTTCTCACCGCGAGCGTGCGGACTCCTCGCAGCGCGTTGAGCGCATCGAACGGTGACGCCATCGCGCCGTGCAGGACCGCGTAGGCCCACACGGCGTCGACCAGCTCGCGCTCGCCGGCGATGACACCCAACGTCGCATCGTTGTGGCCGGCGATTCCCTTGGTGGCCGAATGCAGGACGAGATCGACACCGTGGTCGAGCGGTCGCTGCGCGATCGGGGTAGCGAAGGTCGAATCGACGACGGTGAACGGGACCGTGATCGCACCCACTTCGTCGAGGTCGCAGAGTTCGAGGCGAGGATTGGACGGCGTCTCGACGATCACGACCGCAGTTCGGCCCGTCACGACGGCATCGGCGAGCGCGCCGGAGGCGGTGCCGTCGACGAGAGTCACGTCGATCCCGAACCGGGCGCAGGGGCCCTGGAGAAACGCGAGCGTGCCTGCATAGAGCTGCTTGGCGGCGACGATGTGGTCGCCGGACGAGCAGAGCGCAAGGACGGTTGAAGCGATTGCTCCCATGCCGCTCCCGAAGGCGAGCGCGTCCTCGGCCCCCTCCAGCTCGGCGATCGTCTGCTCGAACGAACGAACGGTCGGGTTGCCGTATCGCCCGTAGAACTCGTCGGAACGCAGCGCCGTGGCGCGGCGGTTGGCGTCGTCGAGCCCGGAGGATTCCCACACGCTCGAAGCCCACAGCGCCGGCGCCAACGATGCACCGCTCGCACGGCGCCCAGCGGTGATTGCCGTCGTTGCGGCGCTCACAGGCCGGTCAGGTGACACAGAATTCGTTGCCTTCGGGGTCGGTCATGACCATCCACCACGAACCGTTCTCGTCGACGCGCCGAACGGAGATCGCCCCAGCCTCGACCAGTTCGTCGACCTTGGTGGTCTTGTCGGTGTCGTTCTGTCCGGCTCGGATGTCCAGGTGGACGCGATTCTTCACGACCTTGTGCTCCGGCACCCGGAGGAACAACACTCGTGGGCCGACGTCGTCGGGGTCGACGATTGCGCCGATCGAACCGGCCGGCGGGACGGCGATCCCGCTCGAACGCAGGAAGTCTTCCCATGACAGATAGCCCGCCGGTGGAGGCTCGGCGACGTACCCGAGCGCGGTCGACCAGAACCGACTCATGAGGTCTGCGTCCACGCAGTCGACCGTGATCTGGAACGGGGTCGCCATCCGACGTACGGTAGCTCCATGGCCATCGGCTCACTGCACCAAATCGTCGTCGACTGCTCCAACCCGGAGGCGCTCGCACGGTTCTGGCAGGCGCTGATCGGCGGCGAGGTCGAGGTGGAGAGTCGGGACTGGGTCGTGCTCGATGGCGACGATGACGGGTTCTTCATCGGCTTCCAACGGGTTCCGGAGTCGAAGTCCGCCAAGAACCGCATCCACCTCGACGTCGACGTCGACGATCTCGCCCGGGCAGTCGACGAGGCGGAACAGCTCGGCGCCCGCAAGCTCGGGGACGTCGTGGTCGACGACGATGGCGGATCGTTCCAGGTCATGGCTGATCCGGGCGGTAACGAGTTCTGCTTCGTCATCGACGAGTGAGCGACGGACGACCGCTGCGTCCGCGCGACCGGTCAGCGACCGAGACGAGCGATGATGCGTGCGTGGAGCGCGCCATTGCTGCTGATCGCTGTCGGTTGTTCGTGGGTGGCTGTGCCGAAGCGGTCGGTGAACGTGCCACCGGCTTCCTCGACGATCAACCGCACCGCTGCGATGTCGTACGTGGCGACCCCGACCGCATCGACGGCGAGGTCGAGCGCGCCCTCGGCCACGAGGCAGTGCTGCCAGAAGTCGCCGAACCCACGGGCCCGACGGGCCTCGTGGACGATCGCCACCAGTTCACCTGTCAGACCGAGTTCGTCCCAGCCGCTGTTGAATGTGACGCTGACCTGGGCGGATGCCAGGTCGGTGACGTCGGAGACGTGGCACTGTCGGCCGTCGACGAACGCGCCGTGGCCGGCCGACGCCCACCATCGGTGCCTGAGCGCCGGCGCCGACACGACGGCCACGGACACCCCGTGGTCGGGATGCGTGAGCGCGATCAGCGTGGCCCACACCGGTATTCCGCGGACGAACCCCGACGTGCCGTCGATCGGATCGACGATCCACCGCCACGGCGAATCGGGCGCGCCCTGGATGCCGTGTTCCTCGCCGAAGAACGCATCGTCAGGCCGCTGATCCAGCACTCTTGCCGCGAGCAGCAATTCGGCGCCGCGGTCCGCCTCGGTCACCTCGGTGCGGTCGTCCTTCCACCCGAGGGTGAAGTCGGCGGCCTCGAAACGCGGCAAGGTGTACGCATCGACGTCGTCCGCCAGTGACAGGGCGAACGCCAGATCGTCGCTGACCGACCGGGTCATCGCCCGACGTGGTCGAGCAGCCGGCGACACATCGACGCGATCCCGGTGGCGTCCATGCCGAACTTCGCCATGATCTGTTTCGAATCGCCGTGTGGCACGAACTGGGTCGGGACGCCGATCGTGACGACCGGGACCTCGGGTGCGTGGTTGCCGATCTGGTCGAGCATCGTCATCCCGATGCCACCCTCCCGGATGCCGTCCTCCACGGTGACGACGGCGCGATGGCGAGCTGCATCGAGAATCATGTCCGGGTCGAGCGGCGCGCAGCTGCGGACGTCCCAGACCGTCGCGTCCACGCCGGTCTCGGCGAGGTCCTCGGCGGCCTTGAGCGCGTTCTCGACCATGCGGCCGACGGCGAGGATGCAGAGTTCGCCGCCGCCGGCACGGGCCCGCCGGGCGTGCAGCCCGTTGCCGACCTCGTGTTCGGCCACCTGGCGCGCCGAGCCGCGTGCGTACCGGATCGCAACCGGCCCGGAGTCGTTCAGGGTGATTGCGTCATCGAGCATCTGCTGGAGTTCCTGAGCGCTCGATGGCGCGAGGACGCGCATGCCCGGCACCTTCGACAGGAGTGCCATGTCGTACACACCGTGGTGGCTGGGCCCGTCTGGCCCGGTGATGCCCGCCCGGTCGAGACAGAAGATCACGGGCAGGCGATGCATCGCCACGTCGTAGACGACCTGATCCCAGGCCCGGTTGAGGAAGGTCGAGTAGATCGCGACGACGGGTCGGAGACCGGACATCGCCATTCCCGCCGCACCGGCGACTGCGTGCTGTTCGGCGATCCCGACGTCGAAGAATCGGTCCGGAAAGTGCTCCTGGAACGGGATCAGACCGGTCGGGCCGGGCATCGCAGCGGTGATCGCGACGATCCGTGAATCTTTCTCGGCGACCTTGATCACACCTTCTGCGAACGCCTGGGTGTAGCCCGTTGGCACCGCTTTCGGCGGCCCGGTGAGCGGGTCGAACACGGGTGCGTCGTGGAGGTGCTTCTCGTCGTCGTCCTCGGCGGGGGAGTAGCCGCGCCCCTTCTGGGTGAGCACGTGGACGACGATCGGCCCCTCTTCGGAGAGCTGCTCGGCATTGCGAAACGCAGCTTCCATCTCAGCGATGTCGTGGCCGTTCACCGGGCCGACGTACCTCACGCCGAGCGACTCGAAGAACGCAGGGGGCTGGAGGAACTCTCGCACGCCGGCCTTGAAGCCCTCCATCGCCTTCTCGGCCTGCGGACCGATCTTGGGCAGGTTGGAGAGGAACTCCTCGATCCGCCGCTGCCGACGCACGTACACCGGGTTGAGGCGGATGTCGGTCAGTGCGTGGGCGAGCCGGTCGGTCAGCTTCAACGAGAGGCTCGGATGTCGCGATCGGACGTCGGTGCCCTGGCTGTTCGCGCTGAGGTTGGACACGGTCGGGGCGTAGCTGCGCCCGTTGTCGTTGAGCACGATGATGACGCGCCGCTTGCTGTGCCCGAGGTTGTTGATCGCCTCGTACGCCATGCCGCCCGTCATCGCACCATCGCCGATGACCGCGACGATGTGGCGGTGATCGTCGACGCCGGCGTCGCGAGCGACGGCCATCCCGTAGGCGTAGCTGAGCACGGTCGAGGCGTGACTGTTCTCGATGTGGTCGTGCCGACTCTCCTCGCGGCTCGGGTACCCCGACAACCCGCCGGCCTGGCGCAACGAATCGAATTGGTGGCGCCGACCTGTGACGATCTTGTGGACGTACGCCTGGTGACCGGTGTCCCACAGGATCGCGTCGGTCGGCGATTCGAACACGCGGTGGAGCGCCAGCGACAACTCGACCGCGCCGAGGTTCGAACCCAAGTGGCCGCTGTTCTTCGACACCGCCTCGACGACGAAGTCGCGAACCTCGCCGGCGAGTTCGTCGAGTTCGTCGTATGACAAGCCACGCAGATCGGCGGGCTCGTTCACGCGCTCGAGGAACATACGTCGATGACGTTATCCGTGATCGCCGTTCGAACGCAGCCGGAGGGCAGGTCCCGAGCCGGCGGTGACACAGCAACGGCGACCGTCGTCTCGGTCATGGCACGTCCGGTCCGGCGGGGGAGTCACGGGTCAGTGGTCACCGGCGTTCCGATGAAGTCGAGGCAGCCGGACCCGGCGACCGGGCGGATCGAATCGTCGACGACCTGCCACATGGTGACGGGCACGGCGAAGTACCCGGCCGCCTCGACATCATCGATGGTGCCCGGCTCGGTGCCGGTCGCGTCGACGTACGACGACACGCCGGCGAACACGACGGCCAACTGCTGTGCGCAGGCGTCGCCGCCGAACGACGCGACGTCGTCAGTGGTGAAGGTCGACAGGACCTCCGCGACCGTGAGCGTGGCCTTCTCGGTGACGATCTCGACGGTCGATGCCGTGGCGTTGGCCGGCACCGGGCCGCATGAATCGGATTGCGGGACGAGTATGCCGCCCGAGACGTCCCACGCCGGAGACTCCTCGCGCAAGAATCCGCTCGCGATCAGCGCGGCCTCGTCCGGAGCGGGTGATCCCTCCAGCGCGGCATACGCATCCAGCGCGGTCTGCAGCGTCCGAGCATCGGTGCCGCACGCGAGTTCGCGTGACTGATCCATGGCGGTGATGCCAGGTTCGATCACGTTCTCGCGGATCGCCCCACGCTCGGTGCCGTCGACGCCGGCGCAGGCAGGAAGGACGACGGCAGCCAGGGCGAGTGTCAGGAGATTCAGTCGGCGTTGCAGCACTTCGACATGAATTTCTCGATGTCGATGGTCACCCGCGTGACCTTGCCGGCAGCGATCAGGCCACCTGAATCCGATGCAGTGACCGTGAACGAGATCCGACGACCCTCGATCTTGTCGAGCGTCGCTTCGACCACGACCTCGGCGCCGACGGGCGTCGGTTGCAGATGGTCGACCTGGACGCGCATCCCGACCGAGGACTGCCCGTCGTCGAGCACACCGCGCAACGCATCGACGGTCGCCTGTTCGAACAGCGCCACCAGGCGGGGCGTGCCCAGCACGTCGACGTCACCCGAACCGAGGGCCACGGCCGTGTCGGTTTCGCCGACGACGAGCCTGGCCTCTCCTCTGAGTCCGACCGCTGCGTTCACGAGTCGCCACGCTAACGCCCCCCACCTGTCGAACCACGGACGGCGCACGTGACGGTCGTGTGACGTGGTCGTGTGTCGTGAACGTGAACGTGTGTGGTGAACGCGACCGGGCCGTGCGATCGTCGTGCCCGTAGGATCGACCACGTGATCGATCAGGATGTCATCGAACGAACGCTCGAGGCAGCGCTGCGAACCGGCGCCGACTTCGCGGAGATCTACGCGGAAGACAAGCGCAACACGTCGGTGTCGCTGGACGACGGCAGGATCGAACAGGTCACGTCGGGGCGCGATCGGGGTGCTGGGATCCGGGTGATCAAGGGCGATACCACCGGGTTCGCCCACTCCAGCGATCTCAGTGAACGGGGCCTCGCCGACGCCGCCCGGGCTGCAGCTGCGGCGGCGAGCCAGGGTGACGGCCGAACCCGAACCGTCACGCTGGAACGCGACACGGCTCCGACCGTGAACGTGGTCGGTCGGTATCCGGAGACCGTCCCGAAGGCCACCAAGGTCGAGTTGCTCCAGCGATTCGATCACGCAGCGCGATCGGCAGGCAGCGAGATCGTGCAGGTGTCGGCCGGCTACGGCGACAGTCGCAAGCACGTGCTGATCGCGAACAGCGACGGGGTGTACGTCACCGACGACATCGTTCGCGTCCTGGCCCGGATCAGCGTCGTCGCCGACGGTGACAGCGGCATGCAGACCGGTTTTCAGTCGATGGGTCACACCGTCGGGTGGGAGATCTTCGACCCGAGCCACGAGGGCTACGTCGACGTCGAGGCGCTCGCTCGCGATGCTTCGCGTCAGGCGATCGTCAAACTCCACGCCCGCCCCGCGCCGTCCGGTGCGATGCCCGTGGTGATCAAGAACGGCACCGGTGGGGTGCTGTTCCACGAGGCGTGCGGCCACGGTCTCGAGGCCGATCACATCCAGAAGGGTTCGTCGGTGTACGCCGGCAAGGTCGGTGAGCTCGTGGCGTCCCCGCTCGTGACGCTCGTCGACGACGGAACGCTCGCCGGCGAGTGGGGCACGCTCGCAGTCGACGACGAGGGGCACCAGACCCAACGCAACGTGCTGATCGAGGACGGTGTGCTGACCGACTACATGTGGGACTACATCCGATCCCGCAACGACGGTCGTGCTCCGTCGGGCAACGGCCGTCGCCAGAGCTACATGCACCTTCCGATGGTGCGGATGACGAACACCTTCGTGCTCGACGGCCCTGACGACGCCGATGACATCGTGGCGTCGACCGAGCGGGGCGTCTATGTCAGCCATCTCGGAGGCGGCAGCGTCAACACGGCCACCGGCGACTTCGTGTTCGGCATGAACGAGGCCTACCTGATCGAGAACGGCGAGATCACCGAGCCGCTGCGGGAAGGCAACCTGATCGGCAACGGCCCACAGGTCCTGCGCGACATCGACATGCTGGCCGGCGACTTCGCGATGGGGAACCCGGGCACGTGCGGCAAGGACGGCCAGGGCGTTCCGGTCGGGGACGGCCAGCCCACGCTGCGCGTCAAGTCGATGACCATCGGCGGGACGGCAGCATGAGTGGTGTCGTGACTCCACGCCGGGGAACTGCGTCGTGAGCGACCTGCTCGACATCGTCGATCGCGTCGTGGCCCAGGCGCAGCCGGGGGAGCAGGTCGAGGCCTTCGCGTCACGAGGCGGCGACACCGACGTGCGGGTCTACCAGGGTGAAGTGGAGCACTTCGTCGCCGCGCAGGCCGAGGGGATCGGCATCCGCATCATTCAGGATGGTCGAACCGGATTCGCGTACGCCGGCACGCTCGACCATGCGGCCGTCGCCGAGGTCTTGGCCGAGGCACGCGACAACGTGCAGTTCGGCACCGTCGACGAGTGGGCCGGCCTCGCCGAGCCCGACGGGGTGGCCGCGACCGATCAGTCACTGTGGAACGACGAGCTCGCAGACTTCGAGACCGACCGCAAGATCGAGCTGGCCAAGGAACTCGAGCGGCTCACCGTGGCGTCAGACCCACGAGTGCGGATCGACGACTCGAACTACGCGGATGCCTACGGCGAGGCGGCGGTCGCCTCCACGACCGGCATCCGTCAGTGGGGTCGCGAGAACGGCTGCTACGTGAGCATTTCGACCCTCGCCGACGACGGGGACGAGACCCAGACGGGGTTCGGGTTCAGTGTCGGCAGGACACCGACCGTGCTCCATCTCGAACGGGCCGCCCGAGAGGCGTCCGACCGTGCAACGCGCCTGCTCGGCGCCCGCAAGCCGGCGTCGTCGCGGACCACCGTCGTGCTCGACCCGTTCGTGACGGCGCAGTTCCTGGGGATCATCTCGTCGACCCTGAACGGGGAAGCGGTGGTCAAGGGTCGCAGCCTCTTCAAGGACCGCCTCGGCGACGACGTCGCCTCACCGCACGTCACCCTCGTCGACGATCCGACCAACCCGCTGGCGTACACCGCCACCGACGTCGATGGCGAAGGTCTCGCCGCCCGGCGGAACTCGCTGATCGATCAGGGCGTCCTGCAGCAGTTCACCCACAACTCGTACTCGGCGCGTCGGGCAGGCACCGTGTCGACCGGAAATGCCACTCGTGGCGGATTCGGCGGAACCCCCGGCGTCGGCGCGCTCGCGCTGTCGCTCCAACCGGGCACCCGATCACAGCAGGAGATCATCGCCGGAATCGACGAGGGCCTGCTGGTTCAGAGCGTGACCGGAATCCATTCGGGCGTCAACACCATCAGCGGCGACTTCTCGACCGGTGCGGCTGGTCTCATGATCCGTGACGGGCAACTCGCCGAACCGGTCCGCGAGTTCACGATCGCATCCACCCTGCAACGCATGCTCCTGGACATCGTCGAGGTCGGCGGCGACCTCGATTGGTTGCCGATGCGAGCGGCGGGCGTCACGCTCGTGATCAACGATGTCACGATGAGCGGCGAGTAGCGACCGACTCACTGCAAGTCGCGCGGCCCCCGCACACCGAGCCCGTGGCGCGCTGCCAGCCCGGAATCGAGGACGACGTTCGACGGACGGGTCAGCCCTGATTCCGCAATCGTGCTCGATCGGATTTTCGATGCGTCCCAGCCGTGACGACGTGCGGACAGAACGGCGAACTCGGTTCGACTGATCGGCTCGGGACCGGCAACGTTGAGGACGCCGGTGACTCCCCGCATGCCGGCGAGGTCGATGAGCGCCGCTGCGAGATCGCCGACGAGCAGTGGGCTGCGAACCTCGTCGTCGAAGAACGCGATCGGCGACGCACCGGAGATCGCGTCGCGCACGACGAGTTCGTGGTGGGACAGCACGGTCGTGCCGACGAGCAGCGACGTACGCACCACCACGGCCGCCGGGTCGACCCCGACGACGACGGCCTCGGCATCGGCCTTGTCGACGCCGTAGTCGTGCACCGGTCGAGGCAGGTCGAGTTCGGTGTACGGAGCGGGCTGTCCGGCGAAAATCGCATCGGTCGAGACGTGCACCAAGCGAGCTCCCACGGACAGCGCAGCGATTGCGACGTTCTCGGATGCGTCGACGATCGACCGTCGATCACCTTTCCGATAGGCCGTGTGGATCACCGCGGTGGGACGCCAGGCGCGCATCACCTCGACCACCGAGTCACGGAACCGGAGATCGAGCGACTGCGAACCGGGCGCGACGACCTCCCACGGTTCACACGCCGGGCCGTTGACGATGTGGTGACCCAAAAAACCCGAGCCGCCGGTGACGAACAGGCGCCGGTTTCGTCTCGGTCGGATCGCCACGTTGTCGAGCGTACGACGGTACCGTCCTGCGGCGATGCCGATCCTCCACGCCATCGTCCTCGGCCTCGTGCAGGGATTCTCCGAGTTCCTGCCGATCTCCTCGAGCGGGCACCTGTTGCTGGTGCCCTGGTTCCTGGGTTGGAACGACTTCGACGATCCAGGCATCCAGAAGGCGTTCGACGTTGCGCTGCACTTCGGCACGCTCGTTGCCGTGATCGCCTACTTCCGCCACGAACTCGTCAGGTACGTGCGCGAAGGCGTGCGGCTGATCTGGAATCGGGAACGCCCGGTCGACGCCGACGGGCGCGTCGCATGGCTGCTGGTCGTGGCGACGATTCCCGCTGCGCTCGCCGGTGCTGCGTTCGAGAACTGGATCGACGACCGATTGGGCACGCCGACCGTGATCGCGCTCTCCCTGATCGTGTTCGGCGTCGTGCTGTGGTGGGCTGATCGGGCCGTCGGACAGCGCAAGGTCGAGGAGTTCTCGACTCGCGACGCACTGATCGTGGGCGCCGCGCAAGCCCTGGCGCTGAACCCCGGCACCTCGCGTTCCGGTATCACGATGACGGCGGCGCGCGGGATCGGATTCGACCGAGATGCGGCCGTCAGGCTCAGTTTCCTGATGAGCATGCCCGTGATCGCAGGCGCCGTGGTGCTCAAGGTCGGTGGCCTCTTCGTCGACGGCATTCCTGACGGTCTGCTCACACCGATGCTCGTCGGTGTGGCCACGAGTTTCCTGTCGGGCCTCCTCGCGGTGTGGGGAACGCTCCGGCTGGTTCGGACCCGGAGCTTCGCCCCCTTCGTGATCTATCGGATCGCACTCGGGGTCGTGGTCCTCGTCGTGGTCGCAGCCGGCTGGCGCTGACGCACGAGACTCGAACCATGAGTGATCCGATCATGGGACCGGTCGTGGACGAGATCGCCGGCAGTTGGGCCGCTGAGGGCGGTCCACCAACGCGCCGTTGCGTGTCACGGTTGAACGTCAGGGCACGCGCAGCAGTGTGAGGGTCCCCGCCGCGGCTGCCGGCGGGACGAACGGCGCGTCTGCCGCCGGCACGGCGATCACGGTCACGTCATCGTGGAACCCGACGACGAGTGCATCGGTCGTGATGACGAAACCGTCGCTCGCGATGTGGACCCGATCACCGATCGCGGCCCCAGAAGTCGGTGATTCGACGATCGGCACAGCCAGCCAGCCCGTGGGTGTGAGCGCGAGCGGGCCCTCGCCGACGACGACATCACTGTCGGCGATGACCTCGCCGGCGCCGACGGACTGTCTCATCGTCAAACCGTCGATCGACGTGAGGTGGTGTGGCGGCGCGATCGCAACGGGCATCTCCGTCGCCTCGGCGACCACCGGCTGCCCAGGGGCGAGCGCCTGGGTCGCCGTCCACACCGTCGTCGTCTCACCCCATGCAGATCGCGCAGCGTCGAGGCGATCGACGTGCTGGAGCACTGACGCCGCGACGCCGAGTGCAGCGGCCGCGACCACCAGCCAGTACAGCCACGGGCGTCTGGCAACGTGTCGACGAACGATCACGCCAGCAGTGGCGAGCGGTGACATCGGAACCCTCCCTGTTGGATCAGCGGAGGGGAAGTCGGCAATGCGCAGGGTATCGCCCCGCCATCGGAAGCTGTCACCGCCGGTGACGATGCCGGTGATGGTGATGGTGACGACGCCGGTGACGTGGTGGTGTCGTGACAGTGTCGACGACGACCGGTCGTCAGGTCACGATGATTTCGGGGATGGCGTGCGCGAGCACGTCACGCAGCCGCTCGACGTTCGAGCTCATCACTCGGAGCACGGCGTCCATGGTCACCGGCTCGTGACCGTCGATGCCGGCGTCGTCGTCGGTCACGAGGGCCACGGTCGCGTACGGGATCCCGGCTTCAGCGGCGAGGGCGGCCTCGGGCGCGCCGGTCATGTTGACCACGGTCCCGCCCATTGCGCGGTACCAAGCGCTCTCGGCGCGAGTGGAAAAACGCGGCCCGTCGATGATCACCATGGTCCCGCCGTCGCGCACGGTCGCGCCGGTCGCCGTCGCCGAGCGAACGAGTTGGGCGCGCAGGGCTGCGTCGTACGGGTCGGCGAAGGCCTGATGGTGCACCGACCCTTCGGAACCCGGGGTGCCCTCGGGCGCTCCGACGTCGTGATACGTCCCGGCCCGTCCGGTCGTGCGGTCGACGAGTTGATCGACGACGACGAAATCGCCGGGGCGGACGCCTGGTTGCAACGACCCGCACGAGCAGGGGCCGATCACCGCCCGGATCCCCAACGACGCCATCGCCCAGATGTTCGCCCGGTATGGCACCCGGTGGGCGGCGTATGCGTGGCGGCGGCCGTGTCGCGGTAGGAATGCAACCCGTCTGCCGGCCACGTCGCCGATCGTCACCGCGGCAGCCGGGGAACCGAACGGTGTATCGATCTCGACCTCGACGCCGTCGTCGATGAACTCGTAGAAACCCGATCCGCCGATGATCCCGATCTCAGCTCCCAGCTCAGACGCACGATCGCTGAGCGGGATCAGCATCAGTCGCTCGACGAGGTCGAGCTCGACGCAGACTGCTTCGAGGACGAGTCCGATTGCTTGGAGGGCGAATCCGATTGCTTGGAGGGCGAATCCGATTGCTTGGAGGAAGACGAGTCGCCCTTGGGAGCGCTGTCGGTCTTCGATGCGCTGTCGCCGTTGGACCTGCTGTCGCTCTTGGACGCGCCGTCGCCGGACTCACGCTTGGACGACTTCTTGGCTGATGCACGACTGTCGGTTTTGTAGAACCCGTCGCCCTTGAACGTGACGCCGACCGGCAGAAAGACCTTCTTCACAGGCATCTGCTCGCCGGTCTCGGGATGAGCGTGCTCGGTCAACGTCTCAGCGGTGAAGGACTGCTGGACCTCGATCGTCTCGCCGGTGTCGATGAACTTGTACACGTATGTGGGCATGGCAGTTCGCAAGATACCGCCCGATCGAGCGAACCTGGCATGCTCCCCGGCTTCGTGCGTGACCGGTAGCGTCGGTTCGATGCAGGTTCATAGCGCAGTGATACCGGCCGCCGGTCTCGGTACGCGGTTTCTGCCGGCGACCAAGGCGGTGCCGAAGGAACTCATGCCGATCGGCGACACCCCCGCGATCCAGATCATCATCGACGAGGCGCTCGGAGCAGGCATCGACCACATCGTCGTGGTGAGCAGTCGCGACAAGCCGGCGATCGAGCGCTACTTCGCTCGCGATCCTGCTCTCAGGCGTGCCCTGCTGGACAACGGCAAACACGACGTCGTCGAACGACTCGATGCGATCGGTCGCGACTGGCAGGTCACGATCGTGTACCAGGACAACCCGCATGGTCTCGGTCACGCCGTGGGGTGTGCCCGCGATGCCGTTGGTGACCATCCGTTCGCGGTGATGCTGCCAGATGAACTGATGGGCGATTCGACCCTGCTCGTACAGATGAACGGCGTGTGCGTGGACACTGGCGGCAGTGTCGTCGGCGTGAAGCAGGTACCGAAGGATCAGGTGAGCTCGTACGGGGTCCTCGCTCCGTCCGGCCCGATCGACGCCGACGGCGTGATCCCGGTCGCCGACCTGGTGGAAAAGCCGCCGGTCGACGATGCGCCGAGTGACTTCATCCTGATCGGGCGCTACGTCCTCACGCCGGATGTCTTCGACGAGATCGAGGCGCTCACGCCGGGCAGTGGGGGAGAACTGCAGCTCACCGATGCGCTCCGGGCACAGGCCGCACGGTCCCCGTTCTCCGGCGTGGTGTCGCGAACCGCACGCTACGACACCGGGAACCCGGTCGGGTTTCTCGAAGCGTCGATCGCGTTCGCCCTGCGCCATCCCGACATGTCGGACGACATCCGCCGGTACATCGACGGGCTCTAGTCGACCCGTCGAGCGCCCACCGGTTGCTCGTCACCGGTCGTGGTGTGCCGAGCCGCCGTCGCCGTCGCCGTCGCCGTCGCTGTCGCCCGCTTCCAGCCTCCGGAATCGACCCGGAATGTCGAGCGGGAGCCCGTACTCGTCGACGTCGAACTCCACGCTCTCACCACTCATCTCATGCCGCCACCGGCGCTCGGCGAGACGTTCGTAGACCACCGGGCGCGAGACCGCGCCGAGCGTGTCGACATCGACGTCGAGCACGGACAACTCTGCGCCGTCACCGATTGCGAGCGGCAACCGCCGGATCGGCACGGTGTGCGTGAACGGCGTGACTGCCAATGCGATGTCGGTCGCGCCGTCGAGATCGGTGCGATGGGCGCCGTTGACCTCGCCCCAACGGCCGTGACCGTCCGTGCCCAACCAGAGATCGGCCTCGTCCAGGTCGCGGAACAGGAGAAACTGACTGACGGCCCATCGGGCCGTCAGCCGGACCACGTACTGGATGTCTTCTCGCCCCACGGCACCGACGGCGGTCCACCCCTCGTTCTCCCAGCGAAGTGTCAGCGATTCGACGTGCACGCCGTCGTCGGTCCCCCAACGGGCGGCGAATCCGTCTGCTGGAAAGGCGCGGTGGGCGATCATCGATCCAGTCTGCCGCCGCTCGCCCCAGAGATGTACCGTGCCCGATGTGACGCCCCTCGAAGATGCCCAATCGTTCGTGATCGGGGCGTGTGACGTACTCCCGACGCGTGACGTGTCGTTCGCCGACGCAGCCGGGTTGGTGCTCGCCGCCGATGTGGTCGCGCTCGAGCAGGTGCCACCGTTCGACAACACCGCGGTCGACGGTTACGCGGTGATCGCGACGGACACGGCCGGCGGCGACGTCGTGCTGGCGGTCGTCGACGAGGTCGCCGCGGGCGCATCGACCGATCACGTTCTGCAACCCGGTGAGGCGATCCGGATCATGACGGGCGCGCCGATGCCCGCCGGCGCCGATGCGGTCGTCATGGTGGAGGAGACCGAGCGGGTGGGTGACGAGCGCGTCCGTGTCCGGTCATCCGTCGAGACCGGAGCGGCGATCAGGCGCGCCGGTGACGACGTGCAACCGCAAGATCTGGTGTTCGCTGCCGGCACGGTGGTCACCCCGACGGTCGTCGGAGTGCTCGCCAGCATCAACGCCCGCAGTGTCTCCGTCCACCCACGCGCCCGGGTTGCGGTGCTGTCGACCGGCGACGAACTCGTCGAGGACGGGGGGCCACTCGCGCCCGGGCAGATTCGGGAGAGCAACAGGACGATGCTGGCCGGGCTGCTGCGAGACGCCGGATGCGAGGTGATCGACATGGGCATCGTGCGCGACGACGAAGCTGCGCTCGAGGTCGTGCTGCGCCAGGCGACCGGCGCCTGCGACGCGATCGTGAGCAGCGGCGGGGTGAGTATGGGCGACTATGACGTCGTCAAGGCGGTCCTCGGCCGAATCGCCGACATGCACTGGATGCAGATCGCGATCAAACCGGCGAAGCCGTTTGCGTTCGGGACCCTCGACGGGATTCCGATCTTCGGGTTGCCGGGAAATCCGGTGAGCTCGCTGGTCAGCTTCGAGATGCTCGCACGACCGGCGTTGCGTCGGATGATGGGGTATCGACGGTTGGCCCGTCCGAGCCTGATCGCGATCGCCGACGACGGTCTGCCCCGTCGGCCCGACGGCAAGGTGCACCTCATGCGAGTTCTCGCCGAATTCGGTGACGACGGCCGCTGCCACGTCACGTCGGCTCGCGCGCAGGGCAGTCACCAACTCGCGGCGACCGCACTCGCCGATGCGATCGCCGTGGTCCCCGACGGCGACGGGATCGAGCCCGGAACCGACGTGGCGATCGTCATGCTGCACGGCTGAGGAACCCCGGGCGTGCGAGCTGCGGGCGCGAACAACGACCGACGGACTCGTAGGCTGGGAGGATGACGAACCCGGCTGCGCGCGATCTCGTGGATCCGTTCAACCGGGTCGTGCGCGACCTGCGGATCTCGGTGACCGATCGCTGCAACTTTCGCTGCACGTACTGCATGCCTGAGGAAGGCATGCAGTGGATGCCGAGGTCGGAGATTCTCAGTTTCGAAGAGATCGAACGATTGGCGCGGATCTGCGTGCAGCGGTACGGGTTCGAGGGAATTCGGCTGACTGGTGGGGAGCCGACGGTCCGGGCCCACATCGCGACGCTCGTGTCGAAGTTGTCCGCGCTCGGGGTCGACATCGCGATGACGACGAACGGAGCGACGTTGCGCAACTCTGCGCACGACCTGCGCGATGCAGGGCTCAACCGGATCAACATCAGCCTGGACACGCTCGTTCGGGAGAAGTTCGCCCGGATGACGCGTCGGGACGAACTCGACAACGTGCTCTTGGGGATCGAGGCCGCCAAGAGCGCCGGGTTCGACCCCGTCAAGATCAACGCCGTCATCGAACGGGGAGCGAACGACGACGAGATCATCGAGCTCGCTCGATTCGGTCGTGACGAGGGCGTCGAGGTGCGGTTCATCGAATTCATGCCGCTCGACGCAAGCGACGAATGGCAGCGGAGCCAGGTGGTCGGGCAGGACGAGATCGTCGCGCAGCTCGAATCGGTGTGGCCTCTGGAGTTGGTACCCGCCCGCGGTGCAGCCCCGGCCGACCGCTGGCGCTATCTCGACGGCGCGGGCACGGTCGGTGTGATCCCCACGGTGACGAAGCCGTTCTGTGGCGACTGCGATCGGGTCAGGCTCACCGCTGACGGTCAGTTCCGGACGTGCCTGTTCGCCACCGACGAGTTCGACCTGCGCGACGCCCTGAGGGCCGGCGAGACCGACGACCAACTCGCAGCCCGGATCGCGGCCGCAGTCGGCACGAAGTGGGCAGGTCACCAGATCAACCAGGTGACGTTCGTGCGGCCGAGCCGCAGCATGAGCCAGATCGGCGGCTGACCGCACGGAGCGACGGGTACTCGACGGGTGCCCGCCGAGTACGGTGGTTGCCGCATGAGCGATCTCGAGTTCACCCACCTCGACCCCATGGGCCACGCCCGGATGGTCGACGTCACCCCGAAAGAGCCCACGCACCGCAGGGCGGTCGCCCGCTGCAAGGTGTTCATGAAGCCCGAGACGACGGCGGCGATCGCGAACCGGGAGGTCAAGAAGGGCGACGTGTTGGCCGTGGCCCGCGTCGCGGGGATCCAAGCTGCCAAGCGCACCTCGGACCTCATCCCGCTGTGTCATCCGCTCCTCGTCGGGGCGGTGTCCGTCAGCTTCGACATCGGTGATGATCACGTCGCGGTAGAAGCGTTCGTCGAAACCGTCGACCGGACCGGGGTCGAGATGGAGGCGTTGCACGCATGCTCGACCGCCGCACTCACGATTTACGACATGTGCAAGTCGGCGGACCGCGGGATGACGATCGGGGAGCTGGCGCTGTGGGAGAAGACAGGTGGCCGATCCGGTACGTACCGCCGACCGGAAGCGTGACGCAGTGACGAATGCCACAGCCCATGTTGCCGTCAGCGACACAAATGTCGTAGAATCGTAATACAACGCTGTTCTCGGTCCGCGTGGGTCGGAACCGATGTACGTGTCCCACTCAACGAACGAAGGAATGTGTCACACATGGGCGAACTCGTCCTCCTGGTCGTCGCCGCCGCTTGGGCAGCCGTTCTGATCCCCCCGCTGCTGCGGTCGCGCATCGAGAACCGACCGAACTCCTCGGTGACCGACTTCCGTCGCCAGCTCAATCGGCTGCAGAGCACGGTGCCGAACCGGGCGACCGCCTCGGCGCGTGGCGGCATGGCCCGCCCGTTGGCGCAGTCGCCGCTCCATCGCCCGGCCGCGGCCGGTCGACCGGGCATTCAGGCCGCACAGATCAGACGGGGCGGAACCCGTGCCCACGGCGCTCACGGCGGGCGCAGTTCGGGTCAGGTTCGCGAAGCGTCGGCGCGTCAGCGTCCGGCCGTGAACCGTCAGCGCGAGGTCACCGAACGCCACCGCGACGACAGCCCACGTCGCCGGAGTCACGGCGAAGCCGCCGGCAGCCGGAACCGCCCGCACCATCCGCGTCAGACCCAGGTCGCCCGGAACACCACCGGCGACCAGACTCGTCGGCGCCGCTCGAACGTGCTCTTCATGCTCGTGCTCGCAGCCGGAAGCACGCTGTTCCTGGCGGCGACCACCAAGGACACGACGATGCTCTCGCTGTTCGCTGCGGCGTTCCTCGGCCTCTGCGGGTACATGTGGATGCTGGCCCAGGCTCGTCAACGTGAAGCGGGGGCGTGGGGCCACGACTGGATGCACCAGTAGGCCGTTTGCTCCCGGCTGTGGGCCGATACACTCCCGAACGAATTCGGGGCTGTAGCTCAGTTGGCAGAGCGCGTCGTTCGCAATGACGAGGTCAGGGGTTCGATTCCCCTCAGCTCCACGAAGCGGATCGAAGACAGGGGCCCGTCGCCGACGGGCCCCTGTCGCGTCCGCAACGCGAACTCGGTCGATCGTGCGTCGGCGTGGCAAGGTGAGCGCCATGGATCAAGCCTGCGGTCGTCTGCGCTGATGGCTCTCCCCGAGCGCTGGTAGCGGACATGTCGATCGCCCTGGGATCTCCGGGTGTGCCGCCGACCTGGACGTCGAGTGCAAAGGACGTCGTCACGACGGCGCTGGAGGGTTCGAGCCGGGTGTGGCTCACGCTCGGGCACGGCATCGGCAACGAGATCTACTGGCCGTCGACGGGCGAACCGCAGGTGCGTGACGTGGGATTCATCGTCACGAAGGACGGAACGTGGAACGAGGTCAAACGGTCGAGTCGGTACTCGGTCTCGACACCGTCGCCGGCGATCCTCGTGCCGACGACGACCCACAGCGGTGACGGGTGGACGTTGACGCTCGAGTGGGTGATCGACCCGGCGCGCGACTGCGTCATGATCAGGTATCGGCTCGACGGTGAGGCCGACGGACTGTACGTGATCGTCGCCCCGCACCTCGGCGTGACGACGAACACGGCGTGGGCCGACGATTCGCTGCACGCATGCGCAGACGACGGGAGCGCGGCGCTCTGCCTCATCGGCTCTGTACCCTTCCGCCGGCGTTCCGTCGGGTTCGTCGGGGTCAGCGACGGCTGGCAGGACGTCACGGGGCACGGATCCATGGCGTGGGAGTACGACGAGGCTCCGAATGGGAACGTGGCACTGACTGCCGAGGTGGGCACACCGGCCGGGGTCCTCGCGCTCGGGTTCGGCCGGCGACCCGAGGGCGCCGAGACACTCGCACGCAGCAGTCTGGCCGACGGCTTCGATCTCATCCGGGAACGGTTCTTCGACGACTGGGCGCAGTTCGACGACACGATCGACCCCGGTGCGTCGTCGTGGGCCTCCGACGTGCTGCGATCCGCGGCGGTCCTCGCCTGCCACGAGGACCGGACGTTCCCGGGCGCAAGTGTCGCGAGCCTGTCGATCCCGTGGGGAAATACCCGCGGCGACCTCGGCGGCTACCACCTCGTGTGGAGCCGTGACAGCGTGCAGACCGCGCTCGGTCGCCTGGCGGTCGGTGATGCCGCGGCGGCGCACCGTACGCTCGAATGGCTGTGTGCGACCCAGTATGCCGATGGGCACTGGGCGCAGAACTCGTACTCCGACGGTCGGCCGTTCTGGACCGGCCTGCAGCTCGACGAAGTGGCACTGCCGGTGGTGCTGGCGGCGGCCCTCGATGTCGACGTCGAGGATGCCTCCGTCAAGGGGATGGTCAGGCGCGCGGTGTCGTTCCTCGTCCACAACGGGCCGGCGAGCCCGCAGGATCGATGGGAGGAGAACGCCGGCACCAACGGGTTCACGGTCGCTGCGATCGTCGCTGCGCTCATCGCCTCGACGCGCTGGTTGAGCGACGTCGAGGCCGACTACGTGACCGGCCTTGCCGACTACTGGAACGAACGGATCGAGGACTGGCTGTACGTCGAAGGCGGCGAGTTCTGTGACGGTCGAGACATCGCCGGCTACTACGTCAGGTTGGGTTCGACGGCCGATGCGCCGGCGGCGTGCGGGCGCGTCGACGTGCGCAATCGGAGCGGGGAGCAGGTGCGCGCCGACCAACTCGTCGCCCTCGATTTCCTCGCCCTCGTCCGGTTCGGTCTGCGCCGCCCCGACGACCCCCGGATCCGGGACACCGTCGCGCTCGTCGACGACCTGCTCGCCGTCGAGCTGCCGACCGGCGTGGCATACCTGCGGTACAACGGCGACGGGTACGGCGAGCGGCCCGACGGCAGTCCGTTCGAGGGCTCGGGGGTCGGGCGGCCGTGGCCGCTGCTGGCAGGAGAGCGCGGCCACTTCGAGGCGCAGGCCGGTCGCGATCCGACGCCGTTCCTCGAATCGATGTTGGCGATGGCCGGTCCCGGTGGCCTGTTCCCCGAACAGGTGTGGGACGGCGACGACGTGCCCGACCGATACCTCGTCAGAGGACGTCCGACCGGTTCGGCGATGCCGCTCGCATGGGCGCACGCCGAGTTCGTCAAGTTGGCGACGTTCGCCGACCGTGGTCGGCCGATCGAGCTGTTGGCCGACGTGGGGCAGCGGTACCTCACGCCGGGTCGAACGGGCGGTGCCTGGTACTGGCGGGTCGATGCCCCGTTCGCCGACGCGCCAGTGGGCCGCGACATCATCGTCGACCACGCCGACGGCGAGACGGTCGAACTCGACGGCGAGTCGGTCGAGGGCTCGTCGTCGGGGTTCGGCCGGCGGCGGGTCGTGGTCGCACCTGGTCAGGCCCGGGTCGCGATCACCGTGCACGCGGTCGACGGTGGCCGAACAACCGGCAACGTGGGCTGGTCGGCGTCCTGATCAGCCGGCGTCGACCTGCTGATGCGGGTGATCGAGCACGCCGGCCGCATCCGACCGCCAGACGTGCGCCATGTCGGGCGAGTCGAGCGCTGCCATCGAACGGTGGTACGCCCGGTCGATCAGTTGGCGGGCCTGACCGAAATCGGTGGGCGACACCGTGACCGGGCAGAGCGGCGGCAGGACCCGCACGTCGCAGTGGCCCTGCAGGCGCTCGATGTCGCGTTGGAGCCGCCGGTTGATCAACACGCTGACGGCCTGCAGCGCGATGGCGAGCGCGCTCGTGGGCGCCTCGGCGAGCCCGCACGCAGTGCCCGCCGGGAGCACCCAGATCGTCGATGCCCCGAGGTCGGCGGCGTGACTGATCGGGGTGTTGTCCACGACGCCGCCGTCGACGTACGGGATGCCGTCGATCACGACGGGCGGAAAGATCGCGGGGATCGCCGAGCTGGCGAGGATCGCCTCGTCAGCCGGCCCAGCGGAGAACCGCCGGTCGATGCCCGTCAGCAGGTCGGTCGCGATCACGTGCATCGGGATCGGGGCCTGTTCGAGGCGGTCGAACTGCAGCTGGGTACGGACCAGGTTCCGGAGCGGGTCGTTCGAGACGAGATGATCGGATCGTCCGATGAAGCCGAGCAGACCGCCGAACAGCCGGGTCGGGAACACTTCGGAGCGGCGTAGCGCTGTCCAGACATCGTCGAGCCCAGCGACGCCGGCCGGTGTCCATCGGCTCGACACGTACCCACCGTTGAGCGCACCGACCGAGGTTCCGACGATCAGGTCCGGCGTCACGCGATGCTCGATCAGGGCTCGCAGCATTCCGACGTGGACCGCCCCGAGGTTCGCCCCGCCCGACAGGACGATTGCGGTGCTCATGCTGCAACGGTACGACGAGGAACCCGTCGCGCCGAGAACCAAACGGTGGCGTTTCCCGAAACGATCACGAACTGGCGCCGGTGGGCTGTCACACCGAGGGGTACCGGGCGAGTAAGCGAGTGAGTTCCGCCCGGAATTCGGCGACCCGACGCAACTTGAGTTCCTCGTAGCCGCGAATGAGGTCCGGAAGGCGGGCGATGTCGAGTGCGGCGGACATCCGCTCGACATCCAGTCCGGCGTACACCTGCGCCATGGCCTCCAGGAACTCTCTGGGCAGCGATGCCTCCGTCCGACGCATCGTGGTGCGCCCGAACGGATCGGCGCGCGTACCGCGGAGCCGCTTTCCGTGGCGCAGGGTCGCGAACGCGGGCGTCGACCACCTGCCGAACGCGATCTTCGAGTCCATGCCGAACGCCTTGAGCATCGGGGGGTGAAGGTGCCATCGGACGGGCGCCTTCGCACCGCCGACCGCGCGGGCTCCGGCGTCGGCCTCGGGGAGCAGGAGCAGGCGTGCGACCTCGTATTCGTCCTTGTACGCCATGAGCTTGTGCAGGTTCCGGGCGACCGCTTCGGTCAGCGCACCGCTCGCTCCTGCCACCCGCCGCTCATGGTGTGCGGCCTCGTCGACGGCGTCGAGGAATCGGCCGGCGTACTCGACGTCCTGGTAGCCGACCAGGTCGGCGCTGAGCAGTTCGATGACGTCACGAAGTTCGACGTCGAACTCGTGCCGATCGATCCGGTCGGCCAATCGGCGGGGGAGGTCGGGAACGGTCACCATCGGGTGGGCGGGCGTCGGGCGGGCGGCGGCGGCCAGCCTTTCGACGGTCACCGGGTCGTGCGCCCACCGCCGCCCCCAGTCGAACGCTGCGAGGTTGGCATCGATGGCCACGCCGTTGAGGTCGATCGCGCGTTCGATGGAGCCAACCGACACGGGCACGTGCCCGGCTTGGACCGCAACGCCGAGCAGGAACACGTTGGCCTGCGCGGAACTCCCCGTCAGGACCGTCGCCAACGAGGCTGCATCGACGAACCGGTTCGCATCAGCTCGGGTGGTCGACGCGAAACGCCCGGCGATCGCGTCGTCGGGGTAGGCGATCTCGGGATGCGAGATCATGCGGCCCGTGGGCGTGTGGGTGGAGGATGCGATCACCACGGTGCGATCGGGATCGGCGGCTGAGATCGACCCGGCGCTCGCACCGACCAGCTCGTCGAACGCGATGATCAGGTCGGCCTGACCGTCACCGACGACGTTCGACGAACCGTGGGCGTGGCGGCCGAGGATCACGTCGCTGATCACGGGCCCTGCCTTCTGGCTGAGCCCGGTCTGGTCGAGACCGCGCACCTGCCAGCCGTCGAACATCGCGGCCGTCGACAGGATCTGGGCCACGGTGACGACGCCGGTACCGCCGATGCCCGCCAGGCGAAGGTTGACCAGGTCGATCGTCGTGTCGAACGAGGGATCGGGCACCACACCGTCGGGTCGCGCCGTCGCTCCAGGAGCCTCGGCCGCCGCCTCCGGATCGAGGTCCACCGTCATGAACGCGGGGCAGTCACCCTTGACGCACGAGTAGTCGAAGTTGCACGACGCCTGGTCGATCGAGGTCTTCCGGCCGAGCGGCGTGTCGATCGGTTGGACCGACAGACAGTTGCTCACGTCACCGCAGTCGCCGCACCCTTCGCAGATCCGGTGGTTGATGACGACGCGTTTGGTCGGCATCGTGAGTCGGCCGCGCTTGCGGTCGCGACGCAGCTCCGCGGCGCAGAATTGGTCATGGATCAGCACGGTGACACCTGGCACGGAGGCCAGGTCGACCTGCACCGCGATGATGTCCGATCGGTCGTGCACGACGACGCCGTCAGGCAGTCGGACGTCGTCGTACCGGTGCGTGTCTTCTGCGGTGATCGCGACCTTGCTGACACCGTGCGCCAACAGGATCGTCACCAGTTCGGGCACGGCGATCGGCGCGGTGGAGTCCTGTCCGCCCGTCATCGCGACCGTGCCGTTGTAGAGGATCTTGAACGTGATGTTCATGCCGGCGCCGATGCAGTACTGGAGTGCGAGCTGCGCCGAGTGGAAGAACGTGCCGTCGCCGTAGTTCTGGAAGATGTGGTCGGTCTCGACGAACGGGGCCATGCCGATCCACTGGGCGCCCTCGTTGCCCATCGCTGTGATGCCGATCGTCTCCCCGACCCGGTCCTCGTCCATGAGGAGGGTCATGCCGTGGCAACCGGTTCCCGCCCCGACGACCGCGCCTTCGGGTGCCTTGGTGCCCCAGTTGTGTGGGCAGCCTGAACAGAAGAACGGTGTCCTGTTCACGGTGAGCGGGATCAGCGTCCGTTCACGGTCGGGTGACGGTTCCGGCGCGAGTCGGTCGCCGACGCGGACGGCGAGCCTGCTGCGCAGACCGGGCATCATCGCATCTGCGTCGAGCCGGCCCCACGACCGCATGAGGACTGTGCCGTCTTCGTGGAACTTGCCGACCACGTTCGGGTGGTGACCGCGTCCGTACAGTGCGTCCTTGATCAGCCACTCGAGCGTCGGGTTCTTCTCCTCGACGACAACGATCTCGTGGAGGCCGCGCGCGAAGGTGCGGACGAGTTCGGCATCGAACGGGACCGGCATCCGGAGTTGGAGCACCCTGATGCCGGCATCGGCGATGGCCTGCGCTCCGTCGAGCCCGAGTCGCCGCAGCGCATCCAGCATCTCGTAGTACGTGAACCCGGTGGCGACCAACCCGATCCACGCGTCGGACGGATCGACGCTGACGCGGTTGAGTCGGTTCTCGGCGCCGTACCGCTGAGCGAGCGGGATGCGGACCTCACGGAACTCGCGCTCGATGTCGAGCATGCGCGGGCCCAGGAACTCGGCCGACGGCGTGCAGGCCCAGCGCTTCCCGTTGATCTCGATCGTCGGCATCACAGGGTCGGCGTCGAGCACCGGGAGCTCGACGGTCCCCGAGCCGTCGGCGACCGGCGTCACGATCTTCATCGCCGACCACAGCCCTGACGCTCTCGACATCGCCACTGCATGCAGGCCGAGCTCGACACACTCGGACATGGTGCCCGGGTAGAGGATCGGCATGTGCAGGTCGACGAGGGAGGCATCCGACGACGACGGCATCGTCGACGACTTCGACGCCGGGTCGTCACCGACCAGCACGACGGCGCCCCCGAGCGGGCTGGCGCCGGCGAACACGCCGTGTCGGAGCGCATCGCCGGCTCGGTCGAGCCCTGGTGCCTTGCCGTACCAGAACCCCACGACCCCATCGCGGGTGGCGTCCGGCCGCCCGGCGGCGAGCTGTGACCCCATCACCGACGTGGCGCCCAGTTCCTCGTTGACGGCCGGCTGGTGGACGATCGGGAGGTCGGGAACGATGGCGATCGCTCTCGCGATCTCCAGATCGAAACCGCCGAGCGGTGAGCCTGGATAGCCGGACAGGAACGCGGCGGTGTCGAGGCCCTTCGCGCGATCACGGCGCAGCTGCTCGATCGGGATGCGAGCGAGCGCCTGGATCCCGGTCAGGAGCACCGAGCCGTCCGATCGCCGGTAGCGGTCCGTGAGCCGGTACCCGGCACTGGGGTGATGATTCGGAATGTCGGTCACGGCGTCCCTTTCGTCTGCCCCATGTGACCATCGTGACGCATTTGACGCAAGTCGCCCGTCGAGGACCGCATATCTGCCTACAGTTTTGGACATATGACGAACATCGACGCAGTAGATCTCCGAATCCTCGACCAATTGCAAATCGACGCGCGGCGCTCGAACAAGGAGCTCGCACGCGTCTGCGGTGTGTCGCCGTCGACGATGCTGCACCGCGTCCGCGCGCTCGAGTCGACGGGCGTGATCAGGGGGTATCACGCCGAGGTCGATCCGTCGGCGTTGGGCCGAACCGTGGAGGCCTTCGTGTCGGTGCGTCTGCAACCCAAGACCCCGGCCGCGGTCGACGAGTTCATGGAAGCCGTGTGGTCCCTCGACGAGACGATTGCGGTGACGAAGCTGACCGGCGCGTACGACGTGCTCGTCCATGTCAGCGTGGCGAGCATCGCGGCGCTGAGCGAGACGGTGCTCACGGCAGTGGCCAACGCCCCGCACGTCACCGACGAGCAGACCTCGATCGTGTTCGAACATCGGGCGAAACGGGTGTTGGGTGCGCTCCGACCCTGATCAGCCGATCGCCGATTGCCGCATCAAGTTGCGGACGATCGATGCCGAAGAGACCCATGTGAGCCGATCTTCGACGGACGCCGATCGGTTGGAACGCGAGCCCATCGTCGACCTCGAATCCGACCGGCATTTCGACCTCGAAGGTGCCGAGAACCGACCACATCTCGCCCCGCTGATCGAGCTCGCCGCAGCTGCTCTCGATGCGCCGATCGTCATGATCGCCGCTACGGTCGACGGCGAGTGGCACCACCACCGCAACGCGTCGTGCTGTCCCTCGCTCTGGACGGGTTCAAGGCGGTCAACGACGCGCACGGACTGCGGCCGACGATTCGGTGCTGACCGGCGTTGCGCAGTCACTCCGGTCTCGTCTCCGGGACGGCGACCTGGCGGCCCGGATGGGCGGTGACGAGTTCGTCGTGGTCCTCGATCCGATCTCGACGGTCGCAGAGGCGAGAGACCTGACCGTGGTCGATCGTGCGGCGCGTCGACTCGGCGATGTACCGCGCCAAGGCGCAGCGCGATTCGCAGGCTGCGTGTGAACCTCGCGACCTCGTGGCGACCGGGATGTAACCCGCGCGCCCCGAATCGAATGACCCGATCAGGCGGTGAGGGCTTGGACGAGGCCAGCCTGATTGTGGACCCGGACGTCGGCGTTGACCGCTTGGCGCTCGAGGATCTGTTCGAGCGTCTTGGCCGCCTGCTCGATCGGGTGCTCGGCGAAAAACGCACGCGACTGGACGATGTCGCCAGGTTGGTCGAGCAGCTTCACGGTGTCGACCACGCGGGAGATCGTGTTGCGCGGGAACCGTTCGTTGATCTCGGCCCAGTTCCGACGGACGAACTCCCATGCCTGGCGTCCGTGATGGATGTTCCCGATGGACGCCCGCAGCAGGAACGGGGCGTTCTGCGTCTTGACGTCGTCGGTCATCGCCATGGCCAAGGTCCGGGCCATCAGGTCGGAGTCGTCGAACTCCGCAAGGGCGTAGAGATGCCGGAGCTGCACCTGGGGGGTGGCACCGTCGTGGTACTGGGCGATCATGCGCTCGTAGTCGTCCACATCGCCCGTGGCGGCGACGATCGATGTCGAAGCGGCGGCCAGGTCGGCGTCGACCGACGACGGGTCGGCGGACCACTGTTCGTAGTACCGACGAGCGGTCGCCTGCGCAGCCCGATCCCCACCGATCACGCTGACGACACCGATCAGCAGGCCACGGAGTTTGGCGGTGAGCTCCGATTCACCACTCGTGGGGTCACCCAGCGCGGCCAGAACCGGAGCGGCGAGGTCGGTCACCCGCTGTTCGAGTGACGCCAGCGCGGCGGGGTCGCCGACCACGAGCCGGCGGACCTGACGGAGACCGATCGCGATCGCCTGCCAGACGCCGTACTCGCGCTCGCCCCCGAACCGCTCGACCAGCCCGACGAACTCGATCGCATCGAGCGTCCGTGCCGTCATCGCATTGATCGCATCGTCCACGAGGTTGTACCGCTCGAGCGTGCTCATCGCACTCACGACGTCCGGAGCGAGCCGGACACGGAGTGGTTCGGCGTACGAGACGCGATAGAACCCGTGGCCGCCGGCGTTGACCACGACCGGCCCGTCCCCGAGCGGCATGCGGACCTCGTCGCGGTCGAGGAGCACCGTCACGACGTCCGCTCCCTGTCGAACCGCCACCGGGACAGCCCAGCGTGCGGTCGACGAGGCGTCCGGATCGAACGCGAACCGGCGTTGGGACAACACGAGCTGATCTCCGTCGACCGAGGCCGACACGAGCGGGAAGCCGGGCTGCCAGATCCACGAATCCATGATCCGGCGGACTGGTTCGGCGGAGGTGTGCTCGATCGAATCCCAGAGGTCACCGGTCTCGGTGTTGCCGTACGCGTGCGATCGCAGATAGTGCCCGACGCCGTCGCGGAATCGGTCAGCACCGAGGAACTGCTCGAGCATTCGTAGGAGCGCGCCACCCTTCTGGTAGGTGAGGACGTCGAACATGCCTTCGCAGTCGGCAGGCGAGCGGACCTCGAACTCGACCGATCGCGTCGACGACAGCGCATCGACCTCGAATGCTGCGCTGCGTTCCAGGCCGAAGAACGTCCATCGCTCCCACGCGGGCCGGAACGCATCACATGCCGCGATCTCCATGAACGTCGCGAACGCCTCGTTGAGCCAGATGCCGTTCCACCAGCTCATCGTCACCAGATCGCCGAACCACATGTGCGCCAGCTCGTGCGCGATCACGTCGGCCACGAGCTGGCGTTCCGACTGCGTTGCGTCGGTCGGATGCACCAGGAGGAGGTTCTCTCGGAACGTGATGCATCCGAGGTTCTCCATCGCTCCCGCAGCGAAATCGGGGAGCGCCAGCAGATCGACCTTGTCGCCCGGGTAGGGAATGCCGTAGTAGTCCTGGAACCAGCGCAGGGAGAACGTTGCGACGTCGAGCGCGAAGCCCGTCAGGTCGCCCTTGCCCGGCACGTACACGACCCGGACGGGAATCCCGTCGGCGTCGTGCCAGTCGGTTGCTTCCAGTGGCCCCACGACGAAGGCAACGAGGTACGAGCTCATCACCATGGTGTCGGTGAACCGGACCTCGATCATGCCGGCCGCGGTCTCGGTCTCGCTGACCACGGCTCCGTTCGACACCGCCATCAGGCCTGGCTCGACGACGAGCGTGACCGCGAACACGGCCTTGAAATCGGGTTCGTCCCAGCACGGGAACACCCGCCGGCAGTCGGTGGACTGCATCTGCGTGGTGGCGATCACCCGGTCGGAGCCGTCGATGTCGCGATACGTGCTCCGGTAGAAGCCGCGCAGCTGGTCGTTGAGGACGCCACGAAACTCGATCCGCAGACGATGGTCGCCGACCTCGACGCCGTCGGGCGGCCGCACGATCATCCGTTCGGTCGACTCGGTGAGCTCGAACGGGGCGACGTCACCGTCGAACTCACACCGGTCGATCTCGAGTTCGATCGCGTTCAGGACGAGTTCGTCCACGGCATCGCCCGTGGCGATGGAGATCGTGACCGATCCCTGGAACGTTCCGGCGTCGAGATCGGGTTGCAGGGTCAGCTCGTATCGGCTCGGGCGGGTGTGCCTCGGCAGACGATACGGATCGAGGGTTTGGGGGTCGCTCACTTCGCGGAGGGTATCGGCCGGGTGGGACGACATCCCGCGGTAGCGTGCCCGCTCGTGGACATCGAGCGCCTGCTGGCCCGCACCGACGCACCGTTCGACGTGGTCGGGATCGGCAACGCCCTGGTTGATGTGATCGCCCACGCGCAGGACGATTTTCTCGAAGAACACCAGCTCACGAAGGGTTGGATGGACCTGATCGACACAGACCGCGCGCTGGAGTTGTACACGGCGCTCGGCTCGGCGGTCGAGATGAGCGGGGGCTCGGCGGCCAACACCATGTGCGGGGTCGCCAGTTTCGGCGGGCGGGCCGCATACATCGGCAAGGTCGCCAGCGATGAACTGGGGCAGGTGTTCGGCCACGACCTCCTGGCGGTGGGGGTCCAGTTCCGCCCCGGAGCGCACGACGCCGACACCCCGACCGGGCGTTGCATCATCGTCGTGACCCCCGACGCCGAGCGCACGATGAACACATTCCTCGGGGCTTCGAGCCTGCTGGGGGTTGAGGATGTCGACGACGCTGCGATCGCAGCCGGCAAGGTGCTCTACATGGAGGGGTACCTGTTCGATCGTGACGAGGCGAAGGCGGCGTTCCGGCACGCCGCCGGGATCGCCCACGACGCCGGCGGGATGGTGTCGCTCACCCTGTCGGATTCGTTCTGCGTCGACCGTCATCGTGACGACTTCCGCGCCCTCGTCGCAGACGATGTCGACCTGCTCTTCGGCAACGAGGCCGAGCTGATCTCGCTGTACGAGACCGAGACATTCGACGAGGCGGTCAGCGAGCTGCGGCGTCACTGCCAGTTCGCCGCCGTCACGGTCGGCGCCGAGGGCTCGGTGATCATCACGGGGGACGATCTGATCTCGATTCCGGCCCATCCGGTGCGCCGCGTCGTCGACACGACCGGAGCGGGCGACCTGTACGCAGCCGGGTTCATGTTCGGCATCACGAGGGGTGAGCCGCTGGCTCGCTGCGGTCGGCTCGGATCACTGGCGGCATCGGAGGTCATCTCCCACGTCGGACCTCGGCCTCTGGTCGAGCTGCGTACATTGGTGGGGTGACAGCAGACAACCTCGACGACGTCGCCCGGCGGTGGCTCGCGGCGGAACCGGACGACGACATCCGAGCCGAACTCCAGGCGTTGATCGACGGACCGCGCAACGAACTCGTCGAACGCTTCGACGGACGGCTCCAGTTCGGCACTGCGGGCCTCCGCGCCGCAGTGGGCGCCGGCCCGAACCGGATGAACCGACTCGTCGTCCGTCAGGCCGCAGCCGGGCTCGCTCGCTACCTCCTCGACACCGACCCCGGGGCGGCCGATCGCGGCGTCGTGATCGGGTTCGACGCGCGACGCAAAAGTGACGTGTTCGCTTCAGACACTGCCCGAGTCATGGCAGCCCACGGCATCCGGGCGATGCTGTTCGACCAGTTCGTGCCGACGCCCGTGGTGGCCTGGTCGATCACCGGGCTCGACGCCGCCGCCGGAGTGGTGGTCACCGCCTCCCACAATCCGCCCGCCGACAACGGCTACAAGGTCTACCTCGCCGACGGCGCCCAGATCGTGCCACCCCATGACGCCGGCATCGCCGATTGCATCGACCGGTACGACCCCACCACGGTCGAGCTCGAGTCCGACAGCCACCCGCTGATCAGCACCGTCGGCGACGAGTTGTTCGACGCGTACCTGGCTGCGCTTCCCGCCGTTCGGCGCCGACCTGACCTCGCTGGACTGCCCGTCGCGTACACGGCGATGCACGGTGTCGGCGGCGCCACGATCGTGCGGGCGTTCGCGGCAGCCGGCCTCCCCGAGCCGATCGTGGTCGCCGAGCAGTTCGAGCCCGACGGCACGTTCCCGACCGTGTCGTTCCCCAATCCCGAAGAACCCGGGGCGATGGATCTGCTGATCGAGAGGGCGTCGTCATCCGGGGCGGTCTTGGCGCTGGCGAACGATCCGGACGCCGATCGTCTGGCCGCGGCCATTCCGCAACCTGACGGAACGTGGCGGCGGCTCGGCGGCGACGAGATCGGCTGGCTGTTCGCCGACTATCTGCTCGAATGCTCCGACGGCCCCGATCGACTCGTGGTCACCACGCTGGTGTCGTCGTCGCTCCTCGCGAAGATGGCGGCTGCGCACGGCGTCCACTCGGTCGAGACCTTCACCGGGTTCAAATGGATCGCCCGGGAGGTCCTGGAACGCCCCCATCTCGACTTCGTGCTGGGCTACGAGCAGGCGCTCGGATATCTCGTCGCCCGGCGACCGCTGGACAAGGACGGCATCTCAGCCGCCGTGCTGTTCGCCGAGATGGCTGCCGCAGCCGCCGCCGACGGCCGCACGATGCAGGGTTGGCTCGATGACATTGCGACGAGGTACGGCCGACACGTGTTGGCCGACGCATCGGTTCGGATGGACGCCGATGCGGCGGCTGCGCAGGTGGTCGCGCTGCGCGAGAACCCACCCGCACACATCGGCGGTCGCGCCGTGCTGGCGACCGAGGAGTACCCGGAGGCCAACTTGCTGCGGTTCGAACTCGACGGCGGAGTGCGGGTCCAGATCCGCCCGAGCGGCACCGAGCCCAAGGTCAAGCTGTACGGCGAGGCAGTCGACGAAGATCCAGCACCGTTCGTCGCCGCGCTCGCTGCGTTGCTCGGCTGACCACAGCGGCGCGTCATCTGGCGGGTTCGAACAGCTGGAATCGCCTGTTCTCCCACACGGTGGTGTACCCGCTGCCGGGTGCCGAGAGCGCTGACGCGAGATCGCTGCTCTGTTCGGTCACCACCAGCGCGATCGTCACCGTCTCGGGGATCGGTCGATTGTCGTCGACCTGCACGGCGAGCCGATCGGTCTCCAACATCATGGCGCGAGCCTTCGGCGCGGCGACCACGTCGTCTGCGTCGGTGAGTTGCACGACGGCGTCGAACATCGCGATCGCGTCGGGATGGGTCGGACCCCACTCGATCGAGTCGGCAACCGCCTCGGCGTTCTCGATCCTGGTCCGAGCCTGGATCACGTTTCCGGTCGCGAGGAGACTGGCGGCGAGCGTGACGACGATCGTCGCGGTGTGCCGCCACGGGGTCAGCCGGGCCGCTGCGGCGATCGCACCCAGACCGAGCAGGACGAGAAGCGGCGCGATCGTGCAGACGTACCGGTTGATCGGTGAGCGGAAACTGCCCCCGATCGCAAGGGCGGCGGCGATGTATCCGACGAGATGGAGGTCACGCCGGCGGAAGACGACGATCGCGAGCACGATCCCGGCGGCCCCGAGTGCCAGGAACGAGATCACCGCGATCCAACCGAGGGTCGAGCTGCCGACCACCACCGGGTCGTCCTGCCAGGTGCGTTTCAGCCCCGCGACTTCGGCCAGGTTGTCGACGAGGTTGCGTCGGAACCTCCACACGTTCCCGAGCGTGGTACCCGAGTACTGCGGGACCAGCGTGCTCGGCAGGGCCGCCTGCAGTGTGACCACGACCGCGACTGCGGCGGCGTGCGGCGTGACCAGTCGGACGAGCAGCCGGGTGCGGTTCGGGTCGCGCCAGAGATCGATCGCGTCCCGGGTTGCGAGCGCAGCCAGTTGGGCCGCGACGATGGCGGCGATCATCGCCAGGCCTTCGCGTCGTACCGTGAAGGCTGCGGCAGCTGCCAAGCCGACCCCCACGAGCGGCGCGAACGGTGCCGCGATATCGGTGAGGGTGCCGACGCGCACCTGTCGGTCGAGCACGACGAGGGCGATCCCGGACACGGCGAGAAACGGCCACTCGGATTGGATCAGCTCTGTCCACCCGAGCAGGAGTGGGGTGATCGTCACTGCGACGACCCCCACCAGGGCCGCCGGCGCACCGATCCGGGTCCGTGCGAGTGCGAACCAGCAGCAGGCGAAGACCGCGGCACACAGGATCAGCACGATCGCGAGCCGGTCGACGTCGGCCCCGACGACGGCCACGAACGGAGCCAGGATGATCGGAAACCCCCAGGGATACAGCGGCGGACTGAATGCCGGGCCGCGTGACATCTCCACGGCGAACGAGTTCTGTTCCGTCACCACCCGGGTCGACCCGTCGAGCAGACCCTGCGCCTGACGGATGTACAGCGCCCAGTCGTCACCCCACCAGTGACCGGCCCGTTGGGATGCGAACATCGCAGCCGTCATCGCACCGACGACGAGCGCGAGCGCCGCAGCGGCTGCCGTGCCGTGCCACCGATTGGTCCGGTCGCCGACATCGACGACCGGTGGGTCAGACACCACTGCCGAACTGGCGGTCGCCGGCGTCACCGAGGCCCGGCACGATGTACGCATTGTCGTTCAGATGGTCGTCGATCGCCCCGGTGAACACGTGCAGATCGAGGCCTTCATCACGCAGGCGTTGGAGCCCCTCGGGGGCAGCGAGCGCGCACACGACCGTGATCGGGGTCTGGGCGCCGCGCTCGACGAGCAGTTCGATCGTGCGGACCAGCGAGCCGCCGGTGGCGAGCATCGGGTCGATGACGATCACCGGTCGGCCCGCCAGTGATTCGGGGAGCTTGTTGACGTACGGCTTGGGCTCGAACGTCTCCTCGTCCCGGGAGATCCCGATGAACCCGACGTCTGCGATCGGCATCAGTTCCTGAGCGGCGTGGACGAAGCCGAGGCCGGCCCGCAGAACCGGGACGATGACCGGTTGGACGGCCAGTCTCCGCACGTTGGCCGTGGTGATCGGGGTTTCGACCGTGCCCTCGACGGTCGGCAGCATCTTGGTGGCTTCGGCCAGCAGCAGCGTGCCGATCCGTTCGAGGTTGGTGCGGAACAGCGGGTTCGGCGTGTCCCGGTCACGAATCCGAGCGAGGGAGTCAGCGACGAGCGGGTGGTCGACGAGGGTGACTTCGACGGTCATCGGGCGCTCCGTTCGTGGGCGTCGCTGATCGCCATCGCGAGCGCCAGCGAGCCTGGCGATGATGGGGTCCGGGGGCGCAGCCCCCGCATGGTGGCAGCGACGAGCGGGTGGTCGACGAGGGTGACTTCGACGGTCATGAGATCGCACCCATCGACTGTTCGGCGTTGAGGAGCGCGTATCGGGGCTTGATGAATCCGTTGATGATCTTGAGCCGCTCGGGGAACGGGGCGAACGCAGATTTCATCGCGTTGATGGTGAGCCACTCGAAATCGGCCATGCCCCAGCCGAACGACCGGTGCAGCTGGCGCATCTCATTGCTCATCGACGTGTCGCTCATGAGCCGATTGTCCGTGTTGACCGTGACGCGGAATCGCAGTCGACGCAACATGCCGATCGGGTGTTCGGCAATCGAGTCGACGACACCGGTGTTCATGTTCGAGGTCGGGCAGAGTTCGAGGCAGATCCGGCGGTCCCGCACGAACTCGGCCAACCTGCCGAGGTGCTCCTCGCCGGCCGATCCGGTGATGTCGTCGATGATTCGCACGCCGTGGCCGAGCCGAGCCGCCCCGCAGTACTGGATCGCCTCCCAGATCGACGGGAGACCGAACGCCTCACCTGCGTGGATGGTCGAATGAAAATTCTCTCTGGCGATGTACTGAAACGCATCGAGGTGACGCGATGGCGGGTAGCCGGCTTCGGCGCCCGCGATGTCGAAACCAACGACGCCCCGATCTCGGTTTGCGACCGCCAGTTCTGCGATCTCCCGGCTCACTGCGGCCGTGCGCATCGCCGAGCAGATCGTGTAGATCGTGAGGTCGGTGCCGGCTGCTGCGCGTTCGAAGCCGCTCAGGATCGCATCGAGGACCTCCTGCAGCGTGAGCCCCTGTTCGATGCAGAGCTCAGGCGCCATCCGCACCTCTGCGTACACGACGCCGTCAGCGGCCAGATCCTGGGCGCACTCGAACGCCACCCGCTCGATCGCATCCCGGTGCTGCATCACGCCGACCGTGTGGGCGAACGTCTCCAGGTACAGCACGAGGTCGTTGCGCTTGGCGCCACGATTGAACCAGGTCTGGAGCTCGGCGACGTCGGACGTCGGGAGGCCGTCGTACCCGTACTCGGCAGCGAGTTCGATGACGGTCGCCGGGCGAAGCCCGCCGTCGAGGTGGTCGTGGAGCAACACCTTCGGCGCTCGCTGGATCAGCTCGTCGATCATTCCGCCACCGTATCCGTCCGATTCCCGGCGCGGACCACGAGGCCTGACATCACACGAGCGTGCGTAGCCTGCTGGGATGCCGTCTCCCGAATCGTCAGGCCTGCACGTGCTCGGCAACACCGTCCGGCACGCGATCGACCACGTCGAGGTATTTCCGGCCCCGGCCCACGTGACCTCGGTGCGCTTCACGAGCGACGAACTGGCGTCGATGTGCCCGGTTACCGAGCAGCCGGACCTGTCGACGGTCGTGATCGAGTACGAGCCCGGATCCTGGTGTGTCGAGTCCAAGAGTTTGAAGCTCTACCTGTGGGGCTTTCGTGACCGAGCCGTGTTCGCGGAGGCACTCGCGGCCGAGATCGCGTCGGAGATCAGTTCGACCGCCGAACCGCGATGGGTGAAGGTCACGCTGACCCAGCGGCCACGAGGCGGCATCGAAGTCCAAGCAATCGCAGAACGCTGAACGTTTCGGCCCAGGGTCGGACCAGGTCCGGCCGCTGGGTGGCGGGCGTGGGAGGATCGGGGGGTGATCGAGTCGTTTCCCTCCCTGCGCGCCGTGGTCGTGGACGCGCCCGACGCACGGCTGCTCGGCGAGTTCTATCGGCAGCTCCTCGGCTACCGGTATCGGGACGGTGACGAGCCGCCGGCCGACGACCGACCAGATGAGCGCGGACAGGACTGGCTGGTGCTCTGCGACCGGGGCGGTGTCGCCCGAGTGGCGATCCAGCAGGTCACCGAGCTCGCTCCGTCGACGTGGCCGGACTCCTCGGTTCCGCAGCAGCTGCACCTCGACCTGACGGTCGCAGACATCACGCAGCTCACCGAGCAGCGCGGCCGGGCCCTGTCGCTGGGTGCCGCATTGGTGGACGACCGCTCGACCGACCCGGAGGAACCGTTGGTCGTGTTCGCGGACCCGGCGGGGCATCCGTTCTGCATCTTCGTCTCGCCCGACCATCCCGGGTGACCGGGGCTGCCGGTGTCAGTGGACGGTGACGTTCCCGGTCGTGCTGGCGTGGAGCCGGGCGGCATGACGGTTCATGCCGATCAGCTCGGCGTCGATGCCACGCTGCTCGAACTTGGTCACGACCGTGTCCAGCGCAGCAACCGCTGACGTGTCCCAGATGCGGGCGTGGGTCAGGTCGATCTCGACCCGCTTCACCTCGACTGCGTCGTAGTCGAAGCTGTGCACGATGTCATGGGTGGAGGCAAAGAACAGTTCGCCGGTGACGGCGTAGAGCCGCTCGACGTTGTCCGGGTCGACGACGCTGGTCACCTTCACGAGGTCGCTGACGTGGCGGGCGAAGAACACCGCCGAGAGCACGACCCCGGCCGCGACGCCGTAGGCGAGGTTATGCGTGAACACGACGATCAGCACGGTGGCTGCCAGGATCACCGTCTCGGTGATCGGGTGCGCCTTGATTGTCGATGGGCTGATGCTGCGCCAGTCGAACGTACCGACCGACACCATGATCATGACGGCGACCAGCGCGGCCATCGGGATCTGGGCGACGAGGTCGCCGAGTGCGAGGATCAGGACGAGGAGGAAGACGCCGGAGGCGAGTGTCGAGAGCCGGGTCCGGCCGCCCGATCGGAAGTTGATCATCGACTGTCCGATCATCGCGCATCCGGCCATGCCGCCGAGGCAGCCGGTGGCCACATTGGCGACGCCCTGGCCGCGAGCCTCGGTGTTCTTGTCCGATCCGGTGTCGGTGAGATCGTCGAGCAGCTGCGCGGTCAGGAGCGACTCGAGCAGCCCGACGAGCGCCAGGGTGAATGCCACGGGGAAGATGATGGCCAGGGTCTCGAACGCAACCGGCAGGTCGGGGAGCGCCACGAACGGGAGCGAGCTCGGGAGTTCGCCCATGTCGCCCACCGTCGGGAGATCGAGTCGCCAGACCATCGCAGCACCCGTGATCAACGCGATCGCAGCGAGCGGAGACGGAACGGTCTTCGTGATGCGCGGCAAGCCGTAGATGACGACGAGACCGGCGATGATGGCGAGGCTGTTGGCGAGGAGCCGCTGGTTGCCGGACGCATCGTCGCTCAGCAAGATGTGGGGAATTTGCGCCATGAAGATCAAGATCGCGAGTGCGTTGACGAAGCCGATCATGACCGTTCGCGGCACGAATCGCATCAGTTCTCCGACGCCGAGATAGCCGAACCCGACCTCGATCAGGCCGGCCAGGATCGTGGCGCCGAACAGGTACTCGTCCCGTGGTTCTCGACGAGCGGGACGAGTACGAGCGCCATCGCCCCGGTCGCCGCCGAAATCATGCCGGGCCGCCCGCCGGAGAACGAGATGATGATCGCGATTGAGAACGAGGCGTACAACCCGACCTTCGGGTCGACCCCGGCGATGATCGAGAACGAAATCGCTTCGGGAATCAGCGCCAATGCGACGACGAGCCCGGACAGCAGGTCGGTGCGAGGGTTTCGGATCCATTGATCACACTGCAGCACGCCACTGGCGCGCGCGGAAGACAGAACGGAAGTGGGAGAAGACATCAGAACTCTCGAGGGAGGAGGTGCAGAGACGCCCGGAAACCCAGTGGGTCCTCGACGTCTGAATCAGTTCACCCGCAGGGCGGATGTCCAGGTTGTTGCGCTGATACACGTCACAAACCGAACACCGAAGATCGGCGAGCGGCCGCAGGACACAACGGTTCATCGTCCGGTGACCGGCCGGCCCGACCGGTCATCGCCACCCGGGATGGGTCCTCAGGTGCCGCCCTTGCGGTACACCAGCCCGTCGGCGGCCGGCATTCGCAGCCGTTGGCTGGCGAACACGAGCACGATGATCACGATCGCGTACGGCATCGTGTTCGGCAGCCAGCTCGGGGCGGTGTCGGACAACAGGTACCAGGCGACCATGCCGGTGCTCAACGCCCCGGCCATCGCGGTATCTCGTGGTTTGTTGCGGGTCCACGCCCAGACGGCCACGACGGCCAAGCCGATCGCGACGACGAGCAACAGGGCGTGGGTCGATTCGCCGTCGAGGTCGCGAAGCGAGATGCCGAAGGGATAGCCGAACA